>NZ_JAOPWR010000372.1 GCF_025965585.1 Pseudonocardia sp.
GCGCCGACGCCGGCTTCGAGGCCGCCGACCGCGCCCTGCAGACGCACGGCGGGATGGGCTACTCCGAGGAGTACAACGTGGCCCGCTACTTCCGCGAGGCCCGGCTGCTGAAGATCGCGCCGCTGTCCCAGGAGATGGTGCTGAACTACCTGGGCTCCCACGTGCTGGGCCTGCCCCGGAGCTACTGAAATGGGGATGCCACTAGTGAACGCCTTCTCGCTCGACGGCCGCACCGCGCTGCTCACCGGGGCAGGCAGCGGGATCGGTGCCGCTGTCGCCACCGCGTTCGCCGACGCCGGAGCGGCCGTGCTGGTCACCGACCTCGACGGCTCCGCGGCGGAGGCCGTCGCGAAGCAGATCGTCGCCGCGGGCGGCACGGCCGAGAGCCACGAGCTCGACGTCCGCGACCGGGCCGTGGCCGACGCCGCCGCGGCCCACGCCGCGCGGCTCGGCGGCGGCACGCTCAACATCCTGGTCAACAACGCGGGCGCGATCGCCCCGGCGATGTTCCCGAAGATGTCCGAGGACACCTTCCGGCTGGTCGTCGAGATCCACCTGATGGGCTCGTTCACGTGCTCGCAGGCGGCTCTGCCGTTCCTGCCGGACGACGGCACCGGCCGGATCATCAACGTCACCTCCGCCGCGGGCCTCACCGGCACGATCGGCCAGGCCAACTACGGCGCGGCCAAAGCCGGGATCATCGGGCTGACCAAGTCGCTGGCCCGCGAGCTGGCGCGGCGGCAGATCACCGTCAACGCCCTGGCGCCGCTCGCGGCCACGCCGATGACCAGCGGCATCCGCAGCAACGAGAAGCTCGCCGCGAAGACCCTGGAGCGCATCCCGCTGGGGCGGTGGGCCGAGCCCGCGGAGATCGCGGCGAGCTTCGTCTACTTCGCCTCCGACGCGGCCTCCTACGTCACCGGCCAGGTGCTGCCGGTCGACGGTGGGACGGTCATCTGATGCTCGGGAACGAGGTGTTCGTCGTCGAGGCGGCCCGCACGCCGTTCGGGCGGTCGCACCCCGAGAAGGGCTGGTTCCGCGACACCCACCCCAACGACCTGCTCGGCGCCGTCTACCGTGAGCTGCTCGGCCGCTCCGGCATCGCGCCGGGCGTGGTCGAGGACATCGTGATCGGCTGCACCGCGCCGTTCGGCGAGCAGTCCCGCAACATCGCCCGCAACGCCTGGCTGCAGGAGGGCTACCCGCCCGAGGTGCCCGCCACGGTGCTCGACCGCCGCTGCGGCTCCGCCCAGACCGCCATCGAGATGGCGTCCGCGCTGATCGCGTCGGGCGTGCACGACGTGGTGCTGGCCGGCGGCGTGGAGCACATGGGCCACGTGCCGATGAACTCCCCGGTGAAGATCTCCGAGCTCTACGGCGACCCGTGGACCGCTCGCATGTGGGAGCGCTACGACTTCGTTCCCCAGGGCGAGAGCGCGGAGCTGATCGCGGAGCGCTGGGACCTCTCCCGCGAGGAGATGGACGAGTTCGCCGTCCGCTCACACCGGCTCGCCGCCGAGGCGATCACGGCCGGGCGCCTCGATGCCGAGATCATCCCGTGGGGCCTCGACGGCGGGAGCCGCACGAGCGACCAGACCGTGCGGCCGGGCACGGACCTCGCCGCGCTCGCCGGCCTGCGCACGGCGTTCCGCAAGGAGAACGGCCGGATCACCGCCGGCAGCTCCTCGCCCATCTCCGACGGCGCCGCGGGTGTCCTGCTCGCCTCGGGCACCGCCGTCGACGAGTACGGGCTCCGCGCCCGCGCCCGGATCGTCGACCACACCACGGTCGGCGTCGACCCCGTGATCATGCTGACCGGCCCGATCCCGGCCACCCACAAGCTCCTCGAACGCAACGGGATGTCCGTCGGCGACATCGACCTGTTCGAGGTCAACGAGGCCTTCAGCTCCGTGGTCCTGGCGTGGGAGCGCGAGCTCAAGCCGGATCCCGACCGCGTCAACGTCAACGGCGGGGCGATCGCGCTCGGCCACCCGGTCGGCGCCACCGGGGCCCGCCTGATCGCGACGACCGTGGCCGAGATGGAGCGCCGCGACGTCGAGTTCGGGCTCGTCACCATGTGCTGCGGCGGCGGACTGGGCACCGGCACCCTGCTGCAGCGGGTGAGCTGATGCTCGGGACGACCTCCTCCAGGCCCTCTCATCAGGAGAACACATGACCAGACCGAGCACGGTCCGCATCCGCGAGGTCGGGCCCCGCGACGGGTTCCAGAACGAGCCCGAGCACATCTCCACCGACCACAAGGTCGAGCTGATCGACGCTCTCGGCCGGGCCGGCTTCACCCGGATCGAGGTGGCCAGCTTCGTGCGGCCGGACGTCATCCCGCAGCTGGCCGACGGCGTCGAGGTCCTCCGCCGGATCGACGTTCCCGATGACGTCCGGCTGATGGTGCTGGTCCCCAACAGCAAGGGCCTCGACAACGCGCTGGCCGTGCGGGAGACCTTCCACGACGCGGCGATCTTCGTCAGCGCGTCGGAGACCCACAACGGGAAGAACGTCAACCGCACCGTCGCCGAGACCATGGCGGACAACGACGTCATGGCGACGCGGATCCGCGGCGAGGGGCTCGGCTGCGCCGCCGTCATCGCCACGTCCTTCGGATGTCCGTACGAAGGTCGCGTCCCCCTGACCCGCGTCCTCGACCTCGCGGAGCGCTTCGCCGAGGCCGGTGCGACCGAGGTCGGGTTCGGCGACACCACCGGGATGGCGAACCCCGGATACGCGGGCGAGTTCTTCGCCGCGGCACTCGATCGGCTCCCGGGCGTCGAGGTCACGGCCCACTTCCACAACACCCGGGGCCAGGGCCTGGCCAACGCCTACGCCGCCCTCGAGGTGGGATGCTCGAGCTTCGAGTCGAGCTTCGGGGAGCTCGGCGGCTGCCCGGTCCCCGCCGGGTCCACCGGGAACATCGCCACTGAGGACCTCGTGGGCATGTTCCACGAAATGGGCGTCGGCACCGGCCTCGACCTGCCCGCCGTGATCGACGCGGCGCGCCGGGCGCAGACCGTTCTCGGCCGCACCCTCACCAGCCACTCCCTCGTCGCCGGCCAGATCGACTGGCACCTGCAGTCGGTCTGACCATCTCTTCGGAAGGACTTCACATGAGCAGCAGAACGGCATTCATCACGGGCGGGGCCCAGGGCATCGGCCAGGGCATCTCCACCACGCTGGGGGCCCAGGGCTTCGCGGTCGCCGTGGTCGACCTCAATCTCGACACCGCACAGGCGACGGCCGAGTCGATCACCGCGGCCGGCGGCACCGCGCTGGCCGTGCAGGCCGACGTCACGGACACGGCGTCGGTGCAGGCGGCGGTCAAGACCGTCACCGCCGAGCTCGGCCCGATCGAGATCGCAGTGAACAACGCGGGCTGGGACGACTTCATGAAGTTCGTCGACACCACCGAGGAGTTCTGGGACCGCGTCCTGGACGTCAACTTCAAGGGCATGTTGCGCGTCTGCCACGCAGTGGTGCCCGGCATGTCGGAGCGCGGTTTCGGGCGTGTGATCAACATCGGCTCCGACGCCGGGCGCGTCGGTTCGTCGCTGGAGGCCGTCTACTCCGGGGCGAAGGGCGGCACCATCGCGTTCACCAAGACCCTGGCCCGTGAGGTCGCCGGCAAGGGCGTCACGGCCAACACCGTGTGCCCCGGTCCGACCGACACCCCGATGCTGCGGGCCTTCGCGGAGAAGTCCGGTGACGGCGCGAAGGTGCTGGCCGGGATGACGCGGGGCGTACCGATGCGCCGCCTGGCCGAGCCCGCCGACATCGCCGCGGCCGTCGCGTTCTTCGCCTCCGACGCCACCGGTTACATCACCGGTCAGACGCTGTCCGTCAGTGGCGGCCTGACGATGGCGTGAGTGCGGAACTCACCGCCGAGGCCCGCTTCGGGGCCGCGTCGGTCCAGGACTTCCGGGAGCGCGGGTGGTGGCAGGACGGCTCGGCCGCCGCACTGCTCGACCGGTGGGCGAAGGAGCATCCGGAGCGGCGGTTCGTCTCCGACGGCACGGTGGAGCTGGACTGGGCCACGACGCGTGCCCGGGCCTACCGGCTGGGCGCGCGGCTGCGCGAGCTCGGTGTGCGGCCGGGGGACCGGGTGGCCGTGCAGCTGCCCAACTGGGCCGAGTTCGCGGTGTCCTATCTGGCGATCGCCCGCATCGGCGCGGTGACGGTGCCGATCATGACGGTGTACCGGCACACCGAGGTGGCGCATGTGCTGCGCAACTCCGGTGCCGTCGCCGCGATCACCACCGGGCGGTTCCGGTCGTTCGACCATGCGGAGATGTTCCGCGGGCTGCGCGCCGAGTGCCCCGAGCTGCGCACGCTGCTGATCGCGCGCGCCGACGCCCACGACGGTGAGCTGTCGTTCGACGAGGCCTGCGCTGGTACGGATGTGCCCGAGCTCGGCCCGCACCCGGACCCCGACGCCCCGCACCTGATCGTCTACACCTCCGGCACCGAGTCCACCGCCAAGGGCTGTGTGCACACCTGGAACACGCTGGACTTCTCCGGTCGTGGTCTCGCGAACGACGTGTTCCGGATGACATCCGAGGACGTCATGTTCATGCCGTCCCCGGTCGCCCACGCCACGGGCCTGCTGGTCGGGTTGCTGGTGCCGCTCGCTGTCGGCGCCCAGACCCACCTGCTCGACGTCTGGGAGCCGAACGAGGGCCTGCGCCGGATCGCCGACTACCGCTGCACCGCGACGGCCACCGCGACCCCGTTCGTCCGGATGGCGTTGGACGCGTCCCGCGGCGGGCACCCGGACGTCTCGTCGATGCGGTTCTGGCTGTGCGCCGGCGCGCCCATCCCCGAGGCACTCGCCCACGAGTTCGCGGGAGTGTTCACGAACGGGAACCTCGTGCCGCTCTACGGCGCGTCTGAGGTCATGGCGGCCACGTGCTGCCACCTCGAGGACTCGCCGGAGCGCATGTCGAGCTCCGACGGCTCACCCGCGCTCGACGGCGTCCGGATCAAGATCGTGGACCCCGACGGCGATGAGGCGGCGCCCGGCGAGGAGGGCGAGATCTGCTACTGGGGCCCGGGCGCGACCCTGGGCTACTGGCGCGAGCCCGAGCGCAGCGCCGCGGTGATCGACGGCGAGGGCTGGCACCACATGGGCGACCTCGGCCGGGCCGACGCCGACGGGTATGTGCGGGTAACCGGCCGGCTCAAGGACATCATCATCCGCGGCGGCACCAACATCAGCGCCGGCGAGGTGGAGGGGCACCTCGTCTCGCACCCGGACGTCGCGGCGGCCGCGCTGGTGGCCTACCCCGACGACCGGCTCGGGGAGCGGGCCGCGGCCATCGTCGTCCCGGCCGGGGGTACGACGCCGACGCTGGAGGACCTGACGGCCTACCTGCGCACCGAGCGCCGCATCGCGCCGCACAAGCTGCCCGAGCGGCTCGTGCTCGTCGACGAGCTGCCGACGACCGCCACGGGCAAGGTGCAGAAGTTCCGCCTGCGTGAACTCGGTCAGGGCGAGCTCGCGCGCGGTCAGGCCTGACCCGGTTCGGCCTCGCCGCAAGGTCAGCGCAAGGTACGGAAGGCCGTCCCGAGGTTCGTGGGAACCTCGGGACGGCCTTCCGGTGTCTGTCGGTCTCGTCAGCTCGCCGATCCCTCGCCGGTCATACCGCGGCGTTCGTCGCGTGGGATTGCGCTCCACCCGTCATGACGGGCGCGGGCTCGGTGGCGGGTCGGCGGGACGGGGGCTTCGGAGCCGGTCCGACGCTCCACCCCTCGCGTTCGGTGGCGGTCGGGCGGGTGGAGCGGAAGCCGTCGAGCAACCGGTGACGCCGCAGCGAGATCTCCATCGGCAGTTCGGTTCGCAGCTCCCGCAGGATCGCGCGCCGGTCGGCGCCGGGTGCGCGTAGCGCGCGAGCCAGCCCGGTGACCAGGCGGCTCGGGCTGATGACCGACTCGACGGGGCGGACGCGGTTGAACGTGTCGGACAGGTTCGGCCGGTCCCCGCCGACGAAGGTACGCAGGACCTCCCGCACCAGGGGGCTGGTCGTGCCGGGCCGGGACTCGCGGTTGCCCCAGTGGTAGGTGGAAATGGTGTCCGCGTCGCGGGCTGCCTCCCAGTCACGCAGTGCGGCGTCGAGTGTCCCGGGGTCGGACAGGGTGGTGGCGGCCGCCTCGCCGAGCAGGCGTCCGAACTTGAGGGCGTCGCGCATGCCGTTGCCGGTGACCGGGTCCTTGAAGTGGCCGGCATCGCCGGCCAGCGCCCAGCCGGGGCCGGAGGAACGCCGGTAGTAGGCGGAGAGGTCGTCGGTGCTGCGCAGCTTGCTGAGGTTCGTGGCGGCCCCGACCCGGGCGTTGAGCGCCGGGTTGCGATCGAGCATCCGCTGCCAGTGCGCGTCCGGCTCGCGTCGGAAGTCCGGGATGGTCGCGGCGTCGGTCATGTTCACGACGAGGGTTCGACCTGCGGGGCAGGACGGCAGGACGAGTACCTGGTCGCTGCCTGCGCGGAAGATCTCGAGTGCGTCCGGGGCGTCGGCGCCGAGGGGGTCGTCCAGGTAGCGGAACGCGAAGCCCCGCCCGTTCCTCGATGCCCGGTAGGGAGTCCAGGCGTCGACTTCCCCGGCGATGCGGGAGCGTCGACCGTCGGCCCCCACCACGAGTGCGGCGTGGATCTCGTATTCGGTGTCGCCGCTCCGGCAGCGCACTCCCACCGCGCGTCCGTCCCGCCAGACGACCTGGTCGACCATGGTGCGCTCGCGGACCTCGGCCCCGGCCTCCCGGGCGGTCTCGACCAGGACGGCGTCCTGCTGGTCGCGAGGGATGCACAACGCGTAGTCGATTCCGGAGAACGGTGTGAACCGTTCCTTGATCTCCAGGTCGCCGTCGTGCACCGACAGATAGCGGCTCTTCGACGGCCCGAGGGCGAGGATCCTCGGCAGGGCACCCATGAACTGGAGTTCCTGCACCCCGTTCGGGACCAGCACATGCGTCGAGAGCGTGTCTGAGGGGAACTTGCCCTTGTCGACGACGATGACCTTGTGTCCGGCGCGCACCAGCGGCACGGCCGCCGCGGTGCCCGCGCAGCGGGCTCCCACGATGACGACGTCCGCCTTCTCGATCTCCGTGCTCATCAGCGTCCTCTCTCGGGGATTCAGGCCAGGCCGATGGCGCGGAGCAGGACGAGTGAGTCGTAGTAGGCGTGCACCGAGGTCGCCTGACCTTCCGCGTCCACTTCCCAGACGTCGGTGCCGAAGACCTCGAACGCGTTGCCGCTGATCGGTGCGCCGGGCGGGAACTCGCCGGTGTGTGTTCCGGTCATCCGCCACTCCGACGCGACGCGGCCGGCGGCGGCGTCGACGAGCGGCCTGCCCACGGGCTCGAAGGTGAGGTCCGGGAATCCCTGCCAGGCACCCGTGAAGAAGGCGGCCGCACCATCGTGGTCGGCCAGCGGCTCGGGGAGCAGTGGATCCACCCAGTGGACCTTGGGATGCACGACCGCCAGAGCGGTCGCGACGTCCCGCTGGTTCCACGCGGCGAGGTAGCGCCCCGGATAACCCTCCAGCGTGCTCGTGGTCAGGCTGAGCGACATGTACTACACCTTTCCTTCGGCGACGATCCCAGCTGTGAGCGCTGGATCCTGTGTGTCTGGTCACCGTCACACCCCCACCTGGGTCGCGCCACATCCCGATGAGGGAACTTCATCCCTGAGAAGGCGGAGAAGGGTTGTCCGCGCTGTGGGCCCCTGCTTCGCTCACGCGACATGAGCACCCAGACTTCTGCGATCGACAGCGACGTGATCGCGGCGCCGACCGGCTCCGTCCCGGCCGAGATCGACTTGGCGGCGTTGCTGGAACGCCGGGCACGTGTTTCGGCGGAACGCCCTGCCGTCACCTTCCACGGGGTGACGCGCACGTTCTCCGAGGTCTACGACCGGGTCCGGCGCCTGGCCGAGGTGTTGCGGCGGGGCGGAGTGGGCAAGGGCGACCGCGTCGCGTATCTCGGCCTGAACGACCCGGCGATCCTGGAGTCGCTGTTCGCGGCGGCCAGCCTGGGCGCTGTTCTCGTCCCCTTGAACTTCCGTCTCGCGGGCCCTGAGCTCGCCTACGCGATCACCCACTCCGACGTCCACACCGTCCTGGCCGACCAGCTGCAGACCGCGGCGATCGACGGAGTCCGCGACCAGCTGCCGGCGCGCAGGTTCATCCGCGTCGCCTCGGGCGAGCCCGTGCCGGGCTGGGAGGAGGGCGAGGAGCTGATCGCCGCCACGAGCTGCCTGACCGAGCGCGTGCCGGTGCAGCCCGACGACCCGGCGCTGATCATGTACACGTCGGGGACGACCGGACGTTCCAAAGGCGCCGTGCTGACCCATGGGAACCTGTGGTGGCACAACATCGGCGTGGTGCTGGCTCTCGACATCGCCTACGACGACGTCTCCATGGTCTGCGCGCCCATGTTCCACATCGGGGCACTGAACGTGACGACGATCGCGACGTGGATCAAGGGCGGTCGGCTGGTGATCCACCAGGGCTTCGAGGCACAAGCGGTGCTCGACGACCTAGAGCGCGAGCGGGTCACGACGATGTTCGGCGTCCCGGTGATGTGCGAAGCGCTCTCGGCGCTGCCCGGGTTCGAGGTCGCGGATCTATCGACCCTGCGGCTGATCATCACCGGTGGTGCACCGGTCCCCGTGGGCTTGATCCGTCGCTTCCAGGATCGCCACGTCGAGCTGGCCCAGGGTTACGGTCTGACCGAGGCCGCGCCGGTCGCCTCCTTCCTCACGGCGGAGAACGCGCTGCGGAAGATCGGCTCAGCGGGGCGACCGCTGTTGTTGTGCGATCTCCGCGTCGTCGACGCAACTGGTACACCGGTGCCGCCGGGTATCGACGGCGAGATCGAGGTCCGCGGCCCGAGCGTGACACCCGGATACTTCCGGGACCCCGACGCGACGAATTCGGCTTTCAACGGCCAGTGGCTGCGCACCGGAGACGGCGGCCATCTCGACGAGGAAGGCTTCGTCTTCATCGCCGACCGGATCAAGGACATGATCATCACCGGCGGTGAGAACGTCTACCCCGCCGAGGTCGAAGAGGCGCTGTTCGACCACCCCGCCGTTGCTGAGGTCGCGGTCATCGGCACGCCCGACCCCCGGTGGGGCGAGCGGGTCTGCGCGGTCGTCGTCACGGCGCCCCATGCCACGGTGGATCTCGAACAGCTCCGGGAGTACGCCGCGCGGCGTATCGGCCGCTACAAGCTGCCGCTGCAACTCGAGATCCTCGACGCCCTTCCCCGCAACGCCACGGGAAAGGTCCTCAAGACCGAGCTACGTAGGCTGTACAGATAGCACGCGCGGCTCACCGCCTGCTGCGGGCGAAGCGGGCCACGGCGTCGGACCGATTGACGGCACCGCTGACCCGCAGCACCGCGCGCACATGGCTCTTCACCGTCGGCACGGCCAGCACGAGCCGCTCCGCGATCTCGGCGTTCGACAGCCCCTTCACCATGAGATCCCGGACTTCGCGCTGCCGCGCCGTGAGCCGTCCGTTCAGATCTGACGAGGTCGTCCCGGGGCCCGGAGCGGTCGTTGTGCTCCACAGGACGAGTGGACTGTCGACCAGCTCGAGTGGGCGCTCCGTGAAATCGGCGAGTCCGTTGAGCAGCCGGGCCAGAACGTGCTGCTGCTCCTGCGCCCGCTGCCGCATACCGAGGAAGGCGAACATGGAGCCGAGCGCGCTCGCGTACGCCTCGACGATCTCAGGGGCGATATCCTCGGCCCCCACCACGTGTAGCAGGCCGACGATCCGGCCGGAGGAGGTGACGGCCGCGACGACGAACCTGCGTCCGTCGGGGGCCGGATCCCGCATGCCCGACCGTCCGGAACGGATCACCTGCTGTTCCACAGCAGCGGCGTCCTCCACGTTCACCGGGCCCGAAGGGAGAGCGTCGTCGGCTTCGAGAAGCTCGACCTCTCCCGCCCTTAGCCAGGGCACCCACACATCGTTCGTGACCTGCCCGAGCGCGGCGGCGTCGGCATCGCATCCCGCGACGGCCAGCGCCCCTGCACAGCTGACGAGCTCATCGACATCGCGGCATGCCCGCAGATCTGCCAGCACCGCATCCAGGGTGTCCCAGTGCGGCCGGCCGGACGGCACGCTGCCAGCCTCGTTCACCTGACGCCCTTCCTGATGGCGAGGTACCTGGCCACCGCGGCGCCCCGCGTGGTGACCCGGAGTTTGCGCAGCACGCTGCGCATGTGGGTCTTCACGGTCTCCTCCGACAGGGACAACCGCTGCGCGATGACCCGGTTGGTGGCACCGTCGGCGACGTGGCCGAGAATCTCCCGCTCCCGCACGCTGAGGAAGGCATCCACGTGGATGGCCGCTTCGGCGTCCGGGCGCGCAAGATCCGGCCCGTCCACGGCGATCGGGAGACCGGGGGTCGCCGAGCCGAGCAGGGTGAGTGCCTCGACGGCCCGCTCCAGCTCGCCCGCGGCGCGCCTTCCCCGCTCAGCCACCCGCTCGCTCCACTCCACCCGCTGGTAGACGACCGCCAGCTCGCCGGTGAAGGCCTGGATGTGCCGCCGGTCGTCGTCGTCGACCCGGCGTTCCTGCCCCACCCGGTCGGCGTGCATGAAACCGATGGTGCGCCCTCCGACAAGGATGGGCGCGGCGACGTATCCGGGGCTCCGGGCGACCTCGATGATCGGCTGGAACGCCCGGCTACGGATGAGGGACTCGTCGACGAGCACCGCTGTCCGACGCCGAACCATGTCGGTCTCGGCCAACATGTTGGCGAGCGGGATCTCCGTATCGCTGTCGACATAGGCCCGGAATGCCGGCGCCGCGGCATCCAGATCGTCGCGGGTGTGCAGCTGCAGCGGTACCCAGCGCGACCCGCGGACCGCGGAGAGCATCGCCCGGGTGAACCCGCACGCCTCGGCCAGCTCGCGCGGCGCTGAAGCCCGGACAAGCAGGGTCGACCCGGCCGCATCGAGACGCCCCAGGGCGTCGCGGATCCGAGCCCGGCACTCGACGAACGGATCCCTGGCCGCCAGCGGTTCCTCGACACGCCGTGTCATCGCGGCCCGCTCGTCAGATGCCCGGACACGATCAGGGCGGCGAGGACGACAGCCATGATCACCACGACCACGACCACGACCACGACCACGACCACGAGCGGGGCGGTGCGTTGGTCGATGATGAACGTTCGCGTGGGCCGCTCCGGTCGAGGGCGCGGCGCGCGTCCTCCAACGCCGGCGGACCTATGAAGTCCCTGAGCCGGAAGCGGCGGCCGAACATTTCGCCGGTCTCGACCCCGGACTGCAGTTCGGCCGCGGAACCGTAGGAGACGATACGGCCGTCGCAGACGGCGAGATGGTCGCCGAGCGAACGCGCGAGAGAGATTTCCCCACCCCTTCTGGTCGCGGCCCGGCGTCGGTCAGCCGCGGAAGTAGTGGCTCACCGCTGCTGCGCGGTTGGCCGCCCCGAGCTTGCGCAGTATGTGCTTCACGTGGGCCTTCACCGTGGCCTCGCTGATGAATAGGGACGAGGCTATCCGCGCGTTCGTGTCGCCGTCCGCCATCCGCTCGATGACCTCGCGTTCGCGAGCCGTCAGCACCTCGATCACGGCTTCCCGGCCCGGCCTGACCGGGACGGTCGGAACGACCTCGGAACCGAGGCCCGTCGGTATCGTGGCCCGTCCGGGTGTGTGGTCCATCTCGGAGTCGAGCAGCTCGTCGACCATGTCGGTGACCGAGGCGCTGTAGGCGCTCACGGTCTGCCTGATCGACTGCAGGCGTTGGTGGTAGACGGCCCGCTCGAGGGCGAACCCGAGACATTCGGTGATCATGCCGAGCACGTCCCGGTCGAACCCGTCCACCGAGCCGGTCTGCAGACCGGTGTCGGCGTGCACGAACCCGACCACGGCACGTCCGACGACGAACGGCGCGGCGATGTAGGCCTTGGTGCCTGTGACCTCGACCAGCTCACGATGGACCCGTGGGTTGTTCTGTGGGTCCGATACCAGCATCGGGGATCGCCTGCGGACGAGTTCGGACTCCAGCAGCCCGCTGTCGATCCACCGTGGTGAGGCACTGCCCGCGGCGATGATCGCCTCGGCCAGCGCGGAGTCGCCGTCGACGTGTGCGGCGTCGGCGACCCAGCACCCGTCGTCGATCCGCGACACGAGGCACCGTCCGTAGCCGACTCTCGCGACCTCCGCGGGTGCCCTGGTGAGGATGTCGCCGACTCTGGTGGCGGATCGCAGCCGGTCGAGGACTCCGGTCACCGAGGGCGCCGCGGCCCCTCGCCGGGCGGTCTCCGCCTCACCGACCGCGGTGCGGCACCTGCCGACACGGGCCAGAACCGTGCAGAGTCGAGCCCGCTTCTCCACGTGCAAGGTCGGGTCGGCAAGGCTCTCGACCAGCGCGGCGCTCGCGATGTCGAGTGCGGACAGGATCGTGGCGGAGCCCGCGTCGAACCGGGCGGCGGGTACACAGTCCACGGCCGTCAGGGACTCGGCGAGCTGGAGAACGGTGCATGCGTTTCGGACCTCGTCGGCGACGGAGCCGGTCGCTCGTAGGAGCGGCGGTTCGGCCGGGCCGTGCGGTGTGCCGGTGGGCGTGTTCATCGCATCTCCTCCTCGAGCACGGTGACGTCACCCCGCAAACCACGGTGAGCGGCTCGATGCGGTCCGGTCCGTCAGTGACTCAGATCATAGGTGGGGCGGGGGCCAACGGGACATCACCCCGGTCGACGGTGCAACCATGATAATTATCAGACCAATCTATGAGCCAGACGGCTACACCTCCGGCGGAGTAGCCGTGGGGATGAGGAACCTTCTCCCCACGGATGATGTGTGCTCCCTCCGCCGGTCGGATCATTGGGCCCCGAGAGTCCCACCGGTCGCACCGTTGCGACCCCGACGGCCCGGAGGAACATGTCGTGACCACCATCCAGGAATCCGTCGATCGAGTCGTACCCGTCCCGGACAACGTGGTGCGGCAGATCGTCCTTCCCGAGGGCCACCGCGACGAGGTGCGGTTGTTCGAGGCCTACTCCTGGCTGCGGGAGCACAACCCGCTCGCCCAGGTGACCGTCGAGGGCTACGACCCGCTGTGGCTCGTCACCAAGCACGCCGACCTGATGGAGATCGAGCGCCAGCCGCATCTCTTCACCAACGGTGGAGCGGACGAGCCCGGCTCGCACAACCCGATCCTCGGGAATCAGGCAGGTGACGCGTTCACCCAGAGCCTGACCGGCGGCAGTCTGCGCATCCTCGACGCGCTGCCCTACCTCGACCCGCCGGAGCACTCGACGGTCAAGGATGTGGCCAACGACTGGTTCCGGCCGGCGAACCTGAAGAAGTGGGAGGACCGGATCCGCGGGCTGGCTCAGGAGGCGATCGGCAAGTTCCTGCACAGCGGCGCGAACGACATCGACTTCGTCAAGCAGTTCAGCGTCTTCTACCCGCTGCATGTGGTGATGAGCCTCTTCGGGGTCCCGGAGGAGGACGAACCCCGGATGATGGCGCTTACCCAGGAGTTCTTCGGAACCGCGGACCCGGACACCGCCCGCGCCGACGTCGAGCCGCTCACTCCGGAGGCCGCGGCACAGCAGTGGGCGGCGGCGATCGCGGACTTCTACGCCTACTTCGACACGCTGGTCGAGGCGCGCCGGGCGGAGCCGCGCGACGACCTCGCGACGATCATCGCGGTGGCGAAGGACGAGAACGGTGAGTACTTCCCCAAGACGTTCGCCTACGGCTGGTTCGTCGCGATCGCGACCGCCGGACACGACACGACGTCGAGCACCCTGGCCGGCACGATCGAGGCGCTGGCCCAGCACCCCGACCAGCTCGCCGCGATCCAGAAGGACCCGGCGCGGATCCCGGACCTGGTCAACGAGGGCCTGCGCTGGGTCTCGCCGGTCAAGCACTTCATGCGGCGGGCGACGCAGGACTACGTGCTGCGCGGCCGGGAGATCAAGAAGGGCGACCGGTTGATGATGCTCTACCAGTCGGGCAACCGGGACGTGGACGTGTTCGACGAGCCCGACACTTTCGACAGCACCCGCAAGCCCAACAAGCACATCGCGTTCGGTTACGGGCCACACATGTGCATCGGGCAGCACCTGGCGAAGCTCGAGATGCGGATCATGTTCGAGGAGCTGCTGCCGCGGATCCGCTCGGTCGATGTCACCGGGCCGCGCAAGGTGCTGCAGACCAACTTCGTCGGCGGCCTGCAGAACCTGCCGGTGCGGCTCGAGCTGACCTGACCCACGCTCCGGCGGGGGTCGCGTCAACCTCGCCGGGGTGATAGTGGCCGGGCCCGTTCCCGCGACCTCTCGGCGGCGCGACACCTCATCGTTCCCTCGTCCCCGAACCCCTTCGGAGCTCCCATGCCCATGGTCACCTATGTCGTCCCCGACGGATCGACACACGTCGTCGACGTCCCCGCCGGGCAGAGCGTGATGGACGGCTCGGTACGCAACAACCTGCCCGGGATCGTCGCCGAGTGCGGCGGTAGCTGCTCCTGCGCGACGTGCCACGTCCACCTCGACGAGGAGTTCGCCGACCTCTTCGACGAGGCGAGCGACGAGGAACGGGACCTCCTCGAATACGCCGAGGACCGATCTCCGCACTCGCGGCTGTCCTGCCAGCTGATCGTCCGCGCCGGCTGCGACGGTGTGCGCTTGACGGTCCCCGACAGCAACGGATGACCCGCATGCCGACGGAGTCAGCCGCCCGCTCCCGGGTGGTCGTCGTGGGTGCCGGTCACGCTGCAATCACGCTGGCCGGCCTGCTCAGGCAGGCCGGCCACGTCGGGGAGATCGTGATGATGGGGGACGAGCTCGACCACCCCTACCAGCGGCCGCCGCTCTCCAAGAAGTTCTCCGACGGCAACCTGGAGCAGTGGCTGCGACCACCGGAGTTCTACGGCGAGCAGGACATCACGCTCCGTCTCGGCGAACGGGTCCTGACGATCGACGTGCCACGGCAGCACATCGCCACGTCATCCGGCGACGAACACCCCTATGACGTGCTCGTGCTTGCTACCGGCGCACGCTCCCGCCCGTTGCCCGTCCCCGGGATCGAACTGTCGGGTGTCGGCCACCTCCGGACGCTCGAGGACGCCCGCGTGCTGCGGAAGTGGGTCGCCGACGGACGGCGCCTGGTGATCGTCGGCGGCGGCTACATCGGTCTGGAGGTCGCCGCCGTCGTGCGTGCGCGAGGCGGTGAGGCGACAGTTCTCGAGCGGGAGGAGCGCGTCCTGGCCCGCGTGGCGAGTGCCGACCTGTCCGCGATCATGAGCGACCGGCACACCACCGAAGGAACGTCGATCCGCACCGGCGTACACGTGACCGGATTCGAGGGTGCGGGGTGCGTGTCCCGAACCGTGCTGGCAGGCGGGGCGAGAATCGACTGCGACGCGGTGCTCGTCGGCGTGGGTGCCGTGCCCAACGACGACCTGGCTGTCGAGGCCGGCTTGGACGTGGCACCCGGCGGTGGCGTGCTCGTCGACGGAGTCTGCCGCACGAGCGTGCCCTCGATCCTCGCCATCGGCGACGTGACCTCTCGGCCGTTGCCGGGCCTGGCCGCCACCCGACGGCTGGAGAGCATCCCCAGCGCTACCGAGCAGGCGCGGCAGGCGGTCGCCGCGATCCTCGCTACCGAGCCGCCCCCGCCTGAGACCCCGTGGTTCTGGTCCGACCAGTTCGATCTCAAGCTGAAGATCGCGGGAATCGTCCGACCGGGCTCTGAGATCGTGCTTCGCGGCACACCGGCCTCCGGGCGCTTCGCCCTGTTCCACCTGCACGACGACGTGGTGGTGGCTGTCGAGTCCGCCAACGCCTCGCCGGAGTTCATGGCCGGAAAGCGCTGGATCGGCTCCGGCAGCCGCGTGGACCCGAAGCGGCTCGCGGATCCCGGTGTCGCCCTGCGCGACGCCGAGGTCTGATCTCCGGCGCTGATCCCCCCGAGCACCGATCCACAAGCCTCACTGCACACCCGACCCACCCAGGAGTTCCGAATGAGAAGTCGCGGCGCTGTTCTCCGCCACGCTCCAGGCAAGTTCGAGATCGTCGACCTCGAGGTCGACGATCCCCGCCAGAACGAGATCCGTGTGAAGATGGTCGCCTCGGGGCTGTGCCACTCCGATGACCACATGGCCACCGGTGACCTGCCGGTCGCGTTGTACCCGGTGTGCGGGGGACACGAGGGCGCCGGCATCGTCGAGTCGGTGGGTCCCCACACGACGGGCTTCGTGCCGGGCGACAAGGTCGTCTTCTCGTTCCTGCCGGCCTGCGGCAAGTGTCGGTGGTGCTCCACCGGCCACCAGAACCTGTGTGACCTGGGCGCGCTCGCGCTCGTGGGTTCCCGCTGGGACGACCCGACGAGTTTCCGTCTGAAGCTCGACGACGGCACGCCGGTCGCGCAAGCGCTGGGGATCTCGACGTTCTCCGAGTACACGACCGTCTCGGTGGACTCGGCGATCAAGGTGCCGGCGGACACACCACTGGAGCGGGCGTGCCTGCTCGGCTGCGCCGCGGGCACCGGATGGGGTTCGGCTGTGAACACCGGTGAGGTCAAGCCCGGCGACACGGTGATCATCATGGGTGTCGGTGGCATCGGATCGATGGCGGTGCAGGGTGCGGTGCACGCGGGAGCCGCGCAGGTGATCGCGGTGGACCCCGTGGCGTTCAAGCGGGAGACCGCCGAGGCGCTGGGCGCCACGCACTCCGTGCCGTCCATCGACGCGGCCACCGAACTCGCCCAGAGCTTCACCAACGGCCAGGGTGCGGATGTCGCGATCGTGACGGTCGGAGTGATCCACGGCGAGCACGTGGCGCAGGCTTTCGCGTCGGTCCGCAAGCAGGGCACGGTCGTGGTCACCGCACTCGGCAACGTCACCGAGGTGGGTATCCCCGTACCGCTTCTCGAACTGGTGCTCTTCGAGAAGAAGATCAAGGGGTCGCTGTTCGGGTCGTCCAGCCCGAACGCAGACATCCCCAGGCTGCTCGGCCTCTACCAGAGCGGGATGCTCAGGCTCGACGAGCTGATCACCACCGAGTACGGGCTCGACGACATCTCTCGTGGCTACGAGGACATGCACGCGGGCACGAACATCCGCGGCGTCATCCGCTTCTGATCGACCCGGTTCGCCGTCGCCCGATCGCGGGTGACCGTACGTCGTGACGTGACCCGCAGGAGGTGTCGACCATGCAGAAGTTCTCCGCCATGAGTGCCGGACCGTCGTCGGGAGCCGGCGGGCGGCGTCGAAGGCGCCGGCCCGATCCCGAGCGCCCTGTCGTGACCGGCCGAGACGCCTACCCCTGGCAGATCGGCCTGGCCGCGGTCGTCTGGATGGCCCTGGGCGCCCTGCTGATCTCGTCGGGGATCGGTTTCACCGGTTCGGATGCGGATACGGAGCAGGTCGACAAGATCTCCGGATCGCTGGGTGCGGACACGGTCGTGAGTACGGCCCAGCACGGCGGGGGAGTCCTGTGGATTCTGCTCGGCATCGCGGTTCTCCTCGTCGCGGCGCTCCTCGCGATCGGCCAGGGCTGGAGCCGGTACGTGCTGTTCGCGCTCGGCTTCACCGCCGTCATCGCGCTCGGTGTGGCGGCCCGGTGGGAGGTCGTCCTGGCGATGGGCTTCTTCGTGGCCGGTTCCCTGCCACTGCTCGCCCCGCGCGCACACCGGTACCTCGCGCCGTGACCGCCGAACGGAGCACCCGCAGGCGCAACGTCCCCGAACCGGTCCTGGGCTGGATCGACTGGGCGCAGACGGCTCGCGGCGCCTCGACCGCGTTCAGCATCCTGGTCGTCGGAGGCCTGGCCCAACCGGTGGTCGGTACGGTCGCGCCCCCGGTGGGGGCGGTCTGGCTGATCATCGTCGCCGTCCTCGCCTTCGCCGTTGCCGGGTGCAGGATCGGTGACGCAGGCCTTCCGATCGCGCACGGCGCGGCCACCGCGGTCTTCGGCTACCTCTTCGTGCTGCCCCTCGTGGTGTTCGCCGCGCACGGCATCGATGCCGGACAGGTCGCGGGCACTGCGGCCGTGGCCGTCGTCGTCGGCGGTGCGGCGGGCTGGCTGGCCGGTCAGGCCAGGTCGCGTACCCCGCAGGGATGACTCGGACGATCTCAGGTGCGGATGTGGCGCAGGCCACTGTCCATGACTGTAGGAACACGCTCGGCGTTGGCGACGTCCACCTCCGCCCGACTCTCCCCGATCGATCACAAGGAGTTCGATGACCACCGCGACCGACAGCGGGTCTGCCGGAGCCCCAGGAATTCTGGAGATACCGCGCCGGACAGTGGGCGGCCGGCTCCGCTCGGTGGGGTCCGGTCTGCGCGGGACGTTGCAGCAGGCCGGGGAAATGGCCGAGCTACTGGCGACCGTCGCCTACAGCGCCGTTCGACACCCGCGCGGGTACTGGGGGGATGTCCGCGACCAGCTCTTCGAGGTCGTGAAGCTCTGCTGGTTCCCGATGGCCGTGGCATGCGTGGCCTTCGGCTTCGGTGCGCCCGGACTTCAGGCGGGCAACCTCTTCATCCTGTTCGGGATCCCGGAACGGCTGGGTTCCTTCTTCGTCATGGCGAGCGTTCGTGAGTTCGCACCCTGGATCAACGCGATGGTCGTGGCCGGCGTGGTCGGCACAGCGATGACAGCCGACCTCGGCGCCCGCAGGATCCGGGAGGAGATCGACGCCATGGAGGTGCTGGGCATCGATCCGGTCCGTGCCCTGATCCTTCCGCGGGTCATCGCGGTCACCATCATGACCGGCCTGATGGACCTCGTCGCGCTCACGTTCGGCGTTTTCGGAGGGTATCTCGCGGCCATGCAGCTCGGTGCTGGCTCCGCGGCGTTCGAACAGAACTTCTTCTCCAACGCAACGACGATCGACCTCTGGGGCAGCGTTCTGAAGACGACGCTCTTCGGGCTGATCATCGGGGTGGTGTGCTGCTACAAGGGCTTCCGCGCCGGGGGCGGCCCGATCGGCGTCGGCCGCGCGGTGAACCAGGCGGTCGTCATCTCCTTCGCGGCGATCTGGAGCTTCAACTTCGTCTTCACCACGATCCTGCTCGGGCTCTACCCCGAGATCCAGGTGTACCGATGACCGGGGAGAGCTGATGACCATTACCGAACCGAACCCGGGCGGCGCGACGACGGCGCCCGAGGTGCCGTCTGCGGCCCCGAGGCCGTCCCTCGGTACGCAACTGCGCGATGGCGTCGCCGCCGCCGGGGAGATCTTCCGGTTCGCCGGACAGGTCGTCCGCGGATTCCGGGACGTACGGCACTACAGCAGCGAGGTGCTGCACCAGACCGCCATCCTGATCCTGTCCAGCGGTCTGATCATCTGGGTGATGCAGGGCGTGATGGGCACCGTCTGCGGCCTGGAGGCGAGCTACACACTCAAGCAGATCGGAGCGCCGCTCTACTCGGGCATCTTCAACGCGTACTGCTCCATCCGCGAGATGGCTCCGTACATGTGGGGATACATCTTTGCGGCCAAGGTCGGCTGTGGGCTGGTCGCCGAGCTCGGCTCGATGCGGATCGCCGACGAGATCGACGCCATGGAGGTCATGGGCATCAAGTCCAGGAGTTTCCTGGTCGGCACCCGTGTCATCGCCGCGTGGCTCGCCATCCCGTTCCTCTACACCGTCGGCCTCGGGATCATGTACGTCACCATGTACCTGGTGACGGTCGTCCAGCTCGGCGGTGTCTCACCCGGCGGCTACCTCTACATCTTCTGGCTCTACCAGAACCCCCTCGACTTCCTCTACTCGATGATCAAGGTGATGTCCTTCGGGACGACGATCGTGTTCGTCGCCTGCTACTTCGGCTTCAACGCGAGTGGCGGACCGGTCGGGGTCGGCAGGAACACCGCGAAGTCCATGATGATCAACATGGTCCTCATCCACGTGCTCGGTGTGCTGGGAACGCAGCTGTTCTGGGGTCTCAACCCGAACGCGCCGATCGCCAACTGACCCCACCCGCCGAGGAGCAAGCGATGACTGCACGCCCGTCCTACCCCCTCAGCTCGTACGACGATTCGCCCACCACCGTGATCCCTCGGACGAGCACCAGTGGTGCCCACGCCGTCGTCGACACCAAGCCGCACACGATGGAGGTCTCCGGCGTCCACAAGGCGTTCGGCAGCTTCAAGGTGCTCCAGGGACTCGATCTGCAGTTCGCCGACGACGCGATCACCACGGTGCTCGGTCCGTCGGGTACCGGCAAGAGCGTTCTGATCAAACATCTCGTCGGTCTGCTGGAGCCCGACGCCGGCGAGGTCACCGTCTTCGGTCAGGACATCTGGAAACTGTCTGAGAATCAGCGATACGACATTCGCAAGCGCATGGGAGTGCTCTTTCAGGACGGTGCGCTGTTCGGTTCGATGAACATCTTCGACAACACGGCGTTCCCGCTCCGCAAGCACACGGACAAATCGGAGGAGGAGATCCGTGAGATCGTGATGGCGCGGTGTACGGAGGTCGGTCTGGAGCGTTCGCTCCACAAGTTCCCGAACGAGGTTTCCGGCGGTATGCGAAAGCGTGCTGGGTTTGCTCGCGCGATGGTGCTGAACCCGGAGATCGTCTTCTTCGACGAGCCCGACTCGGGCCTGGATCCCGTCCGCACGAGTCTCCTGAACGACCTCATCCTCCAGATGCACGCCGAGCACGGAGGCACATACCTGCTGGTCACACACGATATTCGGACGGCTCGCAAGGTCAGTGACTACGTCGGTCTGATCTGGAAGGGCAAGGTCGTGCACTACGGGGAGGCCGACGAAGCATTCGCATCCGACGATCCCTTCGTGCGTCAGTTCCTAGCCGGCGACTCGGCGGGACCGCTCGGTATGGAATGAGCGCCGTCGACAACTGAATCGATGTACTCCGAAAGCCGTTCCGCACAATGCGGGGCGGCTACCGGTGTCTCCTGCTTCCGGTCCGGAGAATAAATCTCTGAAGATGTTGTCCATTCGGGTGAATTTGCACCGTGCGGCGTCTCCTGAAGAGCTCCGTAATCGTTGCCCGAGCGTGAAACCAATCCGCCTGATAGCCGTCGCCGCCGTATCCGGACTACTGGTCCTGGGTACCGTCGTCGCGGTCGGATGGACGGCCCCCTACCAGGTTCATGTCGTCCTTCCCTCCGCGGTGAACGTCGTGAACGGCGGCGCCTTGCTCATGAACGGATTCGAGGCGGGGACGGTCTCCGGGATCGAGGTCCGCAACGGGCAGGCGTACCTGACGTTGTCCCTCGACGGTGACGCCGCCCCGCTGCACGACGGAGCGGCGGTGTCGATCGGGTGGAAGGCGGTGCTGAGCGAGCGCCAGATTCAGATCACCGACGGCCCTTCCGGCAACGCCCTGATCCCGAACGGCGGGATGCTCGTCGGGGCGATGCCGAAGGCGACCGAGGTCGACGACGTGCTCGATGCGCTCGACGCGCCGACGCGGGACAAGCTCCGCTCCCTGGTCGGCAGGCTCGACGGAACACTGACCGGCAACGAGCAGAACCTGAACGCGACGCTGCAGACGGCCGGTCCGGCGATCTCGTCGCTCGGACGGGTGCTCCAGGCTCTCGGCACCGACGGGCCCGCGATCCACAACCTGGTCGTCCGGCTCAACGGCATGATGGGCACGCTGTCCGACCGGGATGTGCAGGTGCGGACCATCATCGACCAGCTGTCCCAGTTCTCGTCGCAGGCCGCGAGCAGACAGGCGCAGCTCCGGGACACGCTGGGGAAGCTCCCCCCCACGCTGCTGCAGGCTAAGTCCACGCTGGACCTGGTTCCTGAAGCCGTCGACCAGGCGGCGCCGCTGCTCGACGACCTACGTCCGGCGACCGCGAAGCTCGGGCCGGTCGCGCAGAACCTGCGGCCGCTGCTGCAGGACCTCCGCCCGCTGACAGCGGATCTGCGACCCACTCTGGCCGCCGCCCAGGACCTGCTCGATCGCACCCCCGGCCTGCTCGATGTCGCCCACGGCACCGTCCCCGGACTCACCACGACGGTGGCGAACCTGAGCCAGCCGGCCGCGGTGCTCCGCCCCCTCATGCCCGAGGCGGTCGCGTGGGCGTCGCACTGGGGGTCGTCGATGGCGAACTACGACGGCAGCGGCAACTACGCGCGCGTCTACTTCCAGGAAGGTTCGACCAGCGTGACCGAGATGCCCAGCGTCACTCCGCCGGGGGTCACCTACGACCCCTATCCGCTTCCCGGTGCCATCGACGGGCAGCCGTGGACCGACGCCTTCGGGGACGGTCTGCGGTGAGCGGCCCGACGACCCGTGCGGGGGGAGCCCCGCGGCAGGCGCGGTTCACCCGCAGTCGGTTGGCTGCGACGGCGCTGGCGGCGGTGGCCGTCGTTGCGACCGCCGGCGCGTCGAGCCCGGACGGGGGGCAGAGCGGCGACATCACTGTGCTCGCCCGCTTCACCGACGCCAGCCCGCTCCTGAACGGGAACGACGTCAGGGTGTCCGGCGTCAAGGTCGGTGAGATCTCCGGTATGCGGGTGGTCGACGGCACCGCCGAGGTCACCATGGACCTCGACCGCGATGTGCTGCCGCTGCACACCGACGCGCGGGCGACGATCCGGCCTGTCACGTTGCTCGGGGAGCGTTTCGTCGACCTGAACCGCGGAACGCCTGGAGCTCCGCTGATGGCGACCGGCGACGAGATCCCGATCTCGCGGACCGGCCAGGCCACGGACCTCGACCAGGTCCTCGACGTCGTGGACGACCCCACCGGTCAAGCGCTCGCAGCGATGGTCGGTGTGCTGGGCGACGGGATGAACGGGAACGGCCAGAACGTGAACGACGCGGTCAAGGCGCTCGAGCCCGCCATGAACCACACCGACCAGCTCGCCTCGATCCTCGCTCAGCAGAACGACACGCTCAACAGCCTGGTCGACTCGCTGCAGCCGGTGGCGTCGTCGCTGGCATCGCAGGACGGCAAGGCCCTCGACCGTCTCGTCGGCTCGGCGAACGGGCTGCTCACCACAGCCGCAGCCAATCAGCAGGACCTGCGGGCGACGGTCCAGCAGCTGCCGGACACGTTCACCAGCGCGCGGACGACGCTCGGCCAGCTCGCTAGCACAGCTCGCGACGCGAGGCCGGCCCTCGACGCGCTGCGGCCGACCACCGACAACCTCTCCGACATCAGCCGCGAGCTGATCGCCTTCGCCGACTCGGCCGACCCCGCCCTCGCGTCTGCCCAGCCGGTGCTCCAGGAGGCTCAGCAGCTGCTCGACAACGCCCGGCCAGTGGCGACCAGCCTCCGGCAGCAGGGCCCGGACACCATCGGCTCGGCCACCGGACTCGAGCCGATCGTGCGGGACCTCACCGACAACCGCACGAACGTCATGGAGTTCCTCAAACGCTGGGCACTGACGACCAACGCCAAGGACGGCCTCACCCACTACTTCCGGGCCTTCGCCGACGTCACCCCGATGACGGCGACGAGCCTCATCCCGGGTGAAGGCGGGAACGCCGGAGTCGGTGGGACCCCGCCCCCGCTCACGACCGAGCCGGGTGGAGCGCCGGCCGCCCCGCCGATGACGGGCAACCCGAGCGGCCTGCTCACCCCCACCGCGCCGTCCGGCGACGGGGGAGCGACGGGCCTGACCAAGCAGCAGGAGAGCGGAGCCCTCGGGTTCCTCGTCGGAGGCAACCAATGAGCGCTCAGACCAAGAACGCATGGCGCAGGCGGCGCTCGACGCTCATCGGCGGCGGCGTGGTCGTCTTCCTCGTGGGCATCGTCGCCTTCGCCGTCACGGCGTCGAACGGCCTGCCTGGCTACTTGCCCGGGGTCCACCGGGCAATGATCAAGGTCGCGTTCTCGGACGTCGGCGCGCTGCGCAAGGGCGACGACGTCCGGATCGCCGACGTGCGTGCCGGGTTCGTCTCCGACATCGCCCTCGCCGACGGCGGTCCCGTCGTCACCCTCGACCTCGACAAGGTGCGCCCCGTCTACACCGACGCGACCGCGGCGGTGGGTGCGCGGTCCGCCCTCGGGCAGAAGTTCGTATCGCTCGACCCGGGCACGCCTGCGGCCGGCTTGCTGGCCCCGGGCGCCACCATCACCAGGACCAAGCCGTCGCAGGAGCTCGACACCCTGCTCGACGTGTTCGACCAGCCGACGCGCAATGCTGTCGGCTCGACCGTGCGCAACGTCGGCGGCGGTCTGGCCGGGCGCGGCAGCGACCTCGGCGACGGGCTCCGCGCTCTGCCGGCGGTATTGCCGGATCTCGGTACCATCTCTGACGCCCTGTCGTCCGACAACGGGGCAGGGCTCTCCGACATGCTGACCGCGGCCAACCGGCTGGCCCGTTCCTTTGCCGACCGCCAGCACGACATCGGCGCACTGGTCACCCAGCTCGACCCGACCCTGGCCGCGGTCAACACCGACGACGGCGCACCCGCCGCCGACTCATTGAAGGCGGCACCGGACACGCTGCGCGACGTCAGGGCTGCTCTGACCTCGCTGAACGGGCCGCTGGCGTCCACCGATGCTGCGGTCACGACCTTGCTCCCGGGCGCGATCGCGCTCGGCGATGCGACACCCGACGTGCGCGGCGTACTGCGGGAGAGCGTCACACCGCTCGACAAGCTGCCCGGCGTCGCGGGGAGCGCGGACACCGCGGTACAGGACCTGACCCCGACCGTCGGCGACCTCGCTCCGCTGGTCCGGCAGCTCGGGACGACGTTCGCGCAGGCCGCCCCGACGCTCCAGTACACGGCTCCGTACGCGAACGACATATCGCTGTTCTTCACCTACTTCTCCGACGCGCTCAAGTACAGCGACAAGATCGGCCACGGTCTGATGATCTACCCGATCCTCAAGCCGGAGAGCGTGCTCAACAACCTTCCCGTCCAGGACCCGACCGTTCACAGGGATGCCCACCCGCCGCCCGGTGGCACGTTCGACCACCACTCCAACTCCCTGATCGGAGGGCGGCGATGAGCGCCCGCACGATGTGGAAGCCGAGCACCTGGCGAGGTGACCGCCGTCGACGCCGGTTGTCGGCGGTCACGCTCGGTGTGATCTTCGTGCTGGCGGTCCTCGCGCTGTTCCTCACGTTGTTCAACAAGGACCGCATCGGGACCTTCCTTCGGGGTGGCGAGACGATCACCGTCCATTTCGCTGCGGACTACAAGCTGCGCAAGTTCATCAGCGTGGTGAAGACGGCGTACGTCCCCGTCGGGAAGGTCAGCGATGTCGAGCGGGCCGCCGACGGGAGCGCCCTGGTGACGCTCAAGGTCGACGCGAATGCCGTCGACACCCTCGGTTCGGCGCCAACGGCCACCGTCCGCGCCACGACGCTGCTGGGCGGCATCTACTTCGTCGACCTCCAGCCGGGCGGTGACCCCGGACGCTTCGCCGGGACCGAGATCCCGATCGAGCGGGCCCACGGGCCGGTCGAGCTGGGCCAGGTCGTGCAGGCTCTGCAGCCCGACTCGCTGAAGGGCCTGCAGGACTCGGTCGGCAATCTCGACGACACCCTGGGCGATGACGGGTCTGCGGCGCTCCGCAGGCTGACCCGGACCGCCCCGGCCGCGCTGGGGCCGGCCGCCACTGTCCTGAACGCCGCGATGGGATCGAACCCCGGTGACCTCACGAACGTCGTGACGGGCCTGGAGAAGACGGCGAAGGTGCTGACGGAGAACACGGGTCAGCTCGACGCGATCGCGAACGACATGGCCACGACCAGCACTGTGCTGGGCGACCGGAGCCAGGACATCGGCACCGCGATCGACGCGCTGCCGGCCACGCTCGACAGCACCCGGATCGGCCTCGCCCGGCTCAGCGGCACGCTGAACACGCTGCGCGACACCGCATCGGACATCCGTCCGGTTGCCACGCAGCTCACAAGCACCCTCGACACGCTGAACCCGGTGCTCGCGCACGCCGTCCCACTCGTCCGTGATACGCGCGTACTGCTGACCGATGCCCGGCCACTCGTCGAGCAGCTCGTCCCGGCCTCATCGACGGCGACCACCGCGCTCGCGAACGTGCGCGGCCCGGTGCTCGACCGGCTCAACGGGCCGATCAACACCCTGCTGCAGACCCCGTACAAGGGCACAGGTCCCTACGACTCGACATCGTCGGACCGGCCGCTCTACTGGGACGCCGTGTACTCCCTCGTCGACCTCGGCCGCGCGTCGGCTTACGAGGACCAGAACGGCGGGACGATCGGATTCCAGCCCGGCCTCGGCAGCGGCACGGCCAGTGGGCTCCCGCTGAGCCTCGACCAGATGGTCAAGCGCCTCTCGGGAAGCACGTTCACCGATCCTCCCAAGTCGCCGGTCCCGCCCTTCAACGACGTCACCAGTCAGCCGCCGGGCACGGGTCCGCTGGGCCTGGTGGGAGGCAACTGATATGACCACCGGAAGCGTCACGAACCGCGTGCGGACGAAGTTCCGCGTCACTCTGCAGCACATCCGGAGCGAGCCTGGCCTGGGACGCAACGTCGTCATCGTCCTCGTCCTGCTCGCGCTGGCCATGATCAGCGGCGGGATCATCCTGGGCAACCAGCGGTTCACCCCGCCGTGGGCCGACCGCTACATCGTCAATGCCGCGTTCGAGGCCGCGCCGGGCGTCTCACCCGGAAACGGCCAGGAGGTCCGGATCGCGGGCGTCATCGTCGGGCAGATCAGCGACGCCACGATCGGGCCCGACGGCAAGGCGCGGCTCGCACTCGACATGAACCCGGGCACCACGATCTACGACAACGCGCGCCTGGTCCTGAGGCCGAAGAGTCCGCTCAACGAGATGTATGTCGAGATCGCTCCCGGGGGCCCTCCCGGCAAGCCGGTCCCGTCCGGAGGGTCGCTGCCGGTGACCAACACGGTCCGACCAGTGCAGATCGACGAAGTGCTGGGCCACCTCGACGGGACCGCACGCCAGGGACTCACCGATCTCCTCGCCGAGTCGGACATCGCCCTGGCCAGTGCCCCGCAGGCGCTGCCGGGCGGGCTGGATGCGACCGCCGCGGTCACCCAGAAGCTCCAACCGGTGGTCGCCCAGCTCGACCAGCGTCGCGACACCCTGCGCAAGCTCGTGACGGCACTGGGCCAGATCTCGTCGGCCGTCGGCAGCAACGACTCACGGCTGACCCAACTTGCCGGTTCACTCCAGACGACACTGGGAGCACTCGCGCAGAACAATCAGCCCCTCGACTCGGCGCTCGGGCAGCTGCCCGAGCTGACGGCTCAGCTCCGTGATGCGATGACCCAGGTGCAGGGGCTCGCCGACCAGCTCGACCCGACCCTGCGCGATGTGCAGTCCGCGTCGCAGGCCCTGCCGGAGGCCCTGTCCCGCGTCGAGGGCACCGCGCACCAGCTCGACGCGACGATCGACGTCGCGGAGCCCGTCGTGCAGAAGGCCGGCCCGGTCGTCGCCGACCTCCGTCCCTACGTGGACGACCTGAACCGCGCCCTGCCGGCGCTGGCGCAGACGACGGCACGACTGGAGCCGTTCACGGGCACGATGCTCGACTACCTGCCCGACATCGGCGCCTTCTTCGTCAACACCCGCGACATGGTCAGCATGCGTGACGGCAACGGCGGGATCCTGCGCGGAATCCTCACCTTCAACCCGCAGACCCTGCTGCCCCCGCCGGCGAATGTGCAGGGCCTGGCCGGTGGGCCGGTGACCGGGCCGCTCGGTACCGCGGACAAGCCCGTCCCGGTGCCGCTCGTCGGCAACGCGATCAACCAGGTCCCGTCCCCGATCATCGCCCCGAGATAGGTGAGTTCCGTGCCAGCACTCGTCAAACCGCAGACCGTGCGGCTGCTCGTGGTCGTCGTGTTCGCGGCTCTCTGCGCCAGCATCTTCACCTTCCTCTGGGTGAACTCCGGCGGGAAGGTCCCCGGCTATACGCCTGCTGCCTACCGCGTCTACGTCGACGTCCCGCGCGTGGCCAACCTCGTCTACTTCGGCGATGTGATGATCGCCGGCGTGCCGGTCGGCAAGGTGGCGGACATCCAGGAGGAGGGCGACCACGCCCACGTGGCGATGGACCTCGACCCGGCTGAGGCGCCGATCCACGGGGGTGCGGTCATCCAGGTGAGGGCCAAGAGCCTGATCGAGGAGACCTACCTCGAGATCATCGACGGAAGCGGACCCGCGGTCCCCGCGGGCACCACGCTGCCCGAGGGATCGGCCCGCCCGCCGACTCAGGTGAACGACGTCCTGACATCGCTCGACGCGCCCACCCGCGACTCCCTCGGGCGCTCGATCCGAGCTGCGGGACTCAGCACCGCGGACAGCAAGGACGCCATCTCTGGCGCGGTGGAAGGCCTTGGTGAGCTCGGCCGCAACGGGCGGGACGCCCTCGACGCCCTGGCCGCCCAGTCCGACGACCTGAAACAGCTCACCGGCTCCACGGCGAA
The DNA here is from genome assembly GCF_025965585.1 of Pseudonocardia sp. GTDB lineage: Bacteria > Actinomycetota > Actinomycetes > Mycobacteriales > Pseudonocardiaceae > Pseudonocardia. The sequence goes on from NZ_JAOPWR010000372.1 coordinate 28,376, forward strand.
GGTCCTGGCTGCGCTGAACACCCAGCAGGGCCAGATCGCCCAACTCGTGGAGGATACCGACACTGTCACCAAGGCCACGGCCGATGGAGCCGATGACGTGCGCTCGGTGATGCGGGCGCTACCGCCGGTGCTGCAGAGCGCGCGTACCGCAAGCGGCAAGCTCCAGATCCTGTCGGCATCACTCGCACCCGTAGCATCCAACCTGCAGGCCGCGGCACCCGACCTGTCGGCAGCCCTCACCGAATTGCCGGCGACCGCGGCCGACCTCCGCGCGACACTGCCATCGCTGAACGGGACCCTGGACCGGGCACCCGCCACGCTCAACCGGGTGCCGACGCTCACCGACGACCTGAACGGCTTCATCCCGCCCGCGTCCGGGATCCTCCGCGACGTGAACCCGGCGCTGACCTACCTGCAGCCCTACGCGCCGGACGTCGTGTCGGTGTTCCAGAACTTCATGGCCGCGCTGGCAGGAGGCGACGCCCGCGGTCACGTCTACAAGATCATGCCGCTCTTCAGCGAACAGACGTTCAAGGGGATCCCCGTGAACACCAACACCCTGCCACTGCGGGCCAGGCAGAATCCGATCCCCACTCCGGACGACGCGGTGCACCCGGGCACCATCAACACGGCCCCGTACCCGCGGGTCCAGCGGGACGGGCCGCCGCGGTGACGTCCGGCTGTCGGAAATCCGTCGCCACCGCGATGCGCCTCCGTGACCCGCGCCGGTGGGCTCGCGCACTGCCGGGTCGGCTCGTGGCCGCTCCGGGAGCGGCGCTGCGCTGGCTGCGGTACGACCTTCGGCGGGCTCTGGCGGCGGTTCTCCTCCTCGCGGCCCTGGCCGTGATCGTCGGTGGTCTCACCAGGCTCCGCACCGAGACCGGGCTCGACTCGTTCCTGCCGTCCGACGACGTGGCGGCGCAGCAGTTCGACGAGCTCGCGCGGGGGTTCGGTGGCGATCCGGTGGTGGTGCTGCTTGAGTCTCCCCAGCCGCGGGAGCTGCTCCAGGGCGACCGCCTGGACCGTCTGGTCCAGCTGGAGGGCACGCTCGCGAAGCTGCCCGACGTGGCGACGGTCTACGGGCCCGGCACCTTGCTGAACCAGATCGCCGGGCGGACCCAGGATCTGTTGGCGGAGCTGAGCGGCACGCGTGACGCCGACCGGGTGGTGGCCGAACGCAAGGCACTTGCCGCGGGCGACTCCGCGGCGGCGGCCACCGCGGCCGCGGACGCCGCCGCGGCGGCCTTCGACGACCGCTACGCGCCCCTGCTCGCACAAGGTCTTCCGGCCGGCCTGCCGACGCTGAAGAATCCGTCGTTCGTGAACACCGTGGTCTTCGGCGGGGCCGGCACGCCGCGTCCGCAGTGGCGGTTTGTCGTCCCGTCCGACAACGCCGTTGCCATCCTCGTCCGTCCGCGCGAGGGTCTCGATGCCGCCGCTGCCTCCGCGCTCGTCTCCGGTGTCACCGATGCGGTCGGCAGGGCGGACCTGGGAGGGACGACGACCGTCTCCGGGGTTCCGGCGGTCGTGGCTGCGCTCTCGGACCAGACCGCGCGGAGCGCTCCGCTGCTGGGCGGTCTCGCCCTGATCGCGGTGAGCGCGTGCTTCCTGCTCGTGCGCTGGGCCCGCCGCCGTGACCGGTTGATCCCTGTGGCGACCACCGTTACAGCGATCGCGATCACGCTCGCGGGTTACGGCTGGATCGGGAGGCCCGTGTCGCTGGGGGTGGTTGCCTTCCTCTCGGTCGTGCTCGGCGTGGGCTGCTACTACCCGACCTACCTCCTGCTCGGCGCTCCTCGTCGGACGGTGCTGACAGTCGCGCTCGCCACGGCGTTGAGCTTCGGCACGCTGGTGCTCTCACCACTGCCGCTGGTCCGTGACCTCGGCGTCACTCTCGCGTGCGGTGTCCTCGTCTCTGCGTTGGTCGGCCTCACCGCACCGCTCCTCGCCGGTGCCCGTCCCGCTCCGGCGACCGCCGTCCGCGAGTCCGGGAGCGGTCCGAGCGGTGGTGGCCGAGGCCGGCGAGCGTGTGCTCTCGGCAGCCTCGCCGTCCTCGTCGCGGTGGCCGGCGTCGGGTGGGCCGCGCTGCCGTCGATCCCGCTGCGCACCGACGTCGACCAGTTCGCTGGCGGGCTCTCCGTTCTCGACGACGCCCAGCACGTCGAGGACGTCATCGGCTCCTCGGGCGAGGTCGATGTGGTTCTCCGCGGACCGGACACCATGTCGCCGGCGGCCTTCGCGTGGCTCCGGAAGGTCCAGGAGACAGTAGTGAGCCGGCACGGCGACGCCATGCGACCGGTGGTCTCGCCGCCGGCTCTGTTGCCGTTCCTCGGCCCGAACCCGACCTCGGGGCAGATCCTCGCCGCGCTGCAGCTGCTCCCGCGGTACCTCACCGGCGCGGTGCTGTCCGACGACCGGTCGACGGCCATCCTCAGCTTCGGGGTGCGGCTCGAGGACCTCGACCAGCTCGCTGCCGCCCGAGATGACCTGCGGGCCACGTTGCCGCCACCGCCGGCCGGATACGACATGGAGCTGACCGGACTGCCGATGGTCGCCGTGCGCGGCAGCGAGCTCGTCTCCGCCGACCGCGTCCTCGCCAACATCCTGGGGATCGTCGTGGCCGGAACCGTGCTGGCTGTCGGCCTGCGGCGGCGGACCGACGCGGTTCTGGCCGTGGGCTCGGCGGTCCTCGCCACGGGTACCGGCCTGTTCCTCATCTGGCTGAGCGGCACGGAGCTCACTCCGATCACCGTTGCGCTCGGCTCCCTCACGGCCGCCGTGGGCTGCGAGTTCGCGGTCGTGCTGGCCGAGGCCGCCCGCCGGGGCCGCAGCCCCCTGCGCATCGCCGTGCCGCTGGTCACCGGGACTTCGGTCCTGGGCTATGCGGTGCTGCTGGCGTCCGGTCTGCAGGTGGTCCGCCAGTTCGGACTCCAGCTCGCCGTCGCCGTCGTCCTGTCCATGCTGAGCTCGCTGGTGGTGCTGTGGGTGCTGCGGTCGTTCCGACCACCAGTGCCTGCAGATCCCGGAGCTCAGCGACCGTCTCGAAACGAACTGTCCGTGGTGGGAGCTGACTGATGTCGTCGACGAAGACGCACGAAACCGCAACCGAGACCCAGACCGGGACCGACCCGAAGTCGGGTGCGCCGGAGGACGCCGTATCGGAGGACGCCGTATCGGAGGACGCTGCGCCCGAGGCCGCCGCGTCCGAGGACGTCCCGGAGGCCGGCATCAATGCCGAGGCCGCGGTGGAACCGAAGCCGGCCGCAGATCCGGTGTCCGATGTGGATGGTGCGCCGAGGCTCGTTGCCCGAATCGCCTCCCGGCTGCGTGCGGTGCGCCCGCCCTCCACGCGGCGCGGCCGGATCGTGCTCGCGCTCGTGCTGGTCGTGGTCCTCGCCGCGGGAGGAGGTGGCTTCACCTGGTGGCTGACCTCGCGGCTGCCGGTCGGGGTGGCCTTCCGTGCTGAGGGCCAGGATGTCACTGTGACCGATCTCGATCACCAGATGCAGACGCTGACCGCTCTGTACGGGATGCAGAAGCCCACCGACCCGGCGGGGCTCGACACGTTCCGGCGTGACTTCGCGAAAGCGTCCGCGATCGGCATGGTGATCGACCGTGCGGCCGCGAACAAGAACATCGCGATCGCCGATCGCGCGGCGCAGGACTTCCTCGACCGCTACATCGACCAGTACTTCGGGTCTGGTGACGCCGCGCGTACGAACTTCGTGACCGCACTCGGCAACGTGGGAACTTCTGAGACCGACGTGCTCAGCGAGGTCAAGCGGCAGATGGCGGCCTCCGAACTGTTCGACGCCGTCACCGCGAATGTCCCCGCAGTGACCGACGCCGATGTCGACAAGGCCTTCACCGAACGCAAGGACTCGTTGGCGACACCGCAGCGCCGCCAGCTCAACAACATCGTGGTAGCCGACCAGGCGACCGCCGACCAGGTCGTCGCCCAGCTCAAGAGCGGAACGGCGTTCGCGGACGTCGCCAAGGCCAGCAGCCAGGACGCATCGAGCAAGGACAAGGGCGGAGCGATCGGCACCCTCTCCGCAGATCAGCTGGAGAAGCCCTACGCTGACGCGGCATTCGCTGCCGCCCAAGGTGCGGTGTTCGGTCCGGTCCAGACCCAGTACGGCTGGAACGTCGGCATGGTCACCGCGGTTCTGCCCTCCACCCCCGCCGTCGCCAGCGCTGTGCACGAGCCGCTCCGCAACCAGTTGCTCATGGAGCGCAGGGGCGCCGCCTGGCGCAGCTTCCTTGGTGGCGAGCTGGCGGACGCCGATGTCAGGTACGCCCCCGACTACGCCCCCGCCGACCCCGACGGGATCCCTTCCACGCCCTCGGCGCTCGTGCCCTCGTCCGCTCCGCACTGAGCGTCGTGGTCGTAGCCGTACTGGTCCACGTCGGCATCGCCCTGTCGCTCGTGCTGCTCGGGTTGTGGGGTCGCTCCCACGCGACGGTCGTGCCGCCGGTGTGGATGACGCACGCGGAGCGGCTGCGCAGGGCGAAGACGATGCATCGGGGCGGCACGGCGTGCGTCGTGTTCGGTGCGCTCTACGCGATCGCTGCCGCAGTGGCGGTCATCGCGAGCTGACCAGGAATGCCCGGAAGGGTAACGGGGTGCCTCCCCACGGAGGACGTCGATCCCCACGTCCGTGAATACCGTCGGCCACTCGTGCCGCGCCATCGCACCGTTCGACCCCATCCGCATCCGAAGGGACAAAGCATGAGCACGATCGACTACCCGCACCTTTACATCGGCGGTGGCTGGACCAGCCCCAGCTCGTCAGCCACGATCACGGCCGTGTCGGCCAGCACGGAGGAGGTGCTGGGATCCGTACCCGAAGGCACCGACGCCGACATCGACCGGGCCGTCGACGCCGCCCGCAGGGCCTTCGACGCGCCCGACGGCTGGTCGCGGCGCAGCCCGCAGGAACGGGCCGAGGTCCTGGAGCGCTTCGCCGTGGCACTCGAGGCCCGAGGCGGCGAGACCGCGCGCCGGGTGAGCATGCAGAACGGCATGCCGCTGGCCGTGGCGGGGCAGTTCGAGGCGTTCTTCCCCCCGGCGCTGCTCCGCTACTACGGCGGCCTCGTGGCGACGACGCCGGGGGAGGAGGAACGCCCCGGCATGCTCGGAGGGGCTTCGCTCGTCATCAAGGAGCCCATCGGTGTCGTCGGCGCGATCGTGCCGTGGAACGTCCCCCAGGGCATCACGTTCCTCAAGATCGCACCGGCTCTGGCGGCGGGCTGCAGCGTCGTCCTCAAGCCGGCGCCCGAGACGGTGCTGGACGCCTTCCTGATGGCCGAGGCCGCGATCGAGGCGGGCCTGCCCGAGGGTGTGCTCAACATCGTGCCCGGTGGGCGCGAGCTGGGTGCCTACCTGGTGGCGCATCCCGGCGTCGACAAGGTGTCGTTCACCGGCTCGACGGCGGCGGGCCGGGCCATCGCGGAGACGTGCGGGCGGTTGCTCCGACCGGTGACGCTCGAACTGGGCGGCAAGTCCGCGGCCATCGTGCTCGACGACGCGGACCTCTCCAGCACGATCGAGAGCTTCTTCGCCTCCACCCTGCTCAACAACGGCCAGATCTGCTGGTTGGGCACCAGGGTGCTGGCTCCGCAGAGCCGCTACCAGGAGATCGTGGACACCGTGACCGGGTTGGCGTCGTCGTTGGTCATCGGCGACTCGCTGGACCCGGCAACGCAGATGGGCCCGCTCGTGTCGGCCCGTCAGCGCGACCGGGTCGAGTCCTACATCGCCAAGGGCAAGGGCGAGGGCGCGCGGCTGACGACAGGGGGTGGGCGCCCGGATCGTGACAAGGGATGGTTCGTGCAGCCCACGGTGTTCGCCGACGTCGACAACAACCACACGATCGCCCAGGAGGAGATCTTCGGACCGGTGCTGTCGGTGATCCCCTACCGCGACGAGGACGAGGCGGTCGCAATCGCGAACGACAGCGACTACGGCCTGGGTGGTTCCGTGTGGACGGCGGACCCGGACCGCGGCGCCGCCGTCGCCAGGCGCGTGCGGACGGGGACGATCGGCGTCAACGCCTACGTCAACGATCCCTCGGTGCCGTTCGGCGGGATCAAGGCCAGTGGGATGGGCCGGGAGCTCGGACCCGAGGCACTGGGTGCGTTCCAGGTCCTCAAGACCGTGTACCTCGACGTTTCCCGGCGCACGTCGGCCTGACAGCGCGCGCCCGCCGGTGACGGCGGGCGCGTCGAGGACGCCGTCCCATGGCTCATACTGTCTTGTCTGTCTGTCGGACAGTCAGTCGCGGCGCAGGTAGCGCGACACCGCCGCCGCGCGGTTGGCGGCTCCCAGCTTGCGCAGGATGTGCTTGACGTGCGCTTTGACCGTGGCCTCCGCCACGAAGAGCCGTCGGGCGATCCGGGCGTTCGTGTCACCCTCAGCCATGCATTCGAGCACCTCCCGCTCGCGCACGGTCAGCTGGTCCAGGCACGCGGCACGCGGCGGCCGGGAGGCGAACGTTAGGAG
>NZ_JAOPWR010000403.1 GCF_025965585.1 Pseudonocardia sp.
GGTGACCGACGCCGAAAGGGCCCCGCTCATCCCCCGACCGGATCGTCGGGACGCCTCCCGGACCGCTCGGCCCGCAGTCGGGCCTCCGCGCGCTGCGCCTCGGCCCGGGTGTTGCGCTCGCGGCGCAGCCACTCCGGCTGCTCCTCCTTCAACGCCGCGATCTGGGCGGTGGTCAGCGGCTCGGTGATCTCGGCACGGGCCAGCCCGGAGATCGACACTCCCAGTCGGTCCGCGACGACCTGGCGGGGATGCGGGCCGTTGCGTCGCAGCTCGCGCAACCACTCGGGCGGATCGGCCTGCAGGGCGTCGAGCTCGTCGCGCGAGACCACCCCGGCCCGGAACTCGTCGGGCGTCGCGTCGGGGTGCACGCCGAGCTTCTTCGCCGCCGTCGCGGGCTTCATCGTCTGGGTCGACCTCTGCCGCGTCATATGCCCAGGATATCGGGGCCGGACCAACCGATAGCCTGGGCCGGTGACCGAGCCGGGCGACACCGCAGCCTTCAGGCTCGGCTACGTTCCAGGCGTCACGCCGGGCAAGTGGGTGCGGATCTGGGCCGAGCGCCGTCCCCACGTCACCCTGGAGCTCGTCACGGCGACCACGGACGAGGCGCTGGAGCTGATCCGGACCGGCGCCGTGGACGCAGCCGTGCTCCGGCTGCCGATCGACCGGACCGGGCTCCACACGATCCCGCTCTACACCGAGACCACCGTGGCCGTCGTCCCGAAGGAACACGTGGTCGCCGCGACCGAGGAGGCCACGGTCGCGGACCTGGCCGACGAGATCGTCCTCCGCCCGCAGGACGACACACTCGCCTGGCCCGGTGACCGGCCGGGGCGGTCCGCGGCGTTCGCCCCCGCGACGACGGCCGCGGCGATCGAGCTCGTCGCCGCGGGCGTCGGCCTCCTGGTCGTCCCCCAGTCGCTGGCCCGCCTCCACCACCGTCGGGACCTCGTCTACCGACCGCTGACCGACGCGCCGGGGTCGGGCGTCGGTCTCGTCTGGCCGGACGCAGAGAACACTGAGCTGATGGAAGAGTTCATCGGGATCGTCCGCGGGCGCACGGTCAACAGCTCACGCACCCCCCGCCGGGACGGAACCCCAGCACCGGGCAGACCCGCCCCCACGAAGAAGAGCGTTGCCCGGCGCAGTCCCGCGCGGCGCGGTACGCACCGACGTTGAGTTCACCCACCGACCCGGCCATGCAGCCCTCGGCGGTGTTCACCCCGACCACGCCAGCCACCCCGATTTGCAGCGAGGGTGTCGTTTGATCTTCGCGTGGTGCGAAACAGAGGCACGTGGAGTCAAACGGATTGAACATCCACAGAGGCCGCTGCGAGGTTTCCGCAGGTCAGGACGTGGGCGCGGCAGGGTTCGAACCTGCGACCGCTCGGGTGTAAGCCGAGTGCTCTTCCGCTGAGCTACGCGCCCGCACGCGCCGGGACCCGCCCGGCGCGCCGTGGCCTAGACGGCCGCGAGGGCCTTCTTCCAGGCGTCCTGGTCGCGGGCCTCGCCGGGGCCGTTGACCTCGGCGAACTGCACCGTACCGGTCTTGTCCACCAGGAACGTACCGCGCAGGGCGAAGCCGGCGCCGTCGTTGAACACGCCGTAGGCCTGCGCCACCGCGCCGTGCGGCCAGAAGTCTGCGAGCAGCGGGAACTCGTAGCTCTGGGCGTCGGACCAGGCCTTCAGCGTGAACGGGTGGTCGACCGAGATCGCGAGGATCTGGACGTCCTCGTTCTGGAACGAGCCCAGGTCGTCGCGGACCGCGCACAGCTCACCGGTGCAGACGCCGGAGAAGGCGAACGGGTAGAAGACGACCAGGACGTTGCGCTCGCCGCGGAACGACGAGAGCGTGACCACTTGGTTGTTCTGGTCCTTGAGGGTGAAGTCAGGGGCCTCGGTGCCGACCTCGGGCGCCATGGGTGGATCTCCTCGGCTCGTTCGCGCTCGTACGGGATCGAGCGATGGCACGGACACACGTGTGCCACCGCTCACGCGAGGGAGCCTAGTCGCCCGGAGGAGCCCTACCGCTTCGACTTCGCCGCCTTGGGGGCAACGAGACGCGAGCCGGCCCAGCCGTCGCTGACGGTGACGTTCGAGGTCTGCGAGAGGCCCGCGGTCGGCGCGGCCTCTGCGATCTCGCTGGGCTCGACGTGCCCGGGTCTACCGGTCTTCGGGGTGAGCACCCAGATCACGCCGTTGTCGGCTAGTGGCCCGATGGCGTCGACCAGGGCGTCGACGAGATCGCCGTCGCCCTCGCGCCACCACATCAGGACCAGGTCGACGACGTCATCGGCGTCCTCGTCGAGGAGGTCGTCGCCCACTCTCTCCTCTACGGCGTCCCGCACCGTCTCGTCGACGTCCTCGTCCCAACCGATTTCCTGGACGACCATGCTCGGCTCCACACCGAGCTTGCCCGCGATGTCGGACTGACGTCCGGCATCCTCCGCGGCGACCACGCCTGTGTACCCCACTCTCTCAGTCCCGGCCTCTTCCGCCCCGCCCGCCCGCGCCGTCCGCGCAGACAGGTCCGGGGCCTACATCCGGATGCGGAATCCGAACACGTGACTCGTCGACGCGCAACCACTCGTTACGAGATCGCACGTCGAGGGGCACGATAGGGGATGACCCCGACAGATGTTCACCTCCAGCCACGCAGGGAGATCCCTTGACCGGCCAGACCACCGGCGGCACGCCCCCACGGCGCGTACACGTCATCCGTGACGGCCTCGCCGCCCACCTTCCCGACATCGATCCGGAGGAGACCGCCGAGTGGCTCGACTCCTTCGACGCGGTCCTCGACGCCACGGGTCAGCAGCGCGCCCGCTACCTCATGCTGCGGATGCTGCAGCGCGCCCGTGAGCGCAACGTCGGCGTCCCGTCGCTGACCAGCACCGACTACGTCAACACGATCCCGACCGACCGCGAACCCTGGTTCCCCGGCGACGAGGAGGCCGAGCGGGCCTACCGCCGCCTCATCCGCTGGAACGCCGCCATGACGGTGCACCGCGCTCAGCGCCCGGGCATCGGGGTGGGCGGGCACATCTCGTCCTACGCGTCGTCGGCCACGCTCTACGAGGTCGGTTTCAACCACTTCTTCCGCGGCAAGGAGCACCCGGGCGGGGGTGACCAGGTCTACATCCAGGGTCATGCCTCCCCCGGCATCTACGCCCGCGCCTACCTCGAGGGACGCCTGAGTGAGGACCGTCTCGACGGCTTCCGCCAGGAGCTGTCCCACGGTGGCCCGGGCGCCGGCCTTCCGTCCTACCCGCACCCCCGGCTCATGCCGGACTTCTGGGAGTTCCCCACCGTCTCGATGGGGCTCGGCCCGATGAACGCGATCATGCAGGCGCGGTTCAACCGCTACCTCGACGCGCGCGGCTTCCACGACCACAAGGCCGAGAAGAAGGGCGACCAGCACGTCTGGGCGTTCCTCGGCGACGGCGAGATGGACGAGCCCGAGTCGCGCGGCCTGATCCACATCGCGGCCACCGAGGGCCTGGACAACCTCACGTTCGTCGTCAACTGCAACCTGCAGCGCCTCGACGGCCCGGTCCGCGGCAACGGCAAGATCATCCAGGAGCTGGAGTCGTTCTTCCGCGGCGCGGGCTGGAACGTCATCAAGGTGATCTGGGGCCGCGAGTGGGATGCCCTGCTGCACGCTGATCGCGACGGCGCGCTGATCAACCTGATGAACCAGACGCCCGACGGCGACTACCAGACCTACAAGGCCAACGACGGCGCATTCGTCCGCGAGCACTTCTTCGGGCGCGACCCGCGCACCAAGGAGCTCGTGGCCCCGCTGTCGGACGACGAGATCTGGAAGCTCAAGCGTGGTGGCCACGACTACCGCAAGGTCTACGCGGCCTACGCGGCGGCGCTGGAGCACCACGGCCAGCCCACGGTCATCCTGGCCAAGACGATCAAGGGCTACGGCCTGGGCACGCACTTCGCCGGCCGCAACGCCACGCACCAGATGAAGAAGCTCACGCTCCCGGACCTCAAGCAGTTCCGCGACGAGCAGCGCATCCCGATCACCGACGCGCAGCTCGAGAAGAACCCGTACCTGCCGCCGTACTACCACCCCGGCAACGACGCGCCGGAGATCCAGTACATGAACGAGCGGCGCCGCCAGCTCGGCGGCCCGGTGCCGTCGCGGCGGGTCAAGGCCACGCCGCTGGTGCTGCCCGGCGACAAGGTCTACGACTTCATCCGCAAGGGCTCGGGCAAGCAGGAGGTCGCCACCACGATGGCGTTCGTCCGGCTGCTGCGTGAGCTCGTGAAGGACAAGGAGATCGGCGACCGGTTCGTGCCCGTCATCCCCGACGAGGCCCGCACGTTCGGCATGGACTCCATGTTCCCGACGCAGAAGATCTACAACCCGAACGGCCAGCAGTACACGTCCGTGGATGCCGAGCTGATGCTCGCCTACCGCGAGTCGGAGCAGGGCCAGCTGCTGCACGAGGGCATCAACGAGGCCGGCTCGGTGGGCTCGTTCACCGCGGCGGGCACGTCGTACGCCACGCACGGACAGCCGATGATCCCGGTGTACGTCTTCTACTCGATGTTCGGCTTCCAGCGCACCGGCGACTCGATCTGGGCCGCTGCGGACCAGATGGCCCGCGGCTTCCTCGTCGGTGCCACCGCCGGACGCACCACGCTCACCGGGGAGGGCCTGCAGCACAACGACGGTCACTCGCTGCTGCTGGCGGCCACCAACCCGGCCGTCGTCCAGTACGACCCGGCGTTCTCCTACGAGATCGCGCACATCGTCAAGGACGGGCTGCGCCGCATGTACGGCGAGGGCTCCGAGCAGGATCCGGGGAACCTCGGCGGCGAGAACGTCATGTACTACCTGACGGTCTACAACGAGCCCTACCGGCAGCCGGCCGAGCCGGCCGACCTCGACGTCGAGGGCCTGCTCAAGGGCCTCTACCGCTACGCGGGCACCGCGCGCGAGGACGGGCCGCAGGTGCGCCTGCTGGCCTCGGGCGTGGCCGTGCCGTGGGCGCTGCAGGCCCGCGACATGCTGGCCGAGCAGTGGGGTGTGGGTGCCGAGGTGTGGTCGGTGACGTCGTGGGGCGAGCTGCGCCGCGACGGCGTGGAGACCGAGCAGCACAACCTCGTGCACGCGGGCGACGAGCGGCGCACGGCCTACGTCGAGCAGGCCCTCGGTGGCGACGGCGCCCCCGTCGTCGCGGTGTCGGACTGGATGCGCGCGGTGCCGGACCTCATCCGCCAGTGGGTGCCCGCGCCCTACACGACCCTGGGCACCGACGGGTTCGGCCTGTCCGACACCCGGCCCGCGGTGCGGCGCCACTTCAACGTGGACGCCGAGTCGATCACGGTCGCGGCGCTGGAGAGCCTGGCGCAGCGGGGCGAGTTCGACCGGGGCGCGGTGGCCGAGGCGGCCGCGAAGTACAAGATCGACGACCCCCAGGCGGCCGGGCCGCAGACGAGCGACTCCGGGGTCGCCTGACACGTGCGGAATCTCCTCCGCGGACGACGCTTCCGGACGAACCGTTCGTCCGGGCGCGCCGTCCGCGGGCTCCGTTTCGGGCCGGAAAACAGAGAATCCACAGGTCATTGGGTCTCGGCAGGGAGCCCGGATCGCGATACGCTCCGCCCGACGTCGCCTCACGTGATCGTGATAGTGAGCGTGAGCGGCGTCCCGACCGGGGCGCGGACGCACGTGCTCAGGCGGCGCGATGCCGGGGGCAGAGCCCCGGCGCACGGGTACGAGGAGAGCAAGAATGGCAGAGGGCACCGTCAAGTGGTTCAACAGCGAGAAGGGCTACGGCTTCCTCGCTCCCGACGGTGGTGGCGCGGACGTGTTCGTGCACTACTCGGCGATCCAGACCAACGGGTACAAGAGCCTCGACGAAGGCCAGCGCGTGTCGTTCGACATCGAGCAGGGGCAGAAGGGTCCGCAGGCCACCCAGGTCACGCCGCTCGGCTGAGCAGCGCCGACGTCGGTCATCCGGTGGCCGCCCCTCCTCGGCCACCGACACGACGCCGCGCCGGGTAGCCCGGGGAGTTCCCCATCACCGGCACGGGTCGACAACGGAGTGTCCGCCGCAGCGGTTACCGCAGCGCGGCGTGCATCTCCCACACGAGCACCTCGGCGCCGTCCGGCCCGGCCACCACACGCTGACCGTCACCGACGGTGATGCGCGCGGTGTCGCCGGTGCCGAGCACGCCGGCGCCCTCGAGCTCCACGGATCCGCGGGCCACGAACAGGTTCACCAACGTGGCCGTGGGCACGGTCGTCGACGCGCCCGGCCGCAGACGCGCGGCGTAGAGCGCCGCGTGTTCCTGGCGGATGGAGATGGCACTGTCGGTGCCGTGCTTCGGCATGCCCGACGCCACCACCACCAGCTCACCGGCGTCGAGGGCGGGGCCGATGTCGAGCTGCTCGTATCCCGGAGTGATCTTCTCCGTGTCCGGGACCACCCACATCTGGACGAAGTGCACGTCCTGGTCGTGCTTCGCCGCGGCGGCGTCGATGCGCCAGGAGTCGTTCTTCTCCGAGTGCAGGATCCCCGTGCCCGCACTCATGCGCTGGGCCAGACCCGGGTAGATCAGTCCGCTGTGACCGGTGGAGTCCTGGTGCACCAGGGAGCCCTCGAGCACCCAGGTGACGATCTCCATGTCGCGGTGCGGGTGCGTCTCGAAGCCGCTGCCCGCCTTCACGACGTCGTCGTTGCTCACCATCAGGACGCCGAAGTGGGTGTTGTCGGGGTCGTAGTGCTGACCGAAGGAGAAGCTGTGGCGCGAGTCCAGCCAGCCGATCCTCGTGTGGAAGCGCTCGCCGGACCGACGGACGTCGACCGCGGGGGTGAGTGCCGTGCTCGTCATCGTGTGACCTCCCGGTTGCAGGTGCTTGCGCCTGCAATAACATGGCGGGCCGCCCCACTGTTCCCGCTCCCGTGCCATGCTGCCCGACGTGAGCGGCACCGAGGTGCGCCGGGCCGAGGCGGGCCGGGCGGAGACACCGACCGTCTCCCCCGCGACGCTGCGCCGCCTCGGGCTGGAGTCGGGCGACCTCGCGGCCGCGTGTCTCGTCGCCATGGAGGAGCACCAGCCGTGGTTCGCGGCGCTGCCGGCCGACCAGCGCGCCGCGGTGCTCCTGGTGACCCAGACCGGCTTCGCGAACTTCGTCGCCTGGCTCGGCGAGCGCGGCGAGACCATCCGCCTCACCGCGGAGGCGTTCCGCATCGCCCCGCGCGACCTCGCCCGCCGGCTGTCGCTGCGGCAGACCGTGGACCTCGTGCGGATCGCCACCGACGTCTTCGAGCGGCACCTGCCCCCGCTCGCCGCCGACGAGGCCGAGCAACGCGTGCTCGTCGAGTCCATCCTGCGGTTCGGCCGCGAGATCGCGTTCGCCGCCGCCACCGTCTACGCGGGCGCCGCCGAGACCCGCGGTGCGTGGGACGCCCGGCAGGAGGCCCTCGTCGTCGACGCGGTGGTGCGCGGCGAGACCGACGACGCGCTCGTCTCCCGCGCATCGGCCCTGGGCTGGGACCCCGCTGCCGCCGTGCGGGTGGTGGTCGGCAGCCCCACCGCCGACGCCCCGGACGAACCCAGGGAGCTGCGCCGCGAGGCCGGCCGGGCCGGGCGCTCCATCCTGGTGGGGGTGCAGGGCAGCAGGCTGGTCGTGCTGGTCTCGGAGGCCGGCGAGGCGGGCGGCTCGATCGGGCGGCTCGTCGACGGCTTCGGACCGGGCCCCGTGGTGGTCGGGCCGGTCGCACCCGACCTCGCCGCGGCGCACGACAGCGCACGCGCGGCCCTCGCCGGGCTGCGGGCGGCGCCGGGATGGCCCGACGCCCCGCGCCCGGTGGGGGCCGACGACCTGCTGCCCGAACGCGCACTGTCGGGCGACCCGGCCGCGCCCCGGCGGCTCGTCGACGCCTGCGTCACCCCGCTGGAGGCCGCGGGCGGGGAGCTGCTGCGCACGCTCGCCGTCTACCTCGAGGGCGGCGGGGCGCTCGAATCGTGCGCCCGCGCGCTCTTCGTGCATCCCAACACGGTGCGCTACCGCCTGCGCCGCGTGAGTGACCTCACTGGCCGTAACCCCACCGACCCCCGCGACGCCCTCGTCCTGCGCACGGCGCTCGTCGTGGGCAGGCTGGACGCCGACCCGGCTCCGGACAGCGACCCATGACCTGCGGACTTCCTACAAAGCGTGATCCCGGTTACACCCTCGACGTGGGTCACCGCTGCGGCCTCGTTGGAGGAAACCTCCAACTCACGGGCGCCGAGTTGGTGCGTGCCGGTATCCCGACGGTCCCGCTGCACGGTGTTCCCTGAGCGGCGTGATCGCTCTGCTCGCGCCCGGCCAGGGGTCCCAGACCCCGGGCATGCTCACCCCCTGGCTCGAGGGGTGGGTGGGAAGCGCGCAAGCCGCGGAGTCGATCGACCGCTGGTCCGAGGCCATCGGGCTCGACCTGCGCCGCCTCGGCACCACCGCGGAGGCCGACGAGATCAAGGACACCGCCGTCACCCAGCCGCTCGTCGTGGCAGCCGCGTTGATCGCGGCGGAGGCCCTGGCGGCCAGGATCGACCTGCCCGTCGCGGTGCCGGCGGCGGGGCACTCGGTCGGCGAGCTCGCCGCCGCGGCGATCGCCGGGGTGCTCTCGCCCGACGCGGCCGTCGCGCTGG
>NZ_JAOPWR010000407.1 GCF_025965585.1 Pseudonocardia sp.
GGGGGCTCCGGCGCCGCGGCCTGCTGCCCGGGGAGCAGCGCCGAGTCGTCGTTCACCAGGCGGCTCGCGGCCCCGATGACGGTGTCCGCCCCGGCGACGGCGACGGCCGTGGTCGCCGCGAGCGCGACCCCGACGAGCGCCACCAGCCCCCGGCGGAGCAGGGTCTCAGGCTGCGCCACGGGCGTCCTCCGCGGTGCCCAGGCTGGCCTCGTCCTGGCCCTCGCCGCCGATCATCCCGGCCTTGCGGGTCAGCCAGCCCTGCTTGTTCATCGTGATGAGCGCCCAGGTCTTGATCGGCAGCGCCACCATCATGATCACGACGGTGACGAGCGGCAGGATCAGCAGGTCCGACGGGCGGCGGCGCAGGTGGCCGATGCTGCGGATCGCGCGGCCGGTGAACAGCCACGCGATGCCGAGCACGATCGCGAGCACCTGCTGCGGACCCAGCGCCGCCGCGACGAGGTAGTACACGGTGGCGAACATCGTGACCGGGGTGAAGAGGATCTGGAACACCGTGAGCTGGGAGATCAGCGGCACCCGGAAGAGCCAGCCCTTCCAGAGCGCCGTCAGGTAGCAGCGGTAGGAGTTGCGGCTCCAGCGCACGCGCTGCTTGCAGAACGCCTTGAACGTGGCCGGGAACATCGACAGCGCCCGCGCGGAGTCCTGGTGCTCGGTGCGGTAGCCCTGGGCGAGGACGAGCCAGGTGAGCCTGCCGTCGTCGCCCGCCACGCAGCGCCTGCCCAGGAAGTACTCGTGCTCGAGGTTCTCCAGCACCGGCATCACGGCCGAGCGGCGGTAGGCCGCGGTACGACCCGAGAGGCACACCACGGCGCCGGCCCTGGCGGTGGCGGGCACGTAGTCGATGTACCGCAGGTCGATGATCCAGTCGGCCACGCGCCGCCAGGTGCTGCTCCTGTACTCGTAGACGTTCTGGCGGGTGCCGACGCCGCCCACCCGCGGGTCGACGAACGGCATCTGCACGGCGTCGAGCAGGCCGGGTGTCCACATCGTGTCGGAGTCGGTCAGCACGATGATCTCGCTCGTGGCGGCCCGGATGCCGACGCCCAACGCGGATCGCTTGCCCTCGTGGGCGAACATCATCACGTGCACCCGCCGGTCCATGCGGGCCATGAGGCGGTCACGGGCCTCGATGTCCGCGACGTCGAGGACGATCACGACCTCCGTGGGGTTCTGCCCGAGCCACGTGTCGAGACAGCGGTCGATGATGTCCGGGTCCTCGTGGAACGAGGGCACGACCACCGACGTCGTGGTGCGGAAGCCGTTCACCAGGGGCGTGTACCGCGCGGACAGCAGCTTGCGGATCAGCCAGACCGACCACGAGATCCCGCCGATGACACCGACCGGCACGAACAGCTGCCAGTGCTGCAGCAGCTGAAGCCAGTCCTGCATCATTCCCCCGGTAGTCGATCGACCATCAGAGTGGGAAATTAGCAGTCTGGCCGTCGTTGCCGATCACGGGGCCGGTGCTTCGCGCCGTTCACCCGGAATTCACCAAGACCGTTCGGCGTGAACTTCCTGCAGCTCAGAGCATCGCTGTACCCATTTTGTGATCCGGGCTGTAGCGCGCGCGCGGTGATTTCGATCGCATTACACACAACGACAAAAGGATACGGTCAAGCCGTAGTGATTGTCGCCACACTCGATCGTGGAGGCGTTTCCGCTGCTTTTCCCGAATGGCGGGTGACGCTCCGTCGACCGTCGCCGTCAGGCGCGGTGGAACTTCTCGGCCCGTCCCTGGCGCGCGAGGCGCAGCCACTGGGCGAACTCGCGGGGGCTGCGCTTCGTGACCAGGAAGTACCAGGCGAAACGGGGCAGCTCGAGCATCCCGATCCGGCGCATGCCGGGCTGCGAGATGAGGTAGCCGCGGTTACGGAACGTGTAGTAGCGCTTGACCGGATCGTCGGGGTCGCGGGCGTGCAGCCGGCCGCCCAGCATCGGCTTGTCGTCGTCGTTGCCCGCCGGGTGCAGGTACGCCGCGCGCAGCGCCGTGCCGAACGGCAGGCCGGAGCGCACCATCCGGCGGTGCATCTCCACCTCATCGCCCCGGACGAACAACCGCAGGTCGGGCACCCCGAGGACGTCGAGGGACGAGGCCCGGAACAGGGCGCCGTTGAACAGCGCGGCGATGTCGGGCAGGAGCTCGTCGTCGGCGCCGTGCTCGACGTCGGCCGCGAGGGCCGCGCGCGAGCGGTGCCAGTTCAGACCGCGGCGCACCGGGAACGCCAGGCGGTCGGGATCGTCCTTGTCGGCCACGGTCGGTGACACCGCGGCGAGACCGCGCCGCTCCGCGAGCTCGACGAGGGTGGCCAGCACCGTCTCGTCGGCGGCGTGGCCGTCGTCGTCGCCCAGCCAGATCCACTCGGCACCCATCGCGAGCGCGTGCAGCATGCCGAGGGCGAATCCGCCGGCGCCGCCGAGGTTGTTCCACGACGGCAGCCAGGTGGCGGGCAGCCCGCAGGCCTCGACGACGTCGCGTGCGGGCCGGTCCGGCCCGTTGTCGACGACGATCAGGTGCGCGACGGGGTGGGTCTGCTTGGCCAGCGCGGCCAGCGAGTCGACGAGGAGGTCGCTGCGGTGGCGCGTGACGACGACCGCGACGACCGAGCCGGCAGGGAGCGGCTCCCTGCCCGCCGCACCGATGGTTGGACCGCTCCGCTCACTCACCGGGCTTCGATCTCGGCGAGCACGTCGCGGCCCTTGTAGTGCGCCAGCACGTCGCGCAGCGGGCCGTGCTCCTTGACGGAGCCGTGCTCCATCCAGATCGCGGTGTCGCACAGGTCGGCGAGGAACTCGTCGGAGTGCGAGGCGAACACGAGGATGCCGGAGCGGTCCACCAGCTCGTTGAGGCGATCGCGCGCCTTGGCGAGGAACTCCGAGTCGACCGCGCCGATGCCCTCGTCGAGCAGCAGGATCTCGGGGTCGATGCTCGTGACGACGCCGAGCGCGAGCCGCACGCGCATGCCCGTGGAGTAGGTGCGCAGCGGCATCTGCAGGTAGTCGCCGAGCTCGGTGAAGGCGGCGATGTCGTCGACGCGCGCCTCCATCTGCTTGCGCGTCATGCCCAGGAACAGCCCGCGGATGAGGATGTTCTCCAGGCCGGAGATCTCCGGGTCCATGCCGACGGCGAGGTCGAACACGGGGGCGACCTTGCCCTTGACCGACGCGCGACCGCGTGTGGGCTCGTAGATGCCCGACATGAGGCGGAGCAGCGTGGACTTGCCGGCCCCGTTGTGGCCCACGAGCGCGACACGCTCGCCCTGGCGCAGCGACAGGGTGATGTCGCGCAGCGCCTCGATGATGGGCACCTTGGACTCGGTGCCGATGCGGCCACCCGCCCGGCCGAGCACGGCCTTCTTCAGCGACCGCGTCTTGGCGTCGAAGATCGGGAAGTCGACCGCGGCGCGGTCGAGATCGATGCTGACCATGGAAGAGCCCCAGACCTCGTGCGTCAGACCCAGTACGCGACGCGGGAACGGTAGTTGCGCAGGCAGACCAGGGCGGCCGCGCACCCCACGACCGTGATGGCGCCGACGACGTACCAGTGCCGCCAGACGATGGCCTCACCCAGCAGCGGCTCGCGCAGGATCTCGACGAAGTGCAGCACCGGGTTGAGCTCGATGTAGCCCGCCAGCGGGTTGGTCGACAGCCGCTGGAACGACCAGACGATCGGCGTCATGAAGAACACCAGCTGCGTGAGGCTGGCGATGATCGGCGGGATGTCGCGGAACCGCGTGGCGATGATGCCGGAGAGCACCGAGATCCACACGCCGTTGATCACGAGCAGCGCGAACGCCGGGATCGCGAGCAGCAGGTTCCAGCCCAGCGGCCGCGGGAAGATGACCATCAGGATGGCCCAGACCACCAGGTTGTGCATGAAGAACAGCGTCTGGCGCCACAACAGGCGATAGACGTGCAGCGTGAGCGGCGCCGGCAGGAACCGGATGAGGCCCTCGTTGGCGATGAAGACCTCGCTGCCCTCGAGGATGCAGCCGTTGATGAAGTACCAGATCAGCAGGCCGGTGGCGACGTAGGGCAGGAACTGCGGGATGTCCTCGTGGAACAGCGCGCCGTAGAGGAAGCCCATGGCCGTGGCGACCACCGCCATGGTGATGCTGATCCACAGCGGCCCGAGCACCGAGCGGCGGTAGCGCTGCTTGATGTCCTGCCAGCCGAGGTATCCCCACAGGGGGCGCTGTCGCCAGCCCTGACCGATGTCACGAAAGGCGCGCTTCCAGCTGCGGGGACCGGAGGCGTCGGCCGCGAACGGGTCGGGGGACGTGGCGTCCTCGGCCCGGTCGTCACCGGTCGTCATGGTCTGGGACACCGGTCGAGGGTACCCACGGCCGCAGGCACCCTCCCCGGCGGTGGGGTCAGAGGTACTGCCCCGTACCCCGGCCCAGGCCACCCTCCGGAGCGCCCTGCTGGCCCGTGCCCGGAGGCAGCCCGCGGCGCATCTGCTCCAGCTGCGCGCGCGCCGCCATCTGCTGGGCGAACAGCGCGGTCTGGATGCCGTGGAACAGCCCCTCCAGCCAGCCGACCAGCTGCGCCTGCGCGATCCGCAGCTCGGAGTCCGACGGCGTGACGTCCTCGGTGAACGGCAGGCTCAGGCGGTGCAGCTCGTCGCGGAGCTCCTGCGCGAGGCCCTCCTCGAGCTCCTTGATGGAGTTCTCGTGAATCTCCTTCAGCCTGTTGCGGGAGGCCTCGTCGAGCGGCGCCGCCCGCACCTCCTCGAGCAGCTGCTTGATCATCGTGCCGATCCGCATGACCTTCGCCGGCTGCTCGACCATGGCGCTGACGCCCTGCCCACCGCCGTCGTCGCCGTCGGAATGCGGCATCTTGGCCATGCCCACCGGCTGCCCGTCCGGCCCGATGACCATCACCTGCTGCTCCCCGTTGCCCTGCTCCGGTCCCATGATCACCACTCCCTTGCCGAGCACGCTGCGTGCTTGCCCAGTGACCGGCTCGTCCGGCCTGCCTGACTACCGTATCGGGATGGCGTACGACGTCGCCCGTGTGCGCGGGCTGATCCCGGCGCTGGGGGACGGGTGGATCCACCTCGACGCCCCGTCGGGCATGCAGCCGCCCGAGGAGGTCGTCTCCGCCGTCTCGTGCGCCCTGCGGCTGCCCCGCGCCGTGCCGGGCGGCCCGTTCGCGGCGTCGCGCCGGGCGCTCGACGTCGAGGACGCCGCCCGACGTGCGGTCGCCGATCTCGTGGGTGCCGATCCGGCCGGCGTCGTGCTCGGCCCCGGCCCCGAGGTGCTGCTGCGCCGCCTCGCCGACGCCGTCACCGACTCCCTGGTGCTCGGCGACGAGCTGGTGGTCTCCCGCCTCGACGACGACGCCAACCACGTCCCGTGGGTGCGCGCCGCCCACCGCCGCGGCGCGTCCGTCCGCTGGGCGGAGATCGACATCGAGACCGGTGAGCTGCCGTCCTGGCAGTTCGACGAGCTGCTCGGGCGTACCACCCGGATCGTGGCCCTGACGGCCGCCTCCGCGCAGATCGGCGTGCGCACCGACGTGCGGGACATCGCGGAGCGCACCCGCAGGTGCGGCGCACTGCTCGTCGTCGACCTCAGCGCGGTGGCCCCGTTCGGGCCGGTCGATCTCGACGAGCTGGGTGCCGACGTCGTCGCGCTCGACGCCGCGGCCTGGGGCGGCCCGCAGGTCGGGGCGCTGGTCTTCCGCACGCCCGGCCTGCTCGACCGGCTCGCCTCGTGCTCGCTCGACCCCGCCGCGCGCGGACCGCACCGGCTGGAGGTCGGCCCGCATCCGGGACCGTTGCTGGCCGGGCTCGTCGCCTCGATCGACCACCTCGCGGGCCTGGACGACTCCGTCACCGGCACCCGCCGCCACCGCCTCCGCGTCTCGATGGCGGCGCTGGAGGACCACCAGCAACGCCTGCTCCACGAGCTCCTCGTGGACCTGCGCCGCATCGACGTGACGGTGCTCGGCGCGGTGCGGTACCGCGTCCCGCTGCTGTCGCTGACCCTGCCGGTGAAGGCGGCCGACGTCGCCGACCACCTCGCCGCGCGGGGCATCTGCGCCTTCGCCGACCCCGGCGACCGCGGCGTGCTCGCCCACCTGGGCACGGCGGCGATCGGCGGTGCCGTGCGCGTCGGCCTGGCCCACTACACGAGCCGCGCGGAGACGGGAATCCTCGTCTCCGCCCTCTCCGAGCTGACCTGACCCCGCCGGTCGGCAGGAACCGGCACGCGAGTCAGCGCGCCCCGGGCGTCACCAGCAGCACCTTCCCGATCACGCCGCCCTCGTCGAACATCGCGTGGGCCCTGCCGGCCTCCTCCATCGGGACGGTGGCGTGCGTGATCGGCCTGACCCGGCCGTCGGCGATCATCGGCCACACGAGCTCACGCACGCCCGCGACCACGGTGCCCTTGCCGTTGGGGCCCTCCACCGGACGCGCGCGCAGACCCATCGAGATGACGCTGCCGCGCTTGCCCATCAGCGCGCCGAGGTTCAGCTCGCCCTTGACGCCGCCCTGCATGCCGATGATGACGAGCCGCCCGTCCATCGCCAGCGAGGCGATGTTGCCGGCCAGGCCCTTGGCCCCCATGTTGTCGAGGATGACGTCGGCGCCGTGGCCGTCGGTGGCCTTCATCAGCTCGGCGGGGATGTCGTCGTGGTAGTCGATGACGATGTCGGCGCCGAGCTCGCGGCTGCGCTCCAGCCGGTCGGGTGCGCCCGCGGTGGCGGCGACACGCGCACCCAGCGCCTTGGCCACCTGGATCGCGTGGGTGCCGATGCCGCTGGTGCCGCCCTGGACGAGGAACGTCTCGCCCGCGGAGAGACGGCCGGCCGCGATCACGTTCGACCAGACCGTGGAGGCCACCTCGGGCAACCCCGCGGCCGTCACGATGTCGACGCCGTCCGGGATCGGCAGCAGCTGCGCGGCCGGCACGGCCACCTTCTCCGCGTACCCGCCGCCTGCCAGCAGCGCGGCCACCTCGTCGCCGACCTTCCAACCGGTGACGCCCTCGCCGAGCGCCGCGATGCGGCCCGAGGCCTCCAGCCCGAGAATGTCCGATGCGCCGGGCGGCGGTGGGTAGTGGCCCTGGCGCTGCATGATGTCGGCGCGGTTGACCCCGGCCGCCACGACGTCGATGACGACCTCTCCTGGCTGGGCGACGGGGTCGGGAACCTCCGTCCACTGCAGGACGTCCGGGCCGCCGGGCTCGCTGACCGTGATGGCGTACATGCCGCGGACGCTATTCCGTCGAGCGCGCGAACGCGATCCGGCAGTCTCTCGGCATGGAGCACTGGCCGCTGGAGCACCTCGTCCTGCGCACCCCGCGCCTGGAGCTGCGGCCGGACGACGACGAGGGGCTGCGCGAGCTCGTCGAGGTGGCCTACCGGGGCGTGCACCCGCCCGAGGAGATGCCGTTCGCGGTGGGCTGGACCGACGCCGACCCGGCCTACCTCGGCCGCGGGATGCTGCAGTACTTCTGGTCGGAGCGGGCCGGGCTCGCTCCGGAGAAGTGGTCGGTCCACTTCCTGGTGCGTGTCGAGGGACGGGTCGTCGGCGTGCAGAGCCTGCACGCCACCGGCTTCGGCGTCACCCGCGAGGTGGGCAGCGGCTCGTGGATCGGGCTGCGCCACCAGGGCCGCGGCATCGGCACGGAGATGCGCGCGGCCGTGCTGCTGTTCGCGTTCGACCACCTCGGGGCCACCCGCGCCCGTTCGTCGGCGTTCGTCGGCAACCACGCGTCGAATGCGGTCTCGCGGCGGCTGGGCTACCGCCGGAACGGGACGGAGACCGTCGTCCGCCGGGGCGTCCCGACCGACGACGTGCGGTTCGTCCTCGACCGCGACGACCTCGCGCGTCCACCGTGGACGCTCGAGGTCGACGGTGCGGAGGGGTGTCTCGGACTGCTCGGCGCCGCGTGATCAGCCCAGGTTCACGCCGCGGGCGAACGTGTCGCACTGCGCCGGGTTCCCGCTGTTGTACCCGGTCATGTACCACTTCTCGCGCTGCGCGGAGCTGCCGTGCGTGAACGAGCTCTGGTCCACGCGGCCACCGCCCAGGTTCTGCTGGATGTAGTCGTCACCGATGCGGGACGCCGTGTCGAGCGCGGCGTTCACGTCGGCCCGGGTGACGTCGAGGATCAGTGGCTTGCCCGACGCCGTCGGGGTGGTGGAGGCGTGGTTGCCCCAGACCCCGGCGTAGCAGTCGGCCTGCAGCTCGAGGCGCACCGATCCGGACGTCGGGCCGGTGTCGCCGCCCCGCACGCGGCTGGTGGTGCCGAGCAGGTCCTGGATGTGATGGCCGTACTCGTGCGCGATCACGTACGCGCGGGAGAAGGTACCGCCCTGCGCGCCGAAGCGGGTCTCGAGCTCCTTGAAGAAGGAGAGGTCGATGTAGATCTGCTGGTCGGCGGGGCAGTAGAACGGCCCGGTGTCGGACGTGGCGCCGCCGCAACCGGTGCGGACGCTGCCGCTGAAGAAGTTGGTCCTCGGCGGCGTGTAGGTCTGGCCCGACCGCGCGAACGTGTCGCTCCAGTACCCGTCGAGCGAGTTGACGACGGCCACGACCTCGCAGTCGAGCTGGGTGTTGGCCTGCGCGCCGGTGCGGCAGCTCGACGCGGCCGCCGTGGTGTCGGCGGTCTGCCCGGACGCGAGGCCCTGGAGCCCGTTCGGCAGGGCCAGACCGCCCCCGCCGGCGAAACCGCCGCCGCCGAGCTGGGAGAGCAGGAAGTAGAGGATCAGGCCGACGATGCCGAGGCCACCGCCACCGACGGCCACCCGGCCGCCGAGCGCACCGCCCCCGCCCCCGCCGCCGCCGCGAAGGTCGTTGATGTTCGAGGTGTCGAGCTGGGCGTTCTCGTCGAACCGCATCAGTGCCTCCCGCTGGCGTTCCGCGCGGAATCCCACCACACGTCGAAGGTGCAGGCCGATCGGGCGTACCGCCCGAACGGGTCACG
>NZ_JAOPWR010000418.1 GCF_025965585.1 Pseudonocardia sp.
CCGTCGTAGCAGCCCCACATCTGCACGGCCGCGATCACGCCGCCGACGGCGGTGGTGGCGCTGCCCAGCCACAGCGCCGCGGCGATGATCAGCACCAACCCGACGACCGGGCCGCCGCCGAAGGGCCGGGCGCCGAGTGCGGTCGCGGCGCCGACCGGAAGGCCGAGGACTGCTCCGAGCGGCCCCGGGATGCGCGCGGAGGGGGCGGTCGGCCTACGGATGAGCATCGTCACAGGGTCGGCGACCGGTGGGGATCCGAGCCCGTTCCTGACGCGATTCTGACGGTAGCCGCGCGAGGAATGACGGGCCGGGGCGGACCACCGGCCAGGGTGGACGGCGCCGGGTGAGCGGCGCCACCGGCCGGTCAAGATGACCGACTGGCCCACGCGCTGCTGATGACCGCCGGCTTCGCGCTTCTCGTCCTGACGCTCCGAGGGCTCGACTCCCTGTGAGGGTGATCAGTACCTGCAGCGGGCAGGTCCAGCGCCGTCACCCCGTTCATGTCCATGGTGGCGGTGCCGTCGCTGAGGAAGAACACCCGGAAGTCGCGGACGGCGGCTTCCCGTGCGTCTGCAGGCTTCCGCTGGCTGATCGACGCGCTCCACGACGGCCGGCCCGTCGGGGGAGGCCGACGGACCGCCCTCGACGAAGCAGTTCTGCATGTCCACGTTGGTCAGCGCCGTGCGAGAGGGGGCGGTAGGAAATCGGCCATGACGGTCTCCTCGGTCAGTCTCCTCGGTCAGCCAACGAAGTGCAGACGGACGACCTCGGACGCAAACTCACCCATGGTGGGTGGTGTCCGCCGCCGACCCTGTTGGTAGCATCGTCCGCCTCAGATGCTGATCTGGCATACATGCCTTACGGCGCCCGTCCATCGTCGGTGTCCGATTCCCACGGGAGTCTCACCAATTTCGTGACAAGACCGAGGGGTAGGCCGAACTGGCCGGCGAACTCGGCGACCGAGCGGAGCGGCCGAACGGACGCCGTCAGCTCGGCCAGCAGGACTGGTGATCGGCGACCGGTTCGCAGCTGGACAGGACGCTTCGGCTCGCCGCCCGGGCGGACAGGCCGGGTCAGACCGGACCCGCCACGCGAGGGTCGGCGCCGTGATGCGCGCGAGCCACTGGACCGACGGAAGGAGTCATTGTGACCACCCTCGTTCAAGGCAGTCCGCCGAGGCATCCGGTCGTGCTCGAGCAGCTCGAGGCCCGGCACAAGCACTTTCAAGTTCGCCTAGCCGACAGCATCACCGCCTTCGCCGGCTCGATGAATTTCGTCTATATCCATGCCGTGGTGTTTGCCGTCTGGATGCTCTTCCTGGAAAAGGACCCATGGCCCAAGTTGACCCTCGTCGTCTCCTTGGAAGCGATCTTCCTGTCCACTTTCGTGATGATCGGCCAGAACCGGTCGGCGGCGTTCCAGCAGGCCAAGGCCGATCACGACTTCGTCGAGCAGGAGCAGGAACTCAAGACCAACACCGCGCTGACTCGCGAGATCCAGGTGCTGACCAAGGAGATCCACGAACGCGTGCTCCGCGGGGCCCCCGCCGAGGGGGGCGAGGACGACCGTTGATGGACAAGCCAGTTCGGTGGATACCTTGGCACCCCCGCGCGTGCCGGCGCC
The DNA here is from genome assembly GCF_025965585.1 of Pseudonocardia sp. Classification (GTDB taxonomy): domain Bacteria; phylum Actinomycetota; class Actinomycetes; order Mycobacteriales; family Pseudonocardiaceae; genus Pseudonocardia. The sequence continues at coordinate 1,624 of NZ_JAOPWR010000418.1, forward strand.
GAGCGGCTGAAGCTCGGCTTGCTTCACCGGTCGAACACGGCCGGGTGAGACGACTGGTAGACGGTCAGGCGGCGGCGCAGTTCCCGGAACTCGATTTCGGCCGGGGCCGGACGGATCTCGCCGTCGCGGGCCAGCGGCCCGGGCCGTCCGATCGGCGCACCAGCAGGTCGACCGGACGCGCTGCAGAAGCTGGTGGCCGACGACACCGACGGCCGGATCCTCGGCTTCCTCGGGGAGCGGCGGTGAACCTCACCACGCTCAACCTGGCCGTCGCGGCGGCATCAGGGCGCTGACACGACCAGGTGGAGCAGACTGCGGAGGTGACACGGCGGGGCGAGCTGAGGATCCACCTCGGGTCGGCTCCGGGCGTCGGCAAGACCTTCGCGATGCTCGGGGAGGCCCGGCGCCGGGTCGGGCGCGGCACAGACGTGGTGGTCGGCATCGTCGAGACGCACGGGCGGGCCAAGACCGCCGAGCTGCTCGACGGGCTGGAGATCGTCCCCCGTCGTTATGAGACCGACGCCCGCAGGCTCGATTTCGGCGAGATGGACCTCGACGCCGTCCTCGCCCGCAGGCCCGAGGTGGCGCTCGTCGACGAGCTCGCGCACACCAACGCACCCGGTTCGCGGCACGCCAAGCGCTGGCAGGACGTCGAGGAGCTGCTCGAGGCGGGCATCGACGTGCTCACCACGGTCAACGTGCAGCACCTCGAGTCGCTCAACGACGTCGTCGAGCGCATCACCGGGGTCCGGCAGGGGGAGACCGTGCCGGACGAGGTGGTGCGCCGCGCCGAGCAGCTGGAGCTCATCGACATCACCCCGGAGGCCCTGCGCCGCCGGCTCGCGCACGGCAACGTCTACGCGGCGGAGAAGGTCGACGCCGCGCTCGCCAACTACTTCCGGCCCGGCAACCTGACGGCGCTGCGCGAGCTGGCGCTGCTCTGGGTGGCGGACGAGGTGGACGTGGCGCTGCAGCGCTACCGGTCCGACAAGCAGATCACCGAGGTCTGGGAGACCCGCGAGCGCGTGGTCGTGGCCCTGACCGGCGACAAGGAGAGCGAGACGGTGCTGCGCCGCGCGGCCCGCATCGCCAAGCGTTCGGGTGCGGCCGACCTGCTCGCCGTACACATCCTGCGCGGCGACGGGCTCGCCGGGCCGCCGGTCGGGGCGGTCGCCCGGCTGCGCAAGCTCGCCGAGGACGTGGGCGCGAGCTTCCACACGGTCGTCGGCGGGGAGGACGTGCCCGCCGACCTGCTCGACTTCGCCCGCGGCGCCAACGCCACCCAGCTCGTGATCGGCACCTCGCGGCGCTCGCGCATCGCGCGGATGTTCGCCGAGGGCGTCGGCACCCGCGTGGTGCAGGACTCCGGGACCATCGACGTGCACATGGTCACCCACGACGAGGCGGGCCGCGGCGTCCGCCTGCCCGCGCTGCGCAACGGCCTCCCGTTCGCGCGCAAGGCGCTGGGCTGGGTGCTCGCCGTCGTCCTCCCGGGTGTGGCCACCGGAGCGGGCGTCCTGCTGCAGGAGGTCGTCGGCCTCTCCACCGACGTCGTGCTCTACTTCCTGGCCACGGTCGCCGCCGCGCTGGTCGGCGGGCTGGGACCGGCGGTGCTCGCGGCGGTGATCGGCGGAGTGCTGCTCAACTTCTTCTTCACCCGGCCGTACTTCTCGCTGAACATCTCCGAGCCGGAGAACATCGTCGCCGTCGCGGCGATGATCGTCGTGGCGGTGCTCGTCGCGCTGGTCGTCGACCGAGCGGCGCGCAGGGCCCAGCAGGCCGCCCGCGCCCGGGCGGAGGGCGCGCTGCTGGCGTCGTTCGCACGCACCGTGCTGACCCGCACCGACCCGCTGCCCCGGCTGCTGGAGAAGGTGCGGGAGGCGTTCGGGCTGCACTCCGTGGCACTGCTCGAGCGTGCGGGTGACGCCGGGACCGACACCTGGCGGTGCGTCACCTCGTCCGGGCCGATGGGGTGCGCCACCCCCGACGAGGCCGACGTCGACGTCGAGGTGGAGGACGCCCTGCATCTCGTCGGCAGCGGCCGCTCGCTCGCCGCGGCCGACCGCCGGCTGCTGGAGGTGGTCGGTGGGCAGGCCCTGCTGGCCCTGCGCAGCCAGCGGGCGGCCGCCGAGGCGGAGGCGTCGCGGCGCCGCGCCGAGGTCACCGAGACGCGCAGCGCCCTGCTCTCGGCCGTCGGCCACGACCTGCGCAGCCCCCTGACGTCGATCAAGGCCGCGGCCGGCAGCCTGCGCGACCCCACCCTGCGGATCTCCGCGGCCGACCGCCTGGAGCTGCTGGCCACCGTCGAGGAGTCGGCTGACCGGCTCACCGCGCTCGTGGACAACCTGCTCGACTCGTCGCGCCTCGCGGCCGGCGCGGTCACCCCGATGCTCGTCGCCATCGGCTACGACGAGGTGGCGGTCCGCGCGCTCGTCGGGCTCGAGGGCGCGGGCCGCGTCAAGGTCGAGATCGACGAGGGGCTGCCCGAGGTCGTCGCCGACGCGGGGCTGCTGGAGCGGGTCGTGGCCAACGTCGTCGACAACGCGCTGCGCTACGCCGTCGACGTGCCCATCGTGCTGCGGGCGAGCGCCTACGCCGACCGGGTGGAGCTGCGGATCGTCGACGCCGGGCCGGGTGTCCCACGGCAGGCGCGCGAGGCCCTGTTCGCCCCCTTCCGCCGCCTCGGCGGGGCCGACCCCAGCGACCGCGACGGGGGCACCGGCGTGGGGCTGGGCCTGTCGGTGGCCCGGGGTTTCACCGAGATCATGGGAGGAACCCTGACCGCGGAGGACACTCCTGGTGGTGGGCTCACCGTCGTCGTGGCGCTGCCCGCCGCCCGCCCGAGCAGGGAGACCCGATGACGGCCCACCGCGTGCTGGTCGTCGACGACGACCCGCAGATCCTGCGCGCGCTGCGGATCAACCTCACCGCACACGGCTACCACGTCCTGCTCGCTCCCGACGGCGGCTCCGCGCTGCGCACCGCCGCCGACGGGCACCCCGACGTCGTCGTGCTCGACCTCGGCCTGCCCGACATGGACGGCACCGAGGTGATCGAGGGCCTTCGCGGCTGGACCAGCGTGCCGATCATCGTGCTCTCGGCGCGGACGGGCTCCAACGACACCGTGCGCGCGCTGGACGTCGGCGCCGACGACTACGTCACCAAGCCCTTCGGAATGGCCGAGCTCCTCGCGCGGCTGCGGGCCGCGGTCCGCCGGGCGGCGGTGTCGGCCGTCGACGGCGAGCCCGTCGTCGACGTGGGCGACTTCACCGTGGACCTCGCCGCGAAGAGGGTCATCCGCGCCGGCGGCGAGGAGGTACATCTGACGCCCACCGAGTGGGGCGTCCTGGAGCTCCTGGTGCGCCACCGCGGCAAGCTCGTGGGGCAGCGGGAGCTGCTGCGCGCGGTGTGGGGGCCGAACTACGGCACGGAGACGAACTACCTCCGTGTCTACCTCGCCCAGCTGCGCCGGAAGCTGGAGGCGGAGCCCAGCCGCCCCAAGCACCTCATCACCGAGCCGGGGATGGGATACCGCTTCGAGCTCTAGCCGTGACCGCCGGGCCGGGGCGTGCGGCCGCCTCGGGGTCGTTCGGTGGGTCCTGCCGCCGGGCAGGGGTCGCCATGTTCGGCGCGCCGAGCCCACTGCCGCAGGTCAGCGACCGAAGTCCTGCGTCCAGTACCTGTCGGCCCCAGCCAGCCCGACGCCGATGGTGGTGAACGAGCAGTCCTCGATGTTGCGGCGGTGGCCCGGGGAGTTCAGCCACGCCGTCACCACCTCCTGCGCGTCCTGCTGGCCCTGCGCGATGTTCTCCCCGCCCGGCGAGGGGTAGCCCGCCGCGGTGATGCGGTCGGAGAAGCTGCGGCCGTCCTGGCCGTCGTGGGAGAAGTAGCCGTGCGCGGACATGTCGTCGCTGTGGCCCTGGGTGGCGGCGGTCAGGCGGGCGTCGACGCGCAGCGGGCGGCAGCCGACCCTCGCACGGTCCTGGTTGGTCAGCGCCACGACCCGCGCCGCCTGGCTGCCCGACACCGACGGCGCCGGGGCGGGCGGCGCGGCCCG
>NZ_JAOPWR010000446.1 GCF_025965585.1 Pseudonocardia sp.
GAGGGCAGTCCGTCAGGAGATGACCGTCAGGAGATGAGCCGGATGGCGTCGGGGCTGCCGATGGGGGTTCCTTCAGCTATCCAGTGTCCCAGGCGTTCGCGGGAGAACAGCTCGTCGACGACCATGAACGCGGCGCCTCGCAGCCCGGATTGCCCGCAGGGCGACGAGCGGACGATCTGCAGGTGTCGAGTGGCCAGCGGCAGCGAGCGACGGTAGATCGCCTGGCGAACCGCGGCCAGCAGCAGGTCACCGGACGCCCCCACACTCCCACCGAGCAGGATCATCGCCGGGTTGAAGAAGTTGACCAGCGCAGCGAGTGTCTCGCCGACCAGCGCGCCGGACCGTTGCAGCAGCTCGACGGCCAGCGGGTCGCCGAACTCGGCGGCCCGGACCACGTCGGGGCCGGTCAAGGTCCCGGCCTCGGCAAGGCGGTCGGCCAGCGCACCGCTGCGCATGTCGCGGGCGGCCGTCGTCGCGTCCCGGGCCAGTGCCCCGCCGCCGGCCAGGGCCTCCAAGCAGCCGGTGTTGCCGCACCGGCAGACCGTCTCTGCCGCTCCGGCCACCGCGCCGCCGAGGGAGATGTGGCCGATGTCGCCTGCACAACCCTGGGCCCCCCGGTGCAGCCGGCCCTGGGATACGAGGCCGGCCCCGATGCCGGTGCCGATCTTCACGAAGATGATGTCCTGGACGTCGCGAGCGACCCCGCTGCGGACCTCGCCCAGCGCCATCATGTTCACGTCGTTGTCGACCCACACGGGTGCGGAGTAGCGGGCTCCGAGCCGGCGCCGGACGGGATGGCCGTCCCAGCCCGGCATGATCGGCGGGGCGACGGGCCGGCCGGACACGAACTCGACCGGACCGGGCAGTCCGATACCCACGCCCCACACCGACGCCGCCGGGCGGGCGACGAGCAGCTCGTCGAACAGGGCTTCCACGCGGGTGAGTGTGGCGTCGGGCCCGGTGGCGATGTCCCAGTCGAGCGCGCGGTGGTCGAGCAGCTCGCCTGCGAGGTCGGTGAGCCCGACGGTCATGCCCCTGGCCCCCAGCTCGGCGACCAGCACGACACCCGCGCCTGCCCGGAACCGCAGTTCGCGCGGCGCGCGACCGCCGGTCGACGGGCCGAGTGCCCCCTCCTCGATCAGGCCGCTGGCCAGCAGATGACCGAGGCGCTGCGTCACGACCGTGCGACCCAGTCCGCTTCGGCGCGCAAGCTCCGGCCTGGTCCGGGCCTCGCCGGAACGCACGAGGTCCAGCACGGTCACGAGGCCGTCGAGCTGGTCCGGGGCGATCTCAGGGTTGGTCACGCTCACAAGTACGAGCATAATCTATTGACTTCTGCTCGACTCAAACATTAACTTGCGCGCAGCGGCCCAAAGGAGGACCACATGAGGCTTGGCTACCACTCGATCACCTGGGGTGGCGTCACCGGCGATGCCACGGGAGTCACGAGCGTCAAGGACCTCATGTACCGGGTCCCCGGCGACATGCGCCGGGCCCTGAGGGAGATCGCGGCCGCGGGCTACGAGGGCGTCGAGATGTTCGACGGCAATGTCGCCGAGTTCGCCGGCTCGCCCGACGAGCTGCACGCGCTCCTGGCCGAGACGGGGTTGTCGCTGGTCGGGGTGTACACCGGGGCGAACTTCGTCTACTCCGAGATCCTGCCCGACGAGCTGCACCGGGTGCGCCGCGCGGCCGCGCTGGCCGCGCAGTTCGGCGCCACGCAGCTCGTGGTCGGCGGGGGCGCACGGCGAGCCGCGGGCACCCCCGAGAGCGACTACGACCGCCTGGGTGAGGCGCTGGACACCGTCACGGCCATCGCCGAGGAGCACGGCCTGTCGGCCTGCTATCACCCGCACCTCACCACGATCGTCGAGAGCCCCGACGAGCTCGAGAAGATCATGTCCCGGTCCCGGATCGGCTTCTGTCCGGACACCGCCCATCTCGCCGCGGGCGGCGGAGACCCCGCCGCCCTGATCCGCCGCTACCCCGACCGGGTCCGGCACGTGCACCTCAAGGACCTGCGCCGCGAGCCGTTCTCCTTCCTACCGCTCGGTGAAGGCGAGATCGACCTCGCCGACGTGCTCGCCGCGGTGGTCGAGACCGGCTACGACGGTTGGTTGGTCGTCGAGCTGGACTCCTATGACGGAGACCCCGCGCAGGCAGCCCGCCTCAGCAAGGCCCATCTCGACCGGCTGCTCGCCTCGGCGACACCGACCTCTCACCCCCGTCACCCCCAGGAGACCCCCCGATGAAGTCACCGGTACGCACGATCGCTGCCGCAGCCTGTCTCACCTTCGCGCTCGCGGCGTGCAGCACAGGCACCGGCACGTCCTCCAGCGCGGACCCCGCGACCTCGGCCAAGGCCGACGCCGCGCTCGCCACGCTGAGCAGCTCCGTGTTGAGCAAGGGCCCGCACGGCGAGACCGCGGCCAACGCGGACTCGATCACCCTCACCCCCGCGGAGCTGGCGCAGGTCAAGGCCAAGAACGCCACCGCCGCGATCGTGCTGCACTACGGCGGCAACGACTGGTCGCAGGCCCAGGTCGAAGGCCTCAAGAGCGAGTTCGCCCAGCTGGGCATCACCGTGCAGGCCGTGACCGACGCGAACTTCAAGCCCGACAAGCAGGTCTCCGACCTGGAGACCGTGATGAGCCGCAAGCCGAACGTCATCGTCTCGATCCCGACCGACCCGGTGGCCACCGCCGCCGAGTACAAGAAGGTCGCCGACGCGGGCACCAAGCTCGTGTTCATGGACAACGTGCCGCAGGGCCTGGTGGCGGGCAAGGACTACACCAGCGTCGTCTCCGCCGACAACTACGCCAACGGCGTCGCCTCGGCGCACCTGATGGCCAAGTCCCTCGGGGGCAAGGGCAAGATCGGTGTGATCTTCCACCAGGCCGACTTCTTCGTCACCAAGCAGCGGTACGACGGCTTCACCTCCACCCTCAAGTCCGACTACCCGGGCATCCAGATCGTCGACGCGAAGGGCATCGCCGGGCCGGACTTCGCCGGTGACGCCCAGGCCGCGGCCAACGCCCTGCTCACCAAGAACCCCGACCTCAACGGCATCTGGGCCGTCTGGGACGTGCCCGCCGAGGGTGTGATGGCCGCGGCCAGGTCCGCCGGGCGCCAGGACCTCGTCATCGCCACCGAGGACCTCGGGAAGAACGTGGCCATCGCGCTGGCCAAGAACGAGCTGGTCAAGGGGCTGGGTGCGCAGCGCCCGTTCGACCAGGGCGTCACCGAGGCCAAGCTGGCCGCGTACGCGCTGCTGGGCAAGCAGGCCCCGGCCTACGTCGCGCTGCAGGCGCTGCCGGTCACTCACGACAACGTTCTGCAGGCCTGGACGCAGGTCTACCACCAGCCGGTCCCGGCCGACCTGCAGCAGTCGTTCGTCAAGTAGGACCCGCCGAGGGCGCCGCGGTCTCCGCGGCGCCCTCCCCGCACAGGAAAGGACGGTCATGAGCGTCGAACCCGCCGTCGAGATGCGCGGCATCGAGAAGTCCTTCAACGGGGTGGCGGTGCTCACCGGCGTCGACTTCGAGCTGCGCCGCGGCGAGGTACACGCGCTGGCCGGCGGCAACGGCGCCGGCAAGTCGACCCTGATGAAGATCCTGCAGGGCGTCCACTCGCTCGACGCCGGCGAGATCCGCATCGACGGGCGCCCGGTCTCGCTGGCGTCGATCCACGACGCCCGCGCTGCCGGCATCGGCATGGTGTTCCAGGAGTTCAGCCTGGTCCCGACGCTGACCGTGGCCCAGAACGTCTTCCTCGGCCGCGAACCGCACGGCCGCGGCGGGCTCCTCGACGACCGGGCCGCGGTGGCCCGGACGCGGGAGATCTTCGCCGAGATGGAGGTGGATCTCGACCCGCGCGCGGAACTCGCGTCGCTGGGCACCGCCTACTGGCAGCTCACCGAGATCGCCAAGGCGCTGGCCCAGGAGGCCACCGTCCTGATCATGGACGAGCCCACCGCGGCGCTGGCGAAGCACGAGACCGACGCGCTGTTCGGTCTGGTCGGCCGGCTCCGCGCCCGCGGCCTGTCGATCATCTACATCTCGCACCGGATGGATGAGATCCACCGGATCTCCGACCGGATCACCGTGCTGCGCGACGGCATGCGGGTGGTCACCGCCCCGCTGTCGGAGCTGACCTCCGAGCAGATCATCGAGCACATCGTCGGGCGCAGGCTCGAGGGCGCGATGCAGTGGCACGAACGCCGTGCGGACCGCTCCGGGGCGCCGCTGCTGGAGGCTCGCAACCTGCGCGCCGGATCGCGGGTGCGGGACGTGTCGTTCCAGCTGTACCCCGGCGAGATCGTCGGGCTGGCCGGCCTGATGGGCAGCGGGCGCACCGAGCTGACCCGGTGCCTGTTCGGCGTCGACCGGGTCGATGGCGGCGAGCTGCTGGTCCGCGGCAAGCCCGTGCAGTTCCGCGGTCCCCGCTCGGCGATAGCAACGAAGATCGCGCTGATCCCGGAGGACCGTCGCGCCCAGGGCCTCGTCCTGGACCACAGCGTGCGCGACAACCTGCTGCTCCCGCAGCTCGCCGGCATGCGGCGCGGACCGTTGCTCGACGACCGGGCCGGCGCCGCGATCGCGGGCGGCCTGATCGACAAGCTGCGGATCAAGCTCGCCTCCGACACCCGGCCGGTCCGGCTGCTCTCCGGCGGCAACCAGCAGAAGGTCGTCATCGCCAAATGGCTCGGCACGGACCCGGACGTCCTGATCATGGACGAGCCGACGGCCGGGGTCGACATCGGCACCAAGACAGAGATCATCGACATGATCCGGGCACTCGCCGACGAGGGAAAGGGTGTGCTGGTCATCTCCTCGGAGATGACCGAGCTGCTCGCCGTCAGCGACCGGATCCTCGTGCTCCGCCACGGCAGCGTCGACCGCGAACTCGACCGCGCGGACATTCCGGACGAGGAAACACTCCAGCTCGCGGTCCAGGGGGTCGCACCATGACAGAACAGAAGAGTGTGAGTCCACACGACTCCGCAGCGAACGGCACGACGGGGGCTGCCCCGGCCGCCGGGATCGGCGCGCTGCTGCGCGCCGTCGACTGGCCGCGCTACGTCATCTACGTCGGGTTCGTCGTCGTCTTCCTGTTGTTCGCGATCCTGCTGGGCGACAGCGGGTTCCTCTCCGGCAACAACCTGCTCAACATCTTCCGGCAGACCGCGACGATCACCGTCATGGCGGTGGCGGTCACCTTCGTGATCGCCGCGGCCGAGATCGACCTGTCGGTCGGCTCGGTCGCCGGGCTCTCCTCGGTGGTCTGCGCCATGGCGATCTCGCAGTTCGGCCTCGTGATCGGCGTGCTCGCCGGCCTCGCGGTCGGCCTGGTCGTCGGCGCGATCAACGGCGGACTGGTCACCTTGCTCAACATCCCGTCGTTCCTGGTCACCCTCGGCATGCTCGGGATCGCGGTCGGCGTCGCGCAGTGGATCACCGCGTCGGCCCCGCAGCCGATCCTGAACGACACGTTCAACTTCGTCTTCGGCGGTGGCAACATCGGGCCGATCCCGGTGCTGCTGCTGTGGACGGCGGTGTTCGTCGCGGTCGGCGCCGTGGTGCTGGGCAAGACCGCCTTCGGGCGCCGCGTGCTCGCCACCGGCGGTAACCGCACGGCCGCCGACTTCAGCGGCATCAACACGGCGAAGATCAAGTTCTACGTGCTGCTCGGCTCCTCGCTCGCCGCGAGCATCGCCGGGATGCTCTACGCCGGACGGCTCGAGTCGGGCCGGTTCCAGTGGGGCTCGGGCGACGAACTGTCGGTCATCGCCGCGGTCATCCTCGGCGGCACCAGCCTGTTCGGCGGCCGCGGCACCGTGGTCGGGACGCTGTTCGGCGCCCTACTCATCGGCCTGATCAACAACGGGCTGATCCTGGCCGGCCTGGATGTCAGCCAGCAGCAGATCGTCCGGGGCGCCATCATCATCCTGGCCGTCGCCCTGGCCCGACGGAAGTAGCTCTGGACATGGCCGACTATCTGCGCGCCGGCATCATCGGCGCAGGCTTCATCGGGGCGGTGCACGCCAACGCGGTGCGCGCCGCCCGGGGAGTGGTGAGCCGCGTCGCCGGCTCCTCCCCCACACGGTCCGCAGAGGCCGCGCACCGGCTCGGAGCCGCCGCACCGGCCGACAGCGCCGAGGCCCTCATCGACAGCGACGACGTCGACGTCGTGCACATCTGCACCCCCAACTCGCTGCACGTGCCGCTGGCCCGCCGCGCGCTGGCCGCCGGCAAGGCCGTGGTGTGCGAGAAGCCGCTGGCGACGACGCTGGCCGACGCCCGGTCGCTCGCCGCGGAGGTCGGGAACGCGACGGCGACCGTGCCGTTCGTCTACCGCTTCTACCCGGCGGTGCGCGAGGCCCGGGCCCGCGTCGCGGGCGGGGACGCTGGGCCGTTGCACCTGCTGCACGGCGCCTACCTGCAGGACTGGCAGGCGGGGGGCGCGGGCGCGGGCTGGCGGGGCGAAGCCGCCGAGGGCGGAGAACACGGGGCGTTCGCCGACATCGGCGTGCACTGGTGCGACCTCGTCGAGTTCGTCAGCGGGCACCGCATCACCCGCCTGCACGCCCGGACGGTCGGCGGCGGCACGAGCACCACCGTCCAGTTCGAGACCGACGGCGGTGCGGCCGGATCGGTGGTCGTCAGCCAGACCGCCGTCGGGCGTCGCAACAGCCTTCGCTTCGCCCTCGACGGCGAGCGAGGCGCGTACGGCTTCGACCAGGAGCGCCCCGAGGATCTCGTGGTCGGTGGGACGGACGGGAACCTGACGGTGCACCGCGGCTCGCCCGCCACCTCGGCCGCCGCGTCCCGCTACTCGCTCCTCCCGCCCGGCCACCCGCAGGGCTACCAGGACTGCTTCAACGCGTTCGTCGCCGACACCTATGCGGCGATCGGCGGCGAGGCCCCCGACGGCCTGCCCACCTTCGCCGACGGCGTCCGGGCGGCCGCCCTGACCGACGCCGTGATCACCAGCTCGACCACACAGACGTGGACGGAGGTCCCCGCATGAAGCTCGGTTTCCTGACCGCCTGCCTGCCGGATCGGTCGCTGGCCGACATCGCCGCCTGGGCGGCGTCGCGGCGCTACGAGGCGCTCGAGGTGGCCGCCTGGCCCGACCTCGGCGACCGCCCCTTCACCGCCACCCACCTGAACGTCGAAGGGTTCGGGGAGAAGGAGGCCGACGAGACGCGCGCGCTGTTCGAGAAGCACGACCTGACACTCAGCTCGCTCGCCTTCTACGACAACAACCTCCACCCCGACGCGGGCACTCGCGAGGCGATCAACGACCACGTCCTCGCCTGCATCGACGCCGCCGCGCTCGTCGGCTGCCCCACCGTCGGCACGTTCATCGGCCGGCACCCGGGGAAGTCGGTCGCCGAGAACCTGCGTGAGGCCGAACAGCTCTTCCCGCGGCTGGTGGACCGCGCCGGGGAGAAGGGCGTCAAGCTCATCATCGAGAACTGCGTGATGGAGGGCTGGCACCCCGACGGCTACCCCGGCAACCTCGCCTACTCCCCCGAGCTGTGGGAGTGGATGTTCTCGCTCGGGCTCTACCTGAACTACGACCCGTCGCACCTGATGTGGATGGGCATCGATCCCGTCGAGGCGCTCAAGCCCTACGTCGACAAGATCCCGCACGCCCAGGCCAAGGACATCCAGCTCTTCCCGGAGAAGCGGAACCACTACGGCTGGCCGGGCAAGACGGTGGTCCGCCAGGATCCGTTCGACGTCGGGTGGTGGCGCTATCGCGTTCCCGGCCGCGGGCAGGTCGACTGGGCCGGCGTGATCGACACGCTCTACGAGGGCGGCTTCGACGGCGTGCTGTCCGTCGAGCACGAGGATCCCGTCTGGGGCGGCACCGAGGACAAGATCCGCACCGGTCTCGAGGTGGCCCACCGCACCCTCCGTCCCCTGATCGTGGCTTGATGGTCCGCCACCGGATCGCCCGAGCGCTCGCGGTGCTCGCCGCGGGCGTGCTGGTCCTCGCCGGATGCGCGGGCGGCGGGAACGGCGGGGGCACCGACCCGGCCAGTCCGAAGCCGGCGCAGCTGCGGATGCTCTACGCCACCGCGGAGGCCGACGCGGCGGCCGTGCAGAAGCTCGTGCCGGCGTTCAAGCAGAGGTTCGGCATCGACCTGCAGATCGACACCCAGCCCTACGACGCCCTGCAGCAGCGCGTGTACGCCGAGATCGCGACGCGCAGCTCGTACTACGACATCATCATCGTCGACACGCCCTGGGCGCCGGCCCTGGTCCGCGCGCTGGAGCCGCTCAGCCCGTACCTGAGGAACCCGGCCGTCAACGACGTCGCGCCCGCCGCGCTCGGCGACATGATCCCCAAGGTCCTCGCCGACACCGCCGTCTACGACGCCGACGACGAGATCCGCCCGTATCCGAACCCCGCGACCGCGTCGGACGTCGCCGCGGTGACGAGCCAGGGCTTCGACATCTACGGCATGCCGCTGCAGGCCAACGCGATGGTCATGGGCTACCGCCAGGACCTGTTCGACGACCCGGCGGAGAAGGCCGCGTTCCAGCAGCGCTTCGGCCGGCCGCTGACGGTGCCGCGCACGTGGGACGAGTACGACCAGGTGGCGCAGTTCTTCACGCGTCCGCAGCAGAAGCTCTACGGCACCACGATGATGGCCGGTGTCGGCGACTGGGCCACCGACGACTTCAAGTCCCTGCTCGCCGGCTTCGGCGGCAACGGGCAGATGATCAACCCGGACCTGTCGCTGGCCTTCACCGGGCCCGCGGGCGAGCAGGCGCTCACGTACTACCACAAGTTGATCACCGAGCAGAAGGTCGTGCCTCCCGGCACCACCGCCGCGTCGTGGGACGAGGCCGCGTCCTCGTTCGACAGCGGCCTGGCCGCGATGACGTTCAACTACCACTCGCTCACGCTCGACCCGGCCGTCGGCGGCTCCATCGGCTACGCGCCGGTGCCCACCGGCAAGGCGCGCGGCCCGCACTTCGGCACCTGGATGCTCGCCCTCAACAAGTACGGGCAGAACAAGGCCTGGGCCTACCGCGCCGTCACGTGGCTGACCGCCGCCGACCAGCAGAAGGCCATGACCGCCGACGGGCTGCACCCCAGCCGCACCTCGGTGTACGCCTCGCTGAAGGGCAACGACTTCTACGACGCGCTGGGTGAGTCGCTCGCCGAGGGCGTCGGACGGCCGCGCCTGACGAACTACACCGAGGTCAGCCGGGCCATCGCCGTGGCCGTCAACACCGCGGCGAGCGGCGAGGCCACCCCACGCCAGGCCCTGGACAGGGCAGGCGACGACGTCAACCGCCTGCTGCGCGCGGCCGGCTACACGCTCCCGGAGTGATCATGACCAGCACCGCGCTCGACCGGCCACGGCGCGCGAGCGCCCCGGGCCGGCCGGCCGGCACCCGGCGCGGCAAGCCCACCCCGTGGCTGCTCATGGCCCCGGCGCTGGTCGTCCTGCTGATCATGACGGTCGCGCCGGCGATCTACCTGCTGCGCGCCAGCTTCCGCGACGAGAACCTGCTCGGCGGCAGCTCCGACTGGGTGGGCCTGCGCAACTACGAGTTCGTGCTCACCGACCCCGCCACGCTGACGAGCCTGCTGCTCACCGTGATGTTCGTGGTGGTCGCCGTCGCGATCGAGCTCGTGCTGGCGCTGGTGCTCGCCATGCCGCTGGCCACCCGGGCGCGGGGCAACACGATCGGCACGGTGTTGCTGCTCGTGCCGTTCGCGATCACCCCGGCGGTGTCCGCGCTGGTCTTCCGGGAGCTGCTCAACCCCAACTACGGCTGGGTCGACCACTATCTGGGCCTGTCCACCGAGTGGCTCGCCCAGCCGGTGACGGCGTGGGTCGCGCTGATCGCGCTGGACGTCTGGTCGTGGACACCGTTCGTGGCGCTGATCCTCATCGCCGGGCGCCAGGCCGTGCCGGTCGAGCCGATCGAGGCCGCCGCGCTGGACGGCGCATCGCCGTGGCAGACCTTCCGCTACGTGGTGCTGCCGCAGCTCCTGCCGTTCGTCGCGATCGCGGTGGTGCTGCGCACCATCCAGGCGTTCAAGACGTTCGACTCGTTCAAGATCCTCACCGGCGGCGGCCCCGGAGCCAGCACCGAGATCATCAACCTGGGCATCCAGCGCATCGCGCTGCAGAGCTTCCGGATCGGGGCCGCGTCGGCCGCCGCGGTGCTGCTGCTCATCGTCCTGTCCCTGCTCGTGCCCGCGATGCTGCGGGTCATCGGGCGCAACGCCCAGCCCGAGGAGCACTGATGGCGGTCCTGTCCAAGTCCGCTCCCCGGCTGGCCGGGCGGACGCTGCTGTGGGTGTGGCTGCTGATCGGCCTCGCGCCGGTGGTGTTCATGGTGGTCACCTCGTTCAAGCCCGAGGAGATCGCGAAGCGGCTGCCGCCCGAGTGGCTGTTCGCGCCGACGCTGCAGCACTATCGCGACGTGCTCACCGGCGCGGCGGGCACGTCCGTCGGGTACGACCGGCTGCTGCTCAACAGCGTGGTGGTGACGGCCGGCTCCACGGTGCTGACGATCCTGATCGCGGTACCCGCGGCGTACGCGCTGGCGATGCGGCACTTCCGGGCTCGCGCGGCGCTGTCGTCGTGGATCCTCTCGACGTACCTGTTCCCGCCGATCGTCGCGGTCATCCCGGTGTTCATCATGGCCGGCTACCTGGGGCTGATCGACACCTACATCGTGCTGATCGTCCCGTACGCGGCGTTCAACCTGCCGATCGCGGTATGGATCCTGCGCAGCTCGATCCTGCAGATCCCTGTGGAGATCACCGAGGCCGCCCAGGTCGACGGCGCCTCGACCGCGACGATCCTGCGGCGCATCGTGTGGCCGCTGCTCGTGCCGGCCGTGGCCACCGTCGCCATCCTCTCGGCGATCCTGTCCTGGAACGAGTTCCTGTTCGCGCTGTCGCTGACGCGCGCGGGCGCCAAGACCGGGCCCGTCGGGATCCAGGAGTTCACCGGGATGTACGGCACCGAATGGGGCAACCTCACCGCCGCGGCGACGGTGATCACCGCCCCGATCCTCGTCCTCACGCTCGTCATGCGCCGGCGCATCGTCGCCGGCCTGACCTTCGGCGCCGTCAAGTAAGGAGAGAAGTGCGCTACACCGCAGAGATCCTGCCGTACCACGACTACCCGCTCGAGGTCGCGATCCACGAGCTCGCCGGGCTCGGGTTCACCGAGGTGAACCTGTGGTCCTCGGCCGCGCCGCTGGCCCACCACGTCAGCCCGGGCGACGACCCGTCCGCGATCCGGGCGGTGCTCAACCGCTACGGCGTCCGCCCCTGCGGCCTGACGATGTACGGCAAGACCCAGGACGAGATGCTCGAGCGCATCGAGTTCGCCCGCGACCTCGGCATCGACACCGTGATCTTCGACTGCGAGGCGAACTACCCGGACTTCGTCGCGAAGTTCCTCCCGCCGCTGGTGGAGGCCGCCGCTCGCAACGGCGTGCGCATCGCGGTGGAGAACCACCTGACCGTGCCGTTCAGCGCCGACTTCGAGTCCGGCCACGGCGAGGAGCAGCGCTGGGACGAGGGTGTCGACACGCTCGCGCAGATCAAGCGCCTGGTGCGCGACATCGACCACCCGAACCTCGGGATCTGCCTCGCCCCGCCGCACCTGTGGGTCGTGCAGGACGGCATCAGCGAGGCCATCACCTGGCTCGCCGAGCGCGACAAGCTCTTCTACTACTACATCTGGGACATCGACCGGGCCTACCGGCACGGCGTCGACGGCCTGAACTTCGGGCCCGGCGAGCAGCAGCTGCCCCGCGTCGGCGGCACCCTCGACCACGCCGTCCCGCTCGGGACGCTCGCCCGCACCGGCTACTCCGGCCCCGCCAGCCTCAAGTGCCACGGCACCGGCGGCTGGCCCCTGCACCACATCACCGACGAACTGGCCAAGGCCGACGCGTACGTGCGTTCGTGCCTGCCGCGCTGAGAGGAAAGACCTTGTCCGAGATCGACAGCTACGGCGGCTCGACCCGCTGGACCTTCGACGCCACGGATGCGTTCCGGCTCGACCGCGACGGCGACCGGTGGTGGCTCGTGGACCCGCTGGGGAACGGCTTCCTGTCCGTCGGCCTGAACCACATCGACGACTCCGACCTCAAGTACCCGCACAACCTCGACATCTGGCAGAAGCGCTACGGGGGCTCGCGGGAGCGCTGGATCTCCGAGGGCGTCGTCACCGACCTGCGCAACTGGGGCTTCAACTCGATCGGCTGGACCCAGCAGTACATCGGCGGCGGCTGGCGCGAGAAGTTCGACTGGTCGCAGATCGTCGTCGTCGAGCACGGGTCGCAGTGGACGGTGGCCGACCTCGAGGCCGGCGGGATGCCCTACATCATCCAGATGCGGCTGGCGGAGAACGAGAACTGGAACGGCCGCCCGTACTACCCGGACGTCTTCGACGCCGACTTCGACGACCACTGTGCCTACCTGGCCCGCAGCATCTGCGTCGACGCCGCGTCGAGCAAGAACCTCATCGGCTACTCGTTCGTCGACGCCCCTCTGTGGTTCCGTCACCCCGCCGGGGCGGACTGGCCCGGCCTGGAGGGCCTCGATGGCGACAAGCGCGACGCGAAGCTCTTCGAGATCGCCTCGAAGTACTACGAGACGATCCACCGCCACATCCGCACCTACGATCCCCACCACCTGATCCTGGGCGACCGCTACAACGGCGACAACGAGCTGCCCGAGGTGGTGCTCGAGGCCGCGAAGCCCTACATCGACGTGCTGTCGGTGCAGTACTACCCGGGCAACGACCAGGCCTCGCGGGAGAAGATGATCACACACGCCCGCGGCCTCCACGAGCGCGTCGGCAAGCCGATCCTCATCCCCGACATCGGCAACTGGACCGCCACCGAGCTCAACCCCCAGCGCACGATGGACGGTGTCCCGGACCAGGCCACCCGGGCCCGGCACTACATCGACACGTTCACCGACCTGGTGCGCGAGCCGTGGCTCCTGGGCTGGCACTGGTGCGGCTACGTCGAGAACCTCTCGCGCGGGTGGGGCATGAAGGACCCGTGGGACCAGCCGTACACCGAATACGTCGATCCGGTCGCAGAGTTCAACCGCCGCGTCTACGACCTGCTGTGAGAGGAGAACCCATGCGCATCGTCGACCAGATCCACCGGGCGACGCCGACTGACGGCGACCAGAACATCGAGTCGGCCAGGACCCCGCTCCGGATGCCGGTGCCGGCCGTGGGCAGCGAGCACTTCATCGGCGCGGACAACGAGCGGCAGATGCGCGAGGTCGCCCAGGACGTGCGCTCGGTGATCCTGCCGTGGGGCCACCAGCTCGCCGAGGAGTCCCCCGACGAGCCGGCCGGGCACTACCTGCGGTTCTTCGGTGGTGAGCTCTGATGCCGTTCGCGATCCGCGACGGGCGGCTCGTCGACCCGGAGGGGAACCCGTTCCTGTCCCTCGCCCTGAACCACGTGGACGAGACCAACCTCAAGTTCCCCCGCAACCTCGACATCTGGCGGGAGCGCTACGGCTCGCGCGAGCGCTGGATCGCCGAGGGAGCGGTCGCCGACCTGCGGAAGTGGTCCTTCAACACCCTGGGCTGGACGCAGGAGTACGTCGCGGGCGGCTGGGGCGAGGCACTGGACTGGTTCGGCGACCCGATCGACCTCAAGCACTCGACCCCGTGGTCGGCGGCGGAGCTGCGCGGAGCGGGCATCCCCTACGTCGCCCAGGTGCCGGTCATGGAGATCGAGGACTGGAACGGCTACCCGGCGTTCCGCACCCTGGACGACGACTTCACCGACTGGTGCGACTACCTCGCGCGCAGCATCGCCGCCGAGCACGCCGACTCGCCCGACCTGCTCGGCTACTTCCTCGTCGACATCCCGGCCTGGCTGCCGCACGCCTCCGGCGCCGACTTCGCCGAGCTGAAGGGCCTCGACCCGGCCGGGCGGGAGAAGCGGCTCTACGACGTGGCGAGCCGCTACTACGAGACGATCGTGACGGCCATCCGCCGCTACGATCCCGACCACCTGATCCTCGGCGACCGGTTCAACGGCAACAAGGGCATCCCCGAGCCGGTGCTGCGGGCGATGGCGCCGTTCGTCGACGTGCTGTCGGTGCAGTACTTCACCGAGCCCACGGACGCCTCGCGCACGCAGCTGCGCGAGGACCTCGCGCGCTGGCGCGAGCAGTGCGGGGGCAAGCCGGTGATCGTCGCCGACGCAGGCAACTGGACGTCGACCCAGCTCAACCCGCACCGGGAGGGACTGCCCGACCACACCGCCCGCGGCGTCGACTACGGCGCCGCCCTGGACGCCGTGCTCGACGAGCCGTGGTTCGCGGGCTGGCACTGGTGCGGCTACGTCGAGAACACCGGCGGCCGCGGCTGGGGCCTGAAGGACCCGTGGGACGAGCCCTACACCGACCTCACCGAGGCCGTCGCCGAGCACAACCGCCGCGCACAGGCGCGGTACGGGAAGGACTGACATGGGACAGCTGGACGGCAAGGTCGCGGTCATCACCGGCGGCGGCCGCGGGCAGGGGCGGTCGCACGCGATCCGCCTCGCCGAGGAGGGCGCCGACATCGTCATCGGCGACATCACGCAGCAGGTGGCCTCGGTCCCGTTCCCGACGGGGCAGCCGGGCGACATGGCGGAGACCGTCGCCGCGGTGGAGAAGCTCGACCGCCGCTGCATCGCGGTCGAGGCCGACGTGCGCAGCAGCGCCGACATGAACCGCCTCGCCGACACCGCGATGAGCGAGTTCGGCCGCATCGACATCCACCTGGCCAACGCGGGGATCCTGAGCCTGTCGGACAACACCTGGGAGCTCACCGACGAGGCCTGGGACGACATGATCGACATCAACCTGACGGGCGTGTTCAAGTCCTGCCGCGCCGTCGTCCCGCACATCCGCGCGGGCGGCAACGGGGGCACGATCCTCATCACGTCGTCGATCGCGGGGCTGCGCGCCGTCGCGGGCTGCACGCACTACACCGCGGCCAAGCACGGCATCGTCGGCCTGATGCGCACACTCGCCCGCGAGCTGGCGCCGGAGTCGATCCGGGTCAACACGATCCACCCGACGGGCGTCGCGTCACCGATGTCGAACAACGACTACTTCCCGCAGTGGCTCACCGAGCACGAGGAGCTGGGCAACGCCATGCGCTTCAACCTCATGCCGGTGGACGCGCTGCCCGAGCGCGACGTGTCCGACGTCGTCGCGTTCCTCTGCTCCGACGCGGGCAGGTGGATCACCGGCACTACGGTGCCGATCGACGCCGGCTTCATGCTCAAGTAGGAGAGGACCGACATGGGACGCATGGACGGCAGGGTTGCCGTGATCACCGGCGGCGGGCGCGGGCAGGGCCGCTCGCACGCCGTCACACTCGCGAGCGAGGGCGCCGACGTCGTCATCCTCGACGCGCCCGGCGACATCGCCACCATCGACTACGCGATGAGCACCGCCGACGACATGGCCGAGACCGTGGCGCTGGTGGAGAAGCACGACCGGCGCTGCCTGGCCATCGAGGCCGACATCCGCGACACCGCCGCGGTGAACGCCGCCGCCGAGCAGACGATGGCCGAGTTCGGCCGCGTGGACGCGCTGATCTCCAACGCGGGCGTCATGGGCGCGGCGGACAGCACCTGGGAGCTGACCGACGAGCAGTGGCAGGACATGCTCGACGTCAACGTCACCGGCGGGTGGAAGGTGTGCCGGGCGTTCATCCCGCACATGATCGCCGGGAAGCGCGGCGGGGCGATCACGCTCACCGGCTCCACCGGTGGGCTGCGCTCGGTGGCCGGCTGCACCCACTACAACGTGGCCAAGCACGGGCTCATCGCGCTCATGCGCACGCTCGCGTGGGAGCTGGCGCCGGAGATGATCCGGGTCAACGTCGTGCACCCGACAGGCGTGAACACCGACATGTCCAACAACCCGTGGTTCGTCGAGTGGATGGGCACCCACGAGCGGCTCACCGGCCCGATGCGCGGCAACCTCATGCCCGTGGACGTCGTGCAGCCCGAGGACGTGTCGAAGATGATCGCGTTCCTCGTCAGCGACGACGCCCGCTACGTCACCGGCACGGAGGTGCGGGTGGACGCGGGCTTCATGCTGAAGTAGCCCCTTCTCGGACGGCGCGGTGCTCCTCGGCGCCGGGCGCGGAGTAGCCGCGCTCGGCGTAGGGGAAGCCGTCGAGCTCCGTGGTGGCCGGGTGCTGCCGGTAGTACGAACGGATCTCGGTGATCAGCCCCTCGGGCGAGAACGTGAACCACTCGGCGCCGCGCGTGGCCACCCGGTCCTCGGTGCCCTGCGGGCGCCAGAACATCGTCCACTCGATCACCGCCTCGGCCTCCGCCGCCAGGCAGTGGTCGACCACCCAGCGCGCCTCGATCATGCCCGCGACCTTGCGCCAGTAGCGGGCCAGGTGCTCGCCGCCGCGGACCGGCGCGGAGCCGGGGTTGGGGGCGAGGAACCAGTGGACGACGTCGGCGTCGAGCGTGCTGACCATGAGGTCGACGTCGCCGCTCGAGCAGCCGTCGTAGTAGCGCGTGATCGTCTCCAGCGGCGTCATGGGGACAGT
This sequence comes from Pseudonocardia sp., assembly GCF_025965585.1. Classification (GTDB taxonomy): domain Bacteria; phylum Actinomycetota; class Actinomycetes; order Mycobacteriales; family Pseudonocardiaceae; genus Pseudonocardia. The sequence goes on from NZ_JAOPWR010000446.1 coordinate 16,600, forward strand.
GTCCGCCTCAGATCGAGCTCGATCGCGGCGGCGCACGCCCGCAGTTCCAGGAGCACGTCGCGCACGAGGTCGGCCGAGCCCGCCCGGGTACCCACGTTCGCCGCGGCCACCACCGTGCCGGCCGCGTCGCGCACCGGGACGGCGATCGAGCGCACACCCAGCTCCAACTCCTCGTCGACGACGCAGAAGCCGGCCGCCGCGACGGCGTCCAGCTCACGGTCGAGCACGGCGGGGTCGGTCACGGTGCGGTCGGTCAGGGGGCGCAGGACGATCGGCTCCCGCGGCGACTGCGCGGCCAGCAGTACCCGCCCCATGGATGTCGCGTACGCGGGGAAGCGGGTGCCGATCGTGATGGCGAGGGTCATGATCCGCGACGTCGGGACGCGGGCGACGTAGACGACGTCGGGGCCGTCGAGCACCGACACCGACGCAGACTCGTGCACTCGCTCCACCAGCGCCTCCAGGTGGGGCGCGGCGATCTCGGGCAGCGACAGGCTCGACAGGTAGGCGAAGCCCAGCTCCAGGACCCGCGGGGTGAGGGAGAACAGCCGCCCGTCGGTGCGGACGTAGCCCAGCTCGACGAGCGTGATCAGGAACCGGCGGGCAGCGGCGCGCGTGAGGTCGGTGCGGCGGGCCACATCGCTGAGCGTCAGGGCGGGCGCGTCGGCGTCGAAGGCGCGGATGACGGCCAGCCCCCGCGCGAGCGACCGCACGTGCTCGCTCACGGGGCCCACCGCCGTCCCCGGGTCGTCACGGGCGCTCTGCCAGGAGCCGGTCGACCAGGTCACCGGCGTGGCCCGCGTCGCTGTCCGCGCTGCTCATCGCCAGGTTCGCCGCCATCCGGTCGGGGTGGGCGGCGAGACCCTCGAGCGACGTCCGCAGGCGGGAGGCGGCGCCGCCGGCGGCGCGCAGCAGGTCGTCGAGGGTCTGCCACTCGGCGTGCCATGCGCCGGCCGCGCGCTGGTGCTCGTGATCGGCGGCGGCGAGCAGCACGGCGGCCAGTCCGGGGGCGCGGCGGGCGGCGGCCCGTGCCGTGACGGCGGCGATGGGGTTGCGCTTGTGCGGCATCGACGACGAGTCGCCGGGCGCGGCCTCCGACACCTCCCCCAGCTCGGTGCCCGCCAGCAGCACGACGTCGGTGGCGGGCTTGGCGCACGCCCCCGCGGCCACGGCCAGTGCCGAGGCCAGCTCCCCGACCCGGGTGCGCTCGGTGTGCCACGGCGCGGCATCGGCCAGGCGCAGGTCGCGGGCGAGCGACGCCGCGACGGCCGGCCCGTGCGGGTGCAGGGCGGCCAGGGTGCCGGCCGCTCCCCCGAGCTGGACGGGCAGCGCGGCCAGCACCCGCGCGAGTGCCGTCCGGGCACGGTCGAGCCCGGTGCACCAGCCCGCCGCGACCAGCCCGAACGTCGTCGGCAGCGCCTGCTGTCCCAGGGTGCGGGCGATCATCGGGGTGTCGCGGTGGGCGGCGGCGAGACCGGCGGCGGCGTCTGCGGCGCCGCGCAGGTCGTCGAGCAGCACCTCCCCGGCCCATCCGACGAGCAGCGCTGCCGCGGTGTCCATCACGTCCTGGCTGGTGGCGCCCGGGTGCACCGACGATCCGGCGTCGCCGGCCGCCTCGCGCAGCAGCCGCACCAGCGGGATCACCGGGTTGCCGCCCTCCACGGCGGCCCGGCCAAGCGCGGCCACGTCGACGTCGAGCTTCGTGGCCGCGATCGCGATCGCCTCGGCGTGCACCGCTGGGATCACGCCGTGCTCGGCCGCGGCCTGCGCGAGCGTCACCTCGACGGCCACGAGCGCCGCCACCCAGGACGCGTCGTCGAGCCGGGCCGCGACGCGGTCGGCACCGAACAGGGGGTCGAAGAGCGCGCTCATGGTGGCGGACCCTACACCTGTGTTCGCTCTGCGAACAATTGTGCGGAGAGCGCACGAGATCATAGGGTCGGAGCGTGATGGACAAGGTGGTCGCGACCGCGGCCGAAGCGGTGGCCGACATCGCGGACGGGTCCTCGCTCGCCGTCGGCGGGTTCGGGATGGCCGGTGTGCCCGCGGTGCTGATCGCGGCGTTGATCGAGCAGGGGGCCACCGATCTCGAGACGGTGAGCAACAACCTCGGCATCGACGGCTACGGCCTGGGCAACCTGCTCGCGGCGGGGCGGATCCGGCGCACGATCGGCTCGTACGTGGGCAACAACAAGGAGTTCGCGCGCCAGTACCTGGCCGGCGAGCTGGAGCTGGAGCTCACCCCGCAGGGCACGCTCGCCGAGCGGCTGCGCGCAGGTGGCGCGGGGATCCCGGCGTTCTTCACACCCGCCGGCGTCGGCACGATGGTGGCCGACGGCGGGCTGCCCTGGCGCTACCACGCCGACGGCTCCGTGGCCGTGGAGTCACCGAAGAAGGAGACCCGCGAGTTCGACGGCACCACGTACGTCATGGAGCGGGCCATCGTCACCGACTTCGCGCTCGTGCACGCCTGGAAGGGCGACCGGCACGGCAACCTCGTCTACCGCCGCAGCTCGCGGAACTTCAACCCCAACTGCGCCGCCGCCGGTCGCATCACGATCGCGCAGGTGGAGCAGCTCGTCGAGCCCGGCGAGATCGACCCCGACGCCGTGCACACACCTGGCATCCACGTGCAGCGCGTGGTGCCCGTGCCGGGTGTCGAGAAGCCCGTGGAGATCAGGACGGTGCGTTCCTCATGAGTCTGACCCGCGACGAGCTGGCCGCCCGCGTGGCCGCCGAGCTCCCCGACGGCTCCTACGTCAACCTCGGCATCGGCATGCCCACGCTGGTGCCCGGCCACATCCCGGCCGACCGCTGGGTGGTGCTGCACTCCGAGAACGGCATCCTCGGCGTCGGCCCGTACCCGACGGAGGACGAGGTCGATCCCGACCTCATCAACGCCGGCAAGGAGACCGTCACGACGCTGCCCGGCGCGAGCTACTTCGACTCCGCCGCGAGCTTCGGGATGATCCGCGGCGGGCACGTGGACGTCGCGGTGCTCGGCGCCATGCAGGTCGACGTGCGCGGCGACCTCGCCAACTGGGCCGTCCCCGGCAAGATGATCAAGGGGATGGGCGGGGCGATGGATCTCGTACACGGCGCCGAGCGCGTGATCGTGATGATGGAGCACACCGCGCGCGACGGCTCGCCGAAGATCGTCGAGGAGTGCACGCTCCCGCTCACCGGCGCCGCGTGCGTCGACCGGATCGTCACCGACCTCGCCGCGATCGACGTGACCGACGACGGCCTGGTGCTGGTGGAGACCGCGCCGGGCGTCACGGAGGACGAGGTTCGCGCCGCGACGGGCGCCGCGCTGCACTGAGCCCAGCGGCGCCGACGCGGTCGCCCGCACGCGGCGAGCGCACCCCGGGCGTGGTCCACGCCGGGGTGGACCACGCTGAGGTCGCGCCCGGCGGCGGGTCGACTCCGTCGAGGCGTACGCCGTGCACCCGGGGTCGTGGCCGGGGGCGTCAGCCGAACGTCACCGGCAGCGTCTTCAGGCCGCGGATCAGGGTGCTGCGGCGGTAGGTGAGGTCCACCGGGTCCACCGCGAGGGCGATGTCCGGGCGCCGGGCCAGCAGCAGCCCGATGGCCTCCTGCCCTTCGATGCGGGCCAGCTGGGCGCCGAGGCAGTGGTGCAGGCCGTGTCCGAACGCCACGTGCCCCGAGGCGTCGCGGTCGACCTTCAGCTCCTCCGGATCGTCGAACCGGCCCGCGTCGCGGTTGGCCGCCGCCAGGGAGAGGATGACCACCGCGCCGGCGGGGATCGTGACACCCGAGTACTCGACGTCCTCGGCGGCGAACCGCACCGGCGTGCTGTGGATCGGGGAGTCCCAGCGCAGGAACTCCTCCACCGCCGACGCCATCAGCTCCGGGCGCTCCCGTACGAGAGCGAGCTGCTCGGGGTGGGTGAGCAGCGCCAGCACGCCGTTGCCGATGAGGTTGACGGTGGTCTCGTGGCCGGCGATGAGCAGCAGCATCGCCATCGCGACGAGCTCGGCCTGCGAGAGCCGGTCGCCGCCGTCGGCCTCCTGGATCAAGGCGCTGATGAGGGCGTCGTCGGGGTTCTCGCGCTTGGCGTCGATCAGCTGCGACAGGTAGCCGTGGAGCTTGCCCGCCGCCTCCATCGCCTGGTCACGCGTGGACTCGTCGACCATGGTGTTCGACCACGCGGCGAAGTCGTCGCGGTCCTCGGGCGGCACGCCCAGCAGCTCGCAGATCACGTAGACCGGCAGCAGGAACGCATAGTCGGCCATCAGGTCGACCTTGCCCGTGGCGGGCAGCTCGTCGAGCAGCTGCGTCGCGAACGCCTCCACCCGCGGGCGCAGCTCCTCCATGCGGCGCAGCGTGAACGACCGCGAGACCAGCTTGCGCAGCCGGGTGTGCCCGGGCGGATCCATGAGCAGCATCATCGGCAGCGGCTGGTCGGGGGCCTCGGCGCGCTGCTCGGGTGGGAGCGTCCAGCGCCAGTCCTTGCTCAGCCGGGCGTCGGTGAGCGCGGCACGCACGTCGGCGTGGCGGAACATCATCCACACCGGGCCGTCGGGCAGGTCGACCCTGCGGACCGGCTCGTCGGCCCGTGCGGCGTCGTAGGCCGGGTAGGGGTCGTTCCAGAAGCTGCCGTCGAACAGATCCAGGGTGGCGGTCACCGTTCTCCTTCGTGCGGGTCGCGGATGTAAGCGCGAGCTTACAGGCGCGTGGGGGCGAGCGTCGCCGCGTCGACGGCGATGTCCGCGGGCACCGGTTCCCCGGTGAGAACCGCCGCGGCCAGCGCCGACAGCGCGGGTGCCGTCTCGATGCCCGAACCGCCCTGACCGGCGACGAAGGCGAACCCGGGATGCTCGGGCCACTCCCCCACCACCGGACGGCGGTCGGGCACGAACGAGCGCAGCCCCGCCCAGCTCGTGCGCACCGACCGCAGCCCCAGCTTCGTCACGGCCTCGACGCGCTCCAGCCCGAGCGCGACGTCGAGCTCGTCGGGACGCGCGTCGCCGGGCTCGACGGGGGTCTCGTCGCCCGGGGAGAGCAGGAGGTCGTCGGCCTCGGCCTTGAAGTAGAAGGTGTCGGACGCCTCGCACACCATCGGCGACCGGACCGGCCCGCGCAGCCGTGCCGGGTCGGGTACCCGCGCCATCGCGATCGTGCGCCGGTGCGGGACGAGCCCGATCCGCGGCACCGCCGCCATCCCCGCGACGACGTCGGCCCACGCCCCCGCCGCGTCGACGACGAGCGCGGTGTCGACCGTCTCGCCCCCCGCCTCGACCCGCCAGCCGTCACCGCGCCGCGTGACGGACGTGGTCGGCGCGCTGGTGCGCACCGTGCCGCCGCGGGCGCGCAGGCCACGGACGTAGGCCTGGTGCAGCGCGTCGGTGTCGACGTCGGCGGCGCTCTCCGTGGACGCCGCGGCCCGGACCGCGCCCGGCGCGATCGCGCGGCAGCGGCGCTCGGCCTCCTCCGCGCTGATCTGCACGGGCGCGAACGGCTCCCCCGCGCGCTCGGCGAGCATCGCGGCCAGCGACCGCTCGCCCGCGTCGTCGACAGCCACCCACAGCACCTCGCGGGGCAGCAGCAGCGGTGGTGCGTCGAGCTCCTCGGCCAGGGCCGCGAACCGGGGCCCGCTCGCCACGATCAGCGCGCGCATCACGTCGGTGCCGTGGCCGGGGATGTAGGTGGCGGCCGACCGCGCCGTCGAGTGTCTGGCCAGCTCGGGCTCGGACTCCAGCAACAGCACCGAGCGCGACGCGGCCAGCTCACGCGCCACCGACGCACCGGCGATGCCGCCACCGATCACCACGACGTCAGGGGAGTTCACGGGCCGACGGTAATTGCCTGGCGCGCCCGCGGCGAGACCGCCTACATTTCCTCACATGTTCTTCCTGTGACAGGTCCGGGCGATCCGCCCGCCGCCCCTTCCGCCTCCCACGCGGAAGCCGTCCTGCGGCTGCGCCACCGCCGCGCCGCCGATCGCCACTCCCGTCACAGGAGGCGCTCATGCCTGC
>NZ_JAOPWR010000450.1 GCF_025965585.1 Pseudonocardia sp.
GTTTGGGCCGGTCGCGCGGAGATCCCAGCGCGGTGAAACTGCGGGTGCTAAATTAGGTCTGACCTTAAGTCCATATATGTGGGTGAAGGAGGCGCGGTGTCCGACAACGGTTCCAGTCGCTCGGCGATCACCCTGGGACCCGTGGACGTGCCCAAGGCGCCCGACGTCTTGGCGCGTGAGCTTCGTGAGCGCATCCTCAGCGGTGAGCTCGAGGAGGGCGCGGCGCTGCCGGCCGAGCGCGAACTGGTCAAGCAGACCCAGATGAGTCGGGCGACGGTGCGTGAAGCCTTGCGCATCTTGGAGGTGCAGAACTTGGTGCGGGTGCGGGCCGGGCGCGCCGGTGGCGCATTCGTGGTGCGTCCGACGACGGCGTCGATGGCCAGTTCGGTCGGAATGATGATTCGGGGCAGGCGGATCAAGTTGGCCGACCTGATGGAGACCCGAGAGGCACTGGAACCGTTCTGCGCCGAACTGGCGGCCACCAATCGCACCCGCGACGAGCTGGCCGTGCTCGAGCGCGCCAACGACGAGATCGCCGATCCGCAGGCAGATCTTGGACAGTTCCTCGAGGCCAACCTGAATTGGCACGTCGGTGTCGCGGTCGCCGGTCACAACGAGCTGCTGATCGGATTCATGACGGCGTTGTCGCAGGCGATCTATGCCGGCACGGAGAACGCCGCCTTCGTCGACGACAAGGTGCGTGCGGTGACCGTACGCGCGCACAAGTCGATCACCAACGCAATTCGCGACAAGGACGGCGAAGCGGCCGGGCGCCGGATGCGCCGACACGTGCACAGTTACGCTGCGGCCGCTCTGCAGGTCGATCAACGCGATTCCATCACCGTCGACGATTGAGCCACCTCGGCGGTGCCGGCGAGCACCGTCTGACGGATGGCCTCGACCGCGCCCGCGTTCTCGGCACCGGACAGGTCACCAGGGTCGGCGTCCAGTGCCGCGGCGCGGATGGCGCGGCGCAGGATCTTCGCCGAGCGAGTCTTGGGCAGCGCGGCCACCCGCCAGATGCGTGACGGTGCGAACGGCTTGCCGAGCTGGGTACTGACGATCGCCTTGAGTTCGGCGGCCACCGCGTCGTCGGTGGCGTCGCTGCCGAGACCGGCCCGCCCCACCCAAAACGCCCAGACCGCCTCTCCCTTGACCGGGTCGGGAACGCCGACGGCGGCGACCTCGGCCACCGCCGGATGGGTGGACAGCGCCGATTCCACCTCGGCTGGGGCCAACCGCTTGCCGGCGACGTTCATCACGTCATCGGAACGACCCAGGATGAACCACTGGCCGTCCTCGTCGACCATGGCGAAGTCGCCGTGAGTCCATAGCCCGGGAAACCGCGACCAATATGCCTCGCGGTAGCGCTGGTCGTCCTTCCAGACTCCGCGCGTCATCGCCGGCCACGGCTGGCGGCACACCAGTTCCCCCACCTGGCCTCGTAACGGCTGGGCGTCGTCGTCCACGACGTCGACGTCCATGCCCAGCGAGGGTCCGCCCAACGAACAACTGTGAATTGGCTCCACCGGGTACGGCGCCAAGAACGACCCACCGACCTCGGTGCCGCCGGAGAAGTTGATCACCGGTACCCGGCCGGCGAACACCTCGCGCGCCAGCCAGTCATAGGAGTCGGGGTCCCAGGGCTCGCCGGTGGACCCCAGCACGTGCACCGAGGACAGATCATGGCTCTTGATCTCGGTGATGTCCGAGCCCTTCAAGGTGCGGATCAGCGTCGGGGAGACCCCGAGCATCGAGATCTGGTGGCGGGCCACCAGATCCCACAGTCGGTAGTTGTCCGGGACGTCGGGGGAACCCTCGTAGAGCATCAACGTGGCGCCGTTGGCGTGAGTGCCGATGATCGAGAGGGGACCCATGATCCAGCCCATGTCGGTGATCCAGCAGAAGACGCCGTCGGGCCCGACGTCGAACGAGTAGGCCACCTCGCTGGCGGTCTTCACGAGGAACCCTGCGTGCGTGTGCACCGCGCCCTTGGGCCGTCCCGTCGTGCCCGAGGTGTAGGCGAGGAGCAGGGTGTCGGTCGACGCCATCTGCTCGGCCGGTTTCGTGTCGGGACCGGCGACGAGCAGATCGTTCCACGCGACGTCGCCGGCCACATGCTCACCGACGACCACGACGTGCCGAACCGTCGGGCAGCTCGTCACCGCCTCCCGGACCTGCGGGGTCATGGGCACCGTGCGACCCCGCCGGACGGTGGACCCGGCGACGACGACCATCGTCGCGGACGCATCGGTGAGCCTCGAGGCGATGGCGCCGGCCGCGAAGCCGGAGAACAGCGGCACGATCACCGCACCCAGCCGGGCGAGCGCGTAGAAGGCGACGACGGCTTCGGGGATCATCGGCAGGTAGAGGGCCACGGCGTCACCGCGAGCGACACCCAGGTCCCGCAGTCCGCGTGCGGCCCGGGCGACCTGGGCGTCCAGCTCGCCGTAGGTCAGGGTCGTGACCGTGCCGTCCTCCGCCTCGTGGACGACCGCGACGCGCAGCCGGGCCTCGAGGTCGGCCGCCCACCTGCTCAGGCACGCGTCCACGACATTGAGCTCGCCGCCGACGAACCAGTCCGGGTCCTGGATGCCCCGACTCAGGTCCACCACCTGGTGGTAGGGGGTGGAGAAGGGCAGCCCGAGATCGGTGACGACCGCGTCCCAGTACCAGCCGATGTCGGCCACCGAACGGGCGCGAAGCTCCGCGATGTCGGCCGCTCCATGCCGGCGGGCCAGCCGGGTCACGTTCGCGTTCTCCACGTACTCGTCGGTCGGGGTCCACAGGTAGTCGTTCATCGCGGCAGCCCGAGCAGCCGCTCGGCCACGATGTTGCGCTGGATGAACGTGGAGCCGCCCGCGATCGCCGTACCCCGGGCCTGATACGCCAACCGCGTCCATCGCGCGTCGGCGGCGTCCTGCTCCTCCGGGGCGAGCTGGCCACCGAGCGGGGCGAGGGTCATCCGGAAGTCGGCCAGGTCCTCCACCAGCGGGCAGAAGAACAGCTTGCCGATCGACGTGACGGGCCCGGGCGGGCCGTCGTCGGCGGCGATGGTGAGCACCCGCTGGCCGATAGCGTGGTGCACCAGCGCACGCCCGTAGAGGTCGGCGACCTGTTGGCGCACCAGGGGATCCGCGCCCAGCGGGCGGCCGCCGTCCCCGGTGCGGCCACGGACGTCGGCCACGATGTCGTCCACCGCGCGCTTCGTGTTGACCCGGCCCGTGGCGATCCCGACTCGCTCGAACCCCAGCGTGGCCATCGCGACCTTCCAGCCGCCGTCGACCTCGCCGAGCACCAGGTCGTCGGGCACGAAGACGTCGTCGAGGAAGACCTCGTTGAACTCGGCCTCGCCGAGCATGTGACGCAGCGGCCGGACGGTGACCCCGGGGCTGTCCATGGGCAGGAGGAAGTAGGTGATGCCGCGGTGGCGCTCACCGCCACCGGTGCGGGCGAGCAGGATGCCGTTGGCCGAGAGGTGCGCGCGGCTGGTCCAGATCTTCTGGCCGGTCAGGCGCCAGCCGCCGTCGGCGCGCACGGCCTTGGTGCGCAGCGAGGCAAGGTCGGAGCCGGACTCCGGCTCGGAGAACAGCTGGCACCACAGCTCGTCGCCGGTGAGGATCGGGCGCAGGAACCGTTCCTTCTGCGCGTCGGTGCCGAAGGCGACGATCGTGGGGCCGGCGAAGTCCTCCCCCACCGTGTTGAGCTTGTCGGGCGCGCCGGCGCGGTCGGCCTCCTCGGAGAACACCGCCCGGATCTTCGCGTCCGCGCCCTGGCCGCCGTACTCGCGCGGCCAGGACATGCCCGCATAGCCGGCCTCGAACAGCAGCTTCTGCCACTGGCGCCAGAACGGCAGCTTGTCAGCGAGGTCGGCCGGCTCGGGCCACGGCAACGTCGGCAGCGCCTCGGCCAGCCACGCCCGCACGCGCGCCCGGAACGCGGCCTCCTCCGGTGAGTCGGCGAGATCCATCGAGGTCCCTTCGTCGTCCTACGTTCAATTATACTATTGGTCAGACCAAATGCCAAAGGATGGACGAGCGCGCAGCCGGGCGACGGGCTCAGCGCATGCGCCACACCGGATCGCGCTTCTCCCGGAAGGCTGCGACGCCCTCGTTGATGTCCTCTGTGGTGAAGGCCAGCGCAAGCTGCGACCGCAGCGCGTCGAGCGCTTCACGCAGAGGCATGTCACGGCTGGCTGCGAGAGCGTTCTTGCCCATCCGCATCAGCAGTGGCGACTTGGCGGCGATCCGGTGCGCCCACTCGCGCACCGTCGTGTCGAACTCCTCCGCCGGGACGACGGTGTTGACGATGTTCAGCCGGTGGGCTTCCGTCGCCGAGATCAGGTCGCCGAGCATCATCAGCTCATTGGCCTTCATGCGGTCGACGTTGCGGTAGATCAGCGCGGAGATCATGAACGGGAACACGCCGATGTTGATCTCCGGGCAGCCGAAGCGGACGCCCTCGCGCGCAATGACCAGGTCGCAGGCGAGCGCCAGCCCGAACGCCCCGGCCAGCACATCGCCGCCTGCAGCACAGATCACCGGCTTGCCCAGTTCGGCGATCGTCAGGAAGAGCCGGGGAAAGCGCTCGAGGCCCGCATACTTCTCGATCGTCGGCATCTCGCCTGCGAATGCCTTCAGATCGCCGCCCGCGGAGAACACCCGCTCGTGCGAGGAGCCCACCACGACCGCACGGACGGCGTCATCGGCCCGCGCCGCCTCGAAGCGTGCCAGAAGTTCGTCCAGCATCGCGTCGCCGAGTGCGTTGCGGCTGTCGGGATGGTCCAGGGTCAGCCAGGCGACTCCGTGATCGTCGGTCTCGTACCCGACCCGTGACGTGGTCATCAGCGTGCTCCGTTCGTTCGGACCCTGCGCGGATCCTTCGGTCATGTCTCGCGGGTGCGCAGGACGACCTTCCCGAAGCCCGCACCGGACTCCAGGTAGCGATGCGCCTCAGCGGCTTCCGACAGTGGGAACTCGCGGGCGACGGGGGGCAGTACAACCCGGCACCGCTCGATGAGGTCGACGAGGCCCACGAAGTCGGTAGGGCTGCCCATCGTGGTGCCGAGGAGGTCGTACTGGCCGAAGTAGAAGCGTCGGACGTCGAGATCGGCCCGTTCGGCCGACACCGAGCCGAGCACGACAACCCGCCCGCCAGGGCGGACGGCCTCGAGTGCGGGACCCCAGGTTCCGACGGCGTCGAGCACGACGTCGAACCCCACCCCGTCCGGTGACTGCGCCCGCGCGATCGCCGGCCATCGGGGGTCGTGATAGCTCACCCCGCCCGCCGCACCGAGCCGAACCGCCGCATCGATCTTCTCGCTGGTCGAGGACGTGACATGAACCGCAGCACCGGCCGCACAGGCGAGGGTCACCGCCATCGTCGCTACCCCACCGCCTGCCCCGAGGACCAGGAGTGACTCACCTGACTGCAACCGGGCTCGGGTGAACAGGGCCCGGTAGGTTGTCAGTCCGACGAGCGGGAGAGCCGCGGCCTGCGCCCAGGTCAGACCCGCCGGCTTCGGCACGACGCACTCGTCCGGCACCCGCACGTACTCGGCGTACGTCCCCGGCCGGTGGTCTCCGAGGATCTCCCAGCGCGGGCCAGGGGCACGCTCGTCGGTACCCCACCACAGCGACGGGAGAACCATCACCTCCAAGCCGTCGTCGACCCGGGTTCCCGCACCGTCGCAGCCCGGCACATGCGGAAGGGGCGAGCCATACCGACCCTGTCTGACCAGGACGTCGTGCCAGTTGAGCGCCGCAGCCTCGAGCCGCACCACGGTGTATCCGGGCTCCGGCTCCGGATCCGGAAAGTCCCCGTACACCAACCTGGAGGCGTCACCGAATCCCTCAAGCACTGATGCTCGCACGCTGTCCCCTCTCGTTCAGGCCCCGCCGCTCTCGGCAGCCGACTCTGGTCGTATGTTCTTTTGGTCAGACCGAAAGCCGACAGTGAGGACGGACCATACCGTGAAGCCCGAAGAGTTCACCGACGTCATCTACGAGGTCGACAACGGCCTCGCGACCATCACGATCAACCGGCCCGATCGCTACAACGCCTTCCGCGCCCGCACCGTCGACGAGCTGGTCCTGTCGTTCAAGTACGCCTGGGCCGACGACCAGGTCGGCACGATCTGCCTCACCGGTGCCGGGGAGAAGGCGTTCTGCACCGGCGGCGACCAGAAGCAGCGCATGGAGACCGGGGACTACGGGCCGTCCGAGAGCGGCCTGTTCGAGGTGGACGCCCTGCACCGCGTGATCCGCGACGTTCCCAAGCCGGTCATCGCCGCCGTCAAGGGCTTCGCGATCGGCGGCGGCCACGTGCTGCACCTGCTGTGCGACCTGACGATCTCCGCCGACACCGCCGTCTACGGCCAGAACGGCCCGCGCGTCGGCTCGTTCGACGCCGGATTCGGCACCGGCCTGATGGCCCGCGCCATCGGGGAGAAGCGGGCGCGGGAGATCTGGTTCCTGTGCCGCAAGTACTCACCCCAGCAGGCGCTGGACTGGGGCCTGGTCAACAAGGTCGTCCCCGCCGCCGACCTGCAGACCGAGGTGCGGGCCTGGGCCGACGAGATCATGCAGCTCTCCTCCACCGCGCTCAAGGTGCTCAAGCAGTCGTTCAACACCGACACCGAGCACTTCGCCGGCATCGGGCAGATGGCCTACTCCGCGCTGAAGCTGTTCGGTGAGTCCGAGGAGGCGCAGGAGGGCATCACGGCGTTCAACGAGAAGCGCAAGCCGAACTTCGCCGCCTACCGCAGCCACTGATGCCGGTGGACGTCTCTATGCCGGATCTGCTGGCCGGCAATCGGATCTGATCGCCGGAGGCGGCACCGGGCTGCGATGCGGTCCGCCCACCGGCGGCGTCACCGCATCGCAGGAGGCGCGTCATGTCGTCGACGAGCCACGTTCCGGGAGAGGCTGCGGCATCGGCGCTGATGGTCACCCGACCTTCGGGGCAGCGTCATGACCGCCCCCCGCAGCCGCTCGAAGGAGACCTGCACTAGGACGGGAACGCCGGATCGCCATCGCCACCGTGTCCGGTGCCAGGGGTCAATCTCAACCGGCTTCGACGCACGCGGCAAGAGGATCACCCGCAAAGCTAGCGATACCAGCAAGACCGAGGCCAGAACAAGCTCAGAGAACTGCTGCGCGACCACGACCACGACGTAGCCGTCGCGCCCTCGAAATACACCGTCGTCGAAGCCGTCCGCGACTGGCTCACCTATGGGCTGCCCAACAGGTCCCCCGCGACGGTGGCGAACTACTCGACGATCGCCGAGACCCGCATCACGGCTCGGATGGGCCGATGCAAGCTTCGCGACCTCTATGCCGACGACCTCGACCGCTGGCTCTGCGCACAAGGTCAGCACCCGCGCTCTGCGGCTGATGCACTCCATCCTCAGCCGATCGGTGATACGCGGAATGGCCCATGACAAGGCCAAACGCAACGTCGACGCTCCGTGCGCGTCCCCACCGGGCAGACTGGCCGCCCGTCCAAGTCCCTTGACATGGGACCAGGCGGAACGACTCGTCGGCGCCGCGAACGGTTCGTCGCTGCACGCCTACATTGTGCTGTCGCTACTCACCGGGGCCCGCACCGAAGAGGTCCCGATGAACTGCGCCGGACCGCGGCCGAGATGGGGTTGTTCGGCTACGCGAGCCCGTCCGAGTGGGGTGGGATCGGGCTCGACCTGATCCAGGACGTTGAGCTCGCACAGGAGTTCGGCTCCACCGCGCTGTCGCAGCGGTCGATGTCCGGCACCGACAACGGCATCGCTGGCCAGGGTCCTGGTCGGCTTCGGCACCGACGCGCAGAAGAAGGATGGGCCCACTCGGATCGCCTCCTGTGAGATCGTGGCCGCCGTCGCCGTCGCCGCCCTCGTCGAACCCGGCGCCGGGTCGAGCCCGGCCGGCCTGCGCACCCGGGCCCGCCGCGTCGGGGACCACTGGGTGATCGACGGGCAGAAGAAGTACATCACCAACGCGTCCTCGGCCTGGCCTGTTCGTCGTCTTCGTCCACTACGCCGACGCGGCGCCCGGTGCCTCGGACATCGCCGTGTTCCTCGTGCCCGCGAACACGCCCGGCGTCACCGTCGGCCCGAAGGACGCCAAGATGGCCAGGAGGGATCGACCACATCTCCGGCTCCGGCATCGGCGGGCCGCTCCAGGACCGCAGGGCCTACGACATGCTCGTCCAGGCCGAGACCGGGATGATCGCCGTGACCGGCACCCCCGGGACCCCGACCAAGACCGGCGTCCCCAACGCCGACGTCTACTCCGCCATCTCGGTTCTCAGCGCCCAGTTCCGCCGCGAGCGCACCGGTGAGGGCGCCGTGGTCGATGTGTCAATGTTCGACTCTACGGTCGAGTTGATGGGCCACCCGCTCTACATGCAGCTCTACGGCGGTCACCAGATCCCCGCGCCTGCGGCTGAGCCACGCCGCGATCGCCCCTACGACGCCTACCCCACCGCCGACGGCTCGGTCCTGATCGGCGTCCACAACGACCGGGGCTGGCACACCCTGGTCAGCGACGTGTTCGGCTCCACCGCGCTCGCCGACGGCGCCCGCTGCGCCACCAACATCGAGGGCGCCGCGAAAGCCATCGCGCACGTGACCAAGTCGCGATCTTGGTCGGCGCCGACGTCTCCAACGGCACCCCGTCACGAGACGGTCGCCCGTGTCACCCAGGAGCTCGGGCCGCCGACTGTACTGGTGAACGACGCCGGGTTTCACCAAGAGCATCGCCATCGAGCTGCGACGCTTCGGCGTGGCCGCGGCTGCATCGCGCCGGGGTTCATCGCCAGCGACATGACCCGCGCGACCGCCGAGCGACTCAGTGTGCCCTGGGAGCAGTACATCCGGGACCCGGGCTGTGCCCATTCCGGTACAGAGGGCCGGGGAGGTCGACTACATTGCGCAGGCGGTCTCGTTCTTCGTCGACAGCAGGTCCGGCTTCGTCTCCGGCTAGGTCCTGTAAATCGCGGGCGGACCAAGAACCTGACGTCGATCGGACCGATTGCCATACGTCCTCCCAGCATATGGGTGCTGCTCAGGTGAAGGCAGGGAGCTCGGTGTGTGCCGGCCCCGATGATCAGCGTGTGGACCTCGTCGTTGCCCTCGTAGGTGCGCACGCTCTTCAGGTTGTTGGCGTGCCGCAGGGGCGAGTGGTCCGTGTGTCCTCGCTGCTAATCCAGGTCGATGTCGACCTCGGAGGACTGGGTATCGCGCTCCCGACTGCTTCCGGGCCCGGCATCGGGATCGGGGGTCAGGTCGTGGGCGTCGGCGTGCTCCATCCGGCGATCGCGCCAGCGCTGCACCGACGCCGCAGCCTCGCCGCGCAGCCGCTGCAGGGCGGCCTCGCGGGCCCGGGACCGGATCCCGGCCAGGGTGTCCTTGGTGTGCTGCTGGATCCGGGCGATGTCGGCTGCGGTATTCGTCAGGCCCCCACCGCGATGCCCCTCGTCGACCGTCCGGTCTGGGCCGGCTCCTGGGGAGCCGTCACGGCCGCGTGAACCCGCGGCGGCCGCGGTGCCGGTTGCCGCGGACTCGTCGCTCATCGCGTCATGGCCGCGGCTGATCTGCCCGTCCTCCGACGCACGGCTGGGGAGAGGGAGGTCGCGGCGGGTGAGTTCCTCGGCGGCCAGCCGGGCCCGCTGCTCAACCCGGGCCGTCGTCTCGGTCCATGCGGCGCGATCACGGTAGGTGCGCTCGAGCTCGCCCGCTCGCAGGGCAGCGACATCGGCGGTCTCGGCGGCGGTGTGCATGATGTCGACCCGGGTCACGGCATCCGGTGCGGGGTTGGTGGCGGTAGCGAGTTCCGCCGCGCCAAGGATCGCGTCGCGGCGGGAGGTCTCGGCGACCTGGTGGGCGTCGCGCAGCTGGTCGGCGACATACGCGGGCGCCCAGGCCTGGGCGCGCTCCCACGCCGCGACGTGCTCGTACAGGACGACGTCCGATGCGCCGCGGAACTCGACCTCCTCGGCCGGGACGCCGAGCGCCCGAGTCGCGTGCCGCCACAGGGCGCGATGCAGGACCTGCTCCGGTGACGGCGCCGCGCCCAGCGACAGCTGTGCGTCGTCGATCCCGGCCAGCTCCCGGTAGGCGCCAACGGTGCCTGCACGGCGCTCCCACTCCAGGCGATCATCGGGATCCTCGGGGGGTGTGCCGAGATGGCCGGTGGCCCACTCGGGGTGCTGCGCCGCGGCGGTGTGTCCGATCTCGGCCTGCCGGTCCGAGGCGAGCACGGCCAGGTCGTGCAGGAACTGCCCCACCGGGCCGTCGACGGGTGGGCTCCACGTCGTCCAGTCCTGCGGGTCGACGATCTGCTCGGGGACCCGGTCGCGGGTGTGGAACCGGATCCGCCAACGCAGCACATCAGCCACCGACCCCGACTCACCCACACCCCGCCCTCCAGCGCCGCGTTCACCGACCCCGCTCCCCTCACCCGGGCTGTCCTCGACGGCAGGACTGGCGACGGCACTGCTGTCGGCGGAGCGGCTGTAGGCGGAGCGGCTATCGGGCGCATCGCCGCGGATCGGGCTGCCGCCCACAGCGACGGCGGCGGTGAGCAGCGAGTCAGGGTGGTGTCCGGCCAGCTCGGCCTCGCGGAGCGCCCGCAACAGCCGCGGAAACCCCGGCTCGGCCACCGCCCGCTCCACCACCTCCACAGGTAGCAGGCGGGTGAGGGTGTCGGTGTAGCGGGCCCGGGCGGTGTCGGCGCTGGTCTGGTCGAACACGGTGGCGATCCAGGCCAG
>NZ_JAOPWR010000455.1 GCF_025965585.1 Pseudonocardia sp.
CCGACCTTGTCGGAAGCCGTGGTCACCTGATCGTCAAGACATGGTCAACGGCGCGGTGTTCCCGTTCCCGATCGGGTGTGACCTGCGCCACTCAGTCGAGCAGCTCGGCGTACGCGGGGCAGTAGGCGCCCACCGCGGACGCCACGACGGTGGCGCTGTCGGCGCGCGACCATCCGGTGGTGGTCCGCAGCGTGATCAGGGCGCCGATCACGCCGGTGCGCGAGGGGTGGTCGTCCAGGGCCGAGCAGACCTCCCCGCCCACGCCGAGCAGGTCGGCGTCGGTGGCGTCCGTGCTGGTCAGCGTCGAGTGGTCGCGGACGGCCGCCAAGTACAGCGCGTTCGCGGCGACGGAGGTGGTCGGCGCGGTGTGCAGCGCGTAGGCGGTGATCCCCGCGAGCGCGAGGAGCATGACCACAGCGGCCGCCACGAGCGCCGTCCCGGTGCGCCGCGACAGGCCCGCGGTGGGCTCGGGCAGCGGCGGCACCCACGGGCCGAGACCGGCCGGTGGCTCGAACAGCAGGTGGTCGACGGGCCCGCGCTGCTCGGGGACGAGCCCGCCCGCGACCCGGTCGGTGACGATCCTCGCCGCCCCGATCCGCCCCACGGTGGCGGGCTGCACGCGCTGTGCCGGGATGCCGGCCGGCGCCAGGGCGTGCCGGCCGACGGGTGCGTGGGCGGCGTGGCGGCGGGGCTCGGCGATCATGGTGGCGGTCCTCTCGGTGGGTCTGCCCGGGTATCGGGCGGTTGCCGTCCGCCGCAACTGAAGTTCGGACCGAATACCTCGATGTGATGAGCTCTGCCTGAGATCGTCGCTCTCAGTAGCGCCAGCGCAGGCCGGCGAGGACGTCGTCGACGTCGCGGTCGTGCGCGCTGGCGGCGTCGGAGCGGCGCACGGCGAGGAACGCGCCGAGCAGCGCGGGGCCGAGCGCACCTGCGACCCGCGGCGACCCGGTGAGGGCCTTCTCCTGTTCCTCCTGCGACGCGGGCAGCGCGACGATCGCGTGCTCCGCGCGCTCGTCGGCTGTCCACGTGCCGGGGTCGCTCTGCACCGGCTCGGGCAGCGTCAGCCCCTCGGCGACGCCCGCCGCTCCCGCGGCCAGGACGGCGGCCAGGGCCAGGTACGGGTTGGCCGACGCATCGGACGTCTTGAGCTCGACGTTCGCGTTGCCCTCCCCGAGGAACGCCGTTCCCGGTACGTAGCGCAGCGGCGCCTCGCGGTTCTCCACGCCCCAGAAGCCGTACGCGCCGGCGAAGAACCCGGGACGCAGGCGCGCCAGGGATCCCTGGCTGGGTGCGGTGACGGCGGCGACGGCGGGCAGATCGCGCAGCAGCCCCGCGACGTACGCCGCGCCGTCGTCGGTGGGCCGCCCGGTGTGGCTCGCCAGCAGGTTCCGCTCCCCGCGCCAGAGCGAGGTGTGAACGTGCCAGCCGTTGCCCGCGACCGTGGTGGCCGGCAGCGGGGCGAACGTCAGGCGCAGCCCGTGGCGCTGCGCCGCGGCGCGCAGGGTCTGTCGTGCAAGGAGCTGGTTGTCGGCGGCCGTGACCGGGTCGGTGGCGGCGAGCGAGAGCTCCATCTGCGCGGGCCCGTACTCGGCGTGCAGCTGTCCGAGCTCCAGGCCGTTGGCGGCGCAGTCGCGCAGCACGTCGGCCACGAAGCCGTCGATCCCGACGAGCGCCTGCGGGCTGTAGGCCGGGCCGGGGTGGGCGGGAACCGGCTCGTCGTCCGCACCGTCGTCGAGGTAGACGCCGAACTCCATCTCGTAGCCCACCAGCGCGGTGAGCCCGTCCGCGGCGAGCGCGTCGACCTGCCGTTCCAGCGCCCCGCGCTGGTCGTAGGGCCACGGGTCACCGTCGGCGGCGACCTGCCGGCCCGGCGCCCAGGCCAGCGCAGGCTGCCCGGCGAGCGGCACGAGCTTGTCCAGCACCGGGACGAGGCGCACGTCGCCCGACGGCGTGGCGAGGTCGGCGTGGGCGAACGTGATCGCGTCGGCGCTGTCGAACACCGCGAACAGTGTGGTGATCCCGACCCCGACCTCCGCGACGCGCGGCAGCGCCCCGACCGGCACGGTGCGCGAGCGCGGGATGCCGTTGTTGTCGGCCCAGCTGATCGTCACCCCGGCGACGCCGGCGGCGGTGAGGCCGGCGGCGAGCGCGCGGGGCTCGAGGGGCGTCGGGGCGGGCGTCGTCATGGCGGACAGGATGGCCCGGGTGGCCGCTCCGGTCCAGGTGGGCCCACCAGGACCGGCGAGGGCTGCACCCATGATCGTCGGGTCGGCCCACCGGACCGCGCGGTTCGCGGTCACGCGTCCCGAACCGGTGATCTTGTGGGTGGCCGACCCCGCTGCCGCGACGTCGTCCGGGCTACGGTGCCCTCATGCTCGTCGAGCGGATGCGGTCCCACACCTCCACGATCTTCGCCGAGATGTCGGCGCTGGCGCTGCGCACCGGCGCGATCAACCTCGGCCAGGGCTTCCCCGACACCGACGGCCCGCTGTCGCTGCTCGCCGACGCCGCGGCCAACATCACCGGCGGGGTCAACCAGTACCCGCCCGGTCTCGGCGTCGCCTCGCTGCGCACGGCGGTGGCCGAACACCAGAAGCGTTTCCACGGCCTCGACGTCGATCCCGAGCACGTGCTGATCACCACCGGAGCCACCGAGGCCATCGCGGGCGCGATCCTCGGGCTGTGCGAGGCGGGCGATGAGGTGGTGCTGTTCGAGCCGTACTACGACTCCTACTCGGCCACGATCGCGCTGGCCGGCGCCGTCCAGCGGCCGGTGGCGCTGCGCCCGCCCACGTTCGGCTTCGACCCCGACGAGCTGCGCGCCGCGTTCTCGTCGCGCACCAAGGTCGTGCTGGTCAACACCCCGCACAACCCCACCGGCGCGGTGTTCACCGCCGAGCAGCTCACGCAGATCGGGGAGCTGGCCGCCGAGTTCGGCGCCGTCGTGGTGTCCGACGAGGTCTACGAGCACATGGTGTTCTCGGACGATTCCGGGGGCGCGCGCCACGTGCCGATGGCAAGCCTGCCCGGCATGGCCGAGCGCACGCTGACGATCTCCTCGGCGGGCAAGACGTTCTCCGTCACCGGGTGGAAGGTCGGCTGGGTGCACGGGCCGCCGGAGCTGGTGGCGGCGGTCCGGGCCGCCAAGCAGTTCCTGACCTACGTCAGCGGGGCGCCGTTCCAGCCCGCGATCGCCACCGCGCTCGGGCTGCCGGACTCCTTCTACAGCGGCCTGGCGTCGAGCCTGCAGGGCAAGCGCGACCTGCTGTCCGACGGCCTGCGCGCCGCCGGGTTCACCGTCTATCCGTCGGCCGGCACGTACTTCGTGGTCACCGACGTGGCCCCGCTCGGCATCCCCGACGGCGCGGCGTTCTGCTGGCGACTTCCCGAGCTGGTCGGCGTGGCCGCGGTGCCGGTGTCGGTGTTCTGCGCCGACCCCGAGCTGGGTCGCACGCTGGTGCGCTTCGCGTTCTGCAAGCGCGACGAGGTGCTCACCGAGGCGGTCTCACGCCTCGCCGGGCTGAAGGCGGCGGTGGCATGACCGCCGACGTGCTCGTTCTCGCGGAGGCGGCATCGTGAGGGCGTACGGCTTCACAGCGCTCGGCGGCCCGGAGAACGAGGCGTTCCTCGACGTGCCCGAGCCCGTCCCCGGGCCGGACGACCTGGTCGTGCGCGTGCGCGCCGCCGGGGTGAACCCGGGCGACTGGAAGCTGCGCAACGGCGCCTACGGCACCACCCCGCCGGCCGTGCTGGGGCGGGAGGTGGCCGGCACCGTCGAGCAGGTCGGATCGGACGTCAGCGGGTTCGCCGTCGGTGACGAGGTGTTCGGCGGCTGCCCCGGCATGGTCGGGGGCTGGGCCGAGCTCGCGATCGTCACGGCCTCGTTCGGCGCGCACCGGCCCGACGCCGTCACGCCCGAGGACGCCGCGGGCCTGCCCGTGGCCGCGGGCACCGCATACGACGCGCTCACCTGCCTCGACCTCGACAAGGGCGCGACCCTGCTGGTCAACGGTGCGGGCGGCGGCGTGGGGGTGGCGATCGTGCAGCTCGCGGTGGCGCGCGGCATCACCGTGATCGGCACCGCGAGCCCCGGCAAGCACGACCTGCTGAGGTCGTACGGCGCCGTGCCCGTGGCCTACGGCGACGGGGTTCTCGACCGCATCCGGGCGGCCGGGGTGGGCGGGCGCGACACAGCCATCGACGCGGTGTTCGACCTCGTCGGCGGCGACGCGCTGCGCACCGTCGCGGAGCTCGTGCCGGAGCGCTCGAAGGTGGCTTCGGTGGCCGACAAGGGCCTGGCCATGGAGCTCGGCGGCACCGAGGTGGTGCGCGACCGCAGCACCGCCGTCCTCAGCGAGCTGGCCCGGCTCGTCGCGGCCGGGGATCTCGACCCGCACGTCACCGACGTCCGCCCGTTCGACGAGGCGG
>NZ_JAOPWR010000469.1 GCF_025965585.1 Pseudonocardia sp.
GTCCCCGCTGGGTGTGCTCACCTCGGCGCCGGGGTCGCTGACCAACGACTTCTTCGTGAACCTGCTCGACATGGGCACGGAGTGGGCGGCGACGTCGGGAGACGGCGCGACCGCGGAGACCTTCGAGGGCCGCGACCGCGCCACCGGTGAGGTCACCTGGACCGGCAGCCGCGTCGACCTCGTCCTCGGCTCGAACTCCGAGCTGCGCGCGGTCGCGGAGGTCTACGCGAGCGACGACGCGCGGGAGAAGTTCGTGCACGACTTCGTGGCCGCCTGGGACAAGGTGATGAACCTCGATCGGTACGACCTCGCCTGATCCTCCGTCGGGGGCTCAGATGTCGGGGATCGGGTCTGCTGCCGGCCACAGCGCGACGAGGTGCGGTGCAGCAAGGCGGCGAGGGCTGTCGGCATGTGAGCTGACTGCCAGGCCGACGGGTGGGAGGACGTGCTCATCCCCCGTCCCCCCCGGGGCCGCTGAGCGCGTCCTTGAGGAACTGCACCTGCAGCAGCAAGAGGTTCTCCGCCACCACCTCCTGCGGCGTCATGTGCGTGACGCCCGAGAGCGGCAGCACGCTGTGCGGACGCCCCGCCGCCAGCAGCGCCGAGCTCAGCCGGAGGGTGTGGGCGGCCACCACGTTGTCGTCGGCGAGGCCGTGCACGAGCATCAGCGGGCGGGTCAGCTTCGCGGCGTCCTCGATGAGCGACGACCGCCGGTAGGCCTCCGGGTCCTCGTCGGGGTGGCCGAGGTAGCGCTCGGTGTAGTGGGTGTCGTAGAGCGCCCAGTCGGTGACGGGCGCGCCCGCGACGGCGGCGTGGAAGACGTCCGGACGACGCAGCACGGCGAGCGCCGCGAGGTACCCGCCGAACGACCAGCCACGGATGCCGACGCGGGTGAGGTCGAGATCGGGATGGTGCTCGGCGAGGGCATAGAGCGCGTCGACCTGGTCGTCGAGCACCGGGGAGGCGAGGTCGCCGTGCACGGCCCGCTCGAACGAGGGGCCGCGGCCGGGGGTGCCCCGCCCGTCGACCACCACCACGGCGAAGCCCTGCTCGGCGAACCACTGGCTGGTCAGGTGCGCCCCCCGCGCCGCGACGACACGCTGGGCGTGCGGCCCGCCGTAGGGGTCCATGAGCACCGGCAGCTTCGTGCCGGGCTCGTACCAGGACGGCAGGAGGAGCGCGGTCGGGAGGGCGCGCGGGCCGGCCTCCAGCAGCGTCACGCGCGGCTCGAGGCCGGGGAGGTCGGCGAACGAGGCGATGGTCAGCTCGGCCGGCGCGAGGTTCGCGGCGTCGTCGGGACCGGCGTCCGGGGCGCGGCGGACGGTGGTGGTGCTCCCGTCCGTGTCGAGGTCCTGGCGCGCGACGACGAGCGTCCCGCCGCGCAGACGTCCACTGTGGATGCCCCGTTCGGTGGCGACGGGGGTGAGGCCGTCCGGGCCCCACGTCCACAGCCCGACCGACGCCGCCTCCTCGCTCGCGCGGAACAGCACGGTGTCGCCGTCGACGTCCGCCACGTCGCGGACCTGCAGGCCCGCCGGGGTGACGGTCTCCCCGTCGACGACGAGGCGGCGCGTGTCGTCGACGTCGGCCACGGTCACGAGCGCGCCCGACGCCGTGTGGGCCGGCACCCCGGGCACGATGTCGACCCAGACGGGGTCGGTGCGCTCGTCGACGGGCGTGGTGGTGCCGGTGGCGGGGTCCACGCGCAGTACGCGCAGCGCCTTCTGGTCGCGGGGCTCGGTGACGACGAGCAGCCCCCGGTCGTCCCAGACGACGTCGGCGAGGTACTCGTCGTCCCAGGTCACGGGGGTGCTGGTGCCGTCGAGGGTGATGATCTCCGCGGTCACGCGCGCGTTCGGGGTGCCCGCCGCCGGGTAGGCGACGACGGCGGGCACCCGGTCGGGGTTGGCCGGGTCGGCGATGTGCCAGCGCCGCACCGGCGACTCGTCCACCCGCGCGACGAGCAGCGCGTCGCCGTCGGGGGACCACCAGTACCCCCGCATCCGGCCCATCTCCTCGGCGGCGGCGAAGTCGGCGAGGCCGTACGTGACCTGCGGACCGTCGGGCTCGGCGATGGTCGAGGTGGTGCGCGCGGCGACGTCGTGGACGTGCAGCGCCCCGCCGCTGACGTAGGCGACGTACCGGCCGTGCGGGTCCGGGCGCGGGTCGATGACCCCGCCGGGCGTCTCGATCAGGCGCGGTGTCAGCCCCGCGGCGAAGTCGGTGAGGTACAGCTGCCCGGACAGCGCGAACGCCGCCATCGTCACCGGTCGGTCGGTGGCGTAGCCGACCACGCCGCCCGCCTGCTCCCGGCTGCGCTCACGGCGGGCCTTCTCCTCGGGGGGAAGGTCCTCCTCGGCGCTCGCGTCGAGCGCGTGCGGGTCGGCGACCAGCCGCTCCTCGCCGGTGGCCAGGTCGAGCGTCCACAGGCAGGTCACGGGGTCGGTGCCGCCGCGGCTGCGCAGGAAGACGACGCGGTCGCCGTCGGGGGAGAGGGTGACGCCCCGCGGGGCGCCGAGGGTGAAGCGACGGGTGCGCGCCTGGCGGCGGGGGAAGCTGTCGGTCACGGTCGCCCAGTCTGCCCGCTCGCGGACCGGGCCACCCGCTCCGGCTGCTCCTGGTGCCCCGTGATCGGATGACCCGCATGAAGCGCACCCTGCTCGCGGCCTCGGCGGTCGCCCTCCTGACGCTCGCCGGATGCGGGTCCGCGGCCACCTCCGCCGCCTCCTCGACGACGGCCGCCGCCGCGCCGACCACCGCGGCCGCCGCCCCCGCGGGTGC
>NZ_JAOPWR010000486.1 GCF_025965585.1 Pseudonocardia sp.
GGCCACCGCGTCGGCGGGCGCGAGCGGGGCCAGCGCCGCGGCGACGGCGGCGTCCGGCTCGACGGCGCCGAGCAGCAGCAACCGGACGAGCACGCCCAGCTCGCCGCCGTCGGCGCTCGCGCGGAACGCGGGCTCGACCTCGCCCCGGCCGAGTGCGGCGTGGGCGCCGTGGCCGAGCAGGTCGCGCACGCCGTCGGTGGTGTAGCGGGCCCTCGACAGGGCGGTGCGGAGCGCGTCGGCGGTGGCGGGGGAGAGGTGGGGCAGCACGCCCGAAGTCTCTCCGACGGCCGGTGTGTTCAGGTCGGCGACCCGCGAAGCGGGCTGACCCCGCGAGTGGGCCGGTCTGCGTCCCACTTCTCGGCGGAGATGCCGACGGTGCCGAACTCGCCGGTCGGGGGTCGGCGGGCACCGTGAACGTGCCACGGAACGTCGTGCCGTCCTGTGCGAGCGACCCCAGCACCACCATCGTCGAGGCGGTGGGGTCCATGAGCCAGGCGTCGTGGTGCTCGCGCAGGCGGCGCAGCGCGAACCCGTGTACGACCGTCGCGTGCCGGTCGTGGAGCGCGCGACACCGTCGGGGCGCCGGGAGGGAAGCGCCGGACGAGAATGCTCTCGTCGGGGCGTCCCGGCCGGAGCCGATGGACGGACCCGCTCCCGGTCACCCCGTGATCACCCGCGCGATCCCCGGTGGCCGATCACCGTGCCGTCGGCCGGGTCCGCCCGCACCGGATCGCTCTCGTCGCGGTCGGTCAGCGGACAGATCGCGCCGCGGTCCTGGATGCGGTCGTCGACGTGCCCCGACGGGACGGAGAGCCCGCGCCGGACCCGAAGCGGTACCAAGGTCCTGCCGATCCGGCCCGACCTGGATGCGCCTTTCGGGAAGTACGCTGCTCGGCGTGCCTCTCAGCCTCAGCCAGGACGCCGAATCCGACGCGCTGCTCGACCGCGACCCCCTCGCCCTGCTGATCGGGATGCTGCTCGACCAGCAGATTCCGATGGAGCACGCCTTCTGGTCGCCCGCGGAGCTGGCCCGGCGGCTGGGCCGCGACAGCCTCGACGCCCGCGAGATCGCCGACTACGACCCCGAGGCGTTCATCGCGATCTTCGCGACGCCCCGCGCGCTGCACCGCTACCCGAAGTCGATGGGCGGCCGCGTGCAGACGCTGTGCCAGGCGATCGTCGACTCCTTCGACGGCGACGTCACCCTCATCTGGCGCGACGTCACCGACGGCACGGAGCTCTTCGCGCGGCTCCTAGGGCTGCCCGGGTTCGGCAAGCAGAAGGCTCAGATCTTCACCGCGCTGCTGGGCAAGCAGCGCGGGATCACGCCGTCGGGCTGGCGCGAGGCCGCGGGCGGGTACGGCGAGGACGGCGTGTTCAAGTCGGTGGCCGACGTCGTCGACGGGGCCACGTTGGGCAAGGTGCGTGAGTACAAGCAGGCGGCGAAGTCCGCGGCCAAGGCGGGCGCGGCGAAAAGCTGAGAGCCGGGGCCGCGGCCGGCGAGCGGCTAGCATCGGGAACGTGCACCAGGTTTCCGAGCTGCGACGCGACGTGCGCGTCATCGACCCCGACCAGGTTTGCGACGCCACCGCCGTCCTCTCCGACGGCGTCCAGGTGCAGCACGCCGCCACGGTGCTCGACGCCCTCGGCGACGTGCACCGGCTGAGCATCCTGCTGGCGTTGCACCACGCCGGCGACCTGTGCGTGTCCGACCTGGCGTTCGCCGTCGGGATGAGTGACAGCGCGGTCTCGCACGCCCTGCGGCTGCTGCGCGCCCACGGCATGGTCGCGGCCCACCGCGAGGGCAGGCTGGTGCGCTACCGCGTCACCGGCGGCCTCACCGAGCGGCTGCTGAACGTGGTGTCCGAGGGCGTCGTCGGCGCGGTCGTCCTGCACGCGCACGGCGCCGCCTCCGACCACATCGAAGTCTGACCGTCACTCGTCCGCGCCCTTCGGGCGTGTCACACAGACGTCAAAATATGAGTGACTGTTCAGTCTTGCAGTCGGGATGAATCGGCGCATAGGGTCCCGAACCGGACGCCGAGGACGGCCGTCCCACGGAACCGGGAGCCGCCATGCACATCGCCGAGGGGTATCTGCCGCCGCTGCACGCCGTCGCCTGGACGGTGGCCGCGGCGCCGTTCCTGGTGCATGGGGCGCGCGCCGTCGTCCGGCAGGTCCGTGACGAGCCGGAGACGAAGCTGCTGCTCGGCGCGGCCGGCGCGTTCAGCTTCGTGCTCTCGGCGCTGAAGATCCCGTCGGTCACCGGGTCGAGCTCGCATCCGACCGGTACCGGGCTGGGCGCCGTGCTGTTCAAACCCCCGGTGATGGCGTTGCTCGGCACGATCGTGCTGACGTTCCAGGCGCTGCTGCTGGCGCACGGCGGCATCACGACGCTGGGCGCCAACGCGTTCTCGATGGCGATCGTGGGGCCGTGGGTGGCGTACGGCGTCTACCGGCTGGTGGGCAGGCTCGGCGGTGGCCTGACGCCCGCGGTGTTCCTCGCGGCCACGCTCGCCGACCTCTCGACGTACTGCACGACGTCGGTGCAGCTCGCGCTCGCCTACCCCGACGCGGAGTCGGGGGTGTTCGGGGCGGTGGTCAAGTTCGGGTCGATCTTCGCGATCACGCAGATCCCGCTCGCCGTCAGCGAGGGCCTGCTCACCGTGCTGATCGTCCGCCTGCTGGTGCGGGTGAGCCCGGCCGAGCTGACCCGCCTCGGCGTGCTGCGCCGTCTCGCCCCCGCCCCCGCCCCCGCCGCAGCCCGGGAGGCCTGAGATGTCCCGCTCGACGATGGTCAACTGGCTGCTCGTCCTCGCCGTGCTGGTGCTCGCCGCCGCGCCGCTGCTGATGGGCAGCGAGACGGAGTTCGGCGGTGCCGACGGGGTGGCGGCCGAGCAGATCGAGGCGCAGAACCCCGGCTTCGAGCCGTGGTTCACGCCGTTCTTCGAGCCCGCGGCGGAGACCGCGTCCGGTCTGTTCGCGCTGCAGGCCGCGATCGGGGCCGGGTTCCTCGGCTACTACTTCGGCGCGGCCCGCGCGCGCCGCAGGCTCGCCCGCGAGGCCTCCGGCGTCGATCCGGGTCGGGACTGATGCACGCCCTCGACGCGCTGGCCTACACCAACCCGTGGCGCCGTCGTCACCCCGCGGAGAAGGCGCTGCTCGCGCTGGGCCTGCTGGCCTGCGCGGTGGCGCTGCCCCCGTGGCCGGGCTCGGTGCTGGTGGGTGCGGTGGCGCTCGGCGTGCTCCTCGGGCCGGTCGCGCTCGCCCCGGCGCAGGTGTGGCGGGCGGTGCGGGCGCCGCTGGTGTTCATCGTGGTCGGGTCGCTGCCGCTGCTCGTGGCCGTCGGGGGGGCCACGGTCCTGCGCTGGGAGCCCGCCGGCCTCGTCCCGGCCACCATGCTGGCCGGACGGGCGCTCGCGGCGCTGCTCTGCCTGGTGCTGTTCGCGGCCACCACCCCGCTCGCCGACACCCTCCCGCGGCTCGAACGCCTCGGTGTGCCCGCGGCCGTCACCGAGATCGCCGCGCTGATGTACCGGCTGCTGTTCCTGCTGCTCGACACGGTCACCACCGTCCGCGAGGCCCAGGCCGGGCGGCTCGGCTTCCGCACGTGGCGCACCACCTACCGGTCCGTCGCCGGTCAGGCGGGTGCGGTGTTCATCGGGTCGTTCGACCGCGCGCGGCGTCTCGAACAGGGGCTGGCGCTGCGCGGCTACACCGGCTCACTCAAGGTCCAGGTGGAGGCGCGGCCGGTGTCGTGGCCGTTCCTCGCCGTCACCACCGTGCTGCTGGTGGCCGTCGTCGCGGCGACGCTGATGCCGGCATGACTCCCGTGCTGGCCGCGTCGGGGCTGTGCTTCGCCTACGAGGCCGACCGTCCGGTGCTCACCGGGGCCGACCTCGCGCTGCACGCCGGGCGCCGCGTCGCCGTGCTCGGGCCCAACGGCGGCGGCAAGACCACGCTCTTCAGGCTGCTCGTCGGCGCGCTCGAGCCCGGGGCCGGGCAGGTGCTGCTCGACGGCGAGCCCGTGCGCCGCACCCGTCGCGGGCTGACGGCGCTGCGCGAGCAGGTGCAGCTCGTGCTGCAGGACCCGGACGACCAGCTGTTCGCCGCGAGCGTCGCGCAGGACGTCTCGTTCGGGCCGGTGAACCTGGGCCTTCCCACCGACGAGGTCGCCCGCCGCGTGGACGAGTCGCTGGCCGCGCTGTGCATCGCCGACCTGGCCGACCGGCCCACCCACCTGCTGTCGTTCGGACAGAAGAAGCGGACAGCCATCGCGGGCGCGGTCGCGATGCGGCCCCGGCTGCTCGTCCTCGACGAGCCGACGGCCGGCCTCGACCCGGCAGGGGTGGAGGAGCTGCTCGCCACCCTGGCCGACCTGCACGCCGCCGGCACCACGCCGGTGCTCTCGACCCACGACGTCGACCTCGTCTACCGCTGGGCCGACGAGGTAGCGGTCGTCGCCGGGGGAGCGGTGCACGCCGGACCGGCCGACGTCGTCCTCGGTGACGCCGGCCTGCTGCGCTCCGCCCGTCTCGGCCCGGCGTGGGCGCCGGCGGTGCACCGCCTGCTCGACCGGACCGGCGCCACCGACGCCGTGCGTCCGCGGACCGCTGCGGACCTGCACGCTCATCTCGGCGAACCGTCCGCCGAGGCCACCCGAATGCCCTGAACACGCCCCGGGGCCGACAGGCGGGCCCAACCACCGGGTGGCACCATGAGGCGACGGCGGACACACCGTCGAGAACTGCGCCTCCGGGCGCCAGCGAGGGAGTGACGGTGAGCGACCCTCAGCGTGCGGTGGATCCGGTGCTCATCACGGATGCACCGATGTCCTACGAGCAGGAACTGGCGGCCCGCAAGCACCGCTACAAGATCATGATGGGAATGCGGGTGCCCCTGATGATCCTGGCGGCCGTCTTCTACACGATCCCGTGGCTGGCCGTGACCCTGCTGATCATCTCGATCCCGCTTCCGTGGATGGCCGTGCTCATCGCCAACGACCGGCTTCCCAAGAAGAGCGAGGACGTCAACAAGTTCCAGGGCGACAAGAA
>NZ_JAOPWR010000496.1 GCF_025965585.1 Pseudonocardia sp.
CGAAGCCCGGCATGTCGGGCACGACCACGTCGAACGCGTCGGCGGGGTCGGCGCCGTGCGCGCCGGGGTCGGTGAGCAGGGGGATGACCTTCGCGTAGCGCCAGAACGAGTCCGGCCAGCCGTGGCACAGGACCAGCGGCAGGACGGGCCCGGCCGGCGCGGGGGCCCGGACGTGCACGAAGTGGATCCCGAGGCCGCCGAGCGGGACGCGGAAGCGGGGGAGCCGGCCCAGCGCCGCCTCCTGCGCCGGCCAGTCGAACCCGTCCGCCCAGTAGGCGACGAGCTCGCGGAGGTAGGCGAGGTCGGTCCCGAGCGACCACCCGGCGTCCTCAGGCGTGTCCGGCCAGCGCGTCGCGCGCAGCCGCGCGCGGAGGTCCTCGAGCGCCGCGGGGGCGGTCTGCGAGGTGAACGGCTCGGGGCGGGGCCGGGCGTCCGGCATGAGACCCACCCTACGGGCCGCGCCGCGCTACTACGGGACCTCGCCGATCCAAGCTGGCTGTACGGCGGGCCTGGGTCGGGCACGCAGGACGGCGGCTCTGAGCGAGCAGCAGGCGGCTTCACCGCTCGCACGCCGTCCGTACGACCTCCGCCCGCCGCGGTCTGCACGTGGCTCAACAGCGGCATCCCGGCCCCTCAGGTGGCCGCCTGGGGCGGGGCGCAGCCTGGACGTCCTGCTGCGGGTCTACGCCAAGTGCATCGCGGGCCGGGAGGACGCCTCGCGGCGTCGGATCGAGGAAGCGTTGCGCGATGGCGGTTGATCGCGACCACGTAGCGACCGCGAACCCCGTAAACAGCCGGACGGAGCGATACATGTCCGGACAACCACAAAAGCGGCCTCCGTCCAGCTTTGCGCTGGTCTTCAGCCGGTGCGGAGCGTGGAGATCTGCTCGGTGTCGTAGCGGGCCCGAACGGCGGCGATGGCATCGATGTCGGGGGGCCCGTCGATGGCCAGAACGTCGGCGAGGTCCTGGAAGTAGCGTTCGTGGCCGGGCGGAGAGGTGAAGAAGATGAAAGTGGCCGGTAGCGGGCTGCGGTTGGCGATCGAGTGGGCCATGCCCTTCGGCACGAATACGAAGGTACCTGGACCGCCGACGACGCTGCGTTCTCCGGCTCTGGCTTCGATCTCACCGTCAACGACGTAGAAGTACTCCTCGATGCGGCTGTGCCGATGGGCGCCGGTATCGAAGCCGGGAGCGGCTCTCATCTCGAACGCCGAGCCGCCATCCGCATCCCCGGCCCCGTTGAGAAACAGTACTTGGGTTCCCTTCAGCCAGACTCCATTCGCCTCGCCCGGCTGGCGGATGATTCCCTTGTCGGACATCTCGACTCCTCTCGTCGAACCGTCCCCTCAGCCTCCGCCGATGTGGTGGCGCTGTCGCGCGTCGAGGTGACGCTCCAAGTGTCACGGTGGTGACGTTGAGTCCCTCGGGGCGCGCGTCGCGGCCCACGCCAGCGCCTCGGGATCGTCGACGACGACGGCCGACCGTCGACGTTCGACGATGCGTGCTGTTTCTAGGCCCTTGAGAACCCTGCTGACACTGGCTCGAGAGGTGCCCGCCAAGCCGGCCAGTCCCTCCTGGGTGAGCGGGATGACGGTGCCGGCTTTGCCCTGGCCGTAGAGCTGGGCCAGGGCAGTCAGCCGGCGCAGCACCCTGATCTCGACGGGTACGAAGAGCGCTTCGACCAACGCGGCGGCAAAGGCCCGGACCTCGGTGGCAAGTAGGTCGATCAGCACTTGCCCCATGGCTGCGTTACCCAGGCAACGCGAGCGCAGGTGATCGGCGTCGATCATCACCGTCACCGCTTCGTCCAGGGCGATCGTGGTCCCGTAGCGGTGGGCCGTGCCCGACTGAAGTGCGAGAAGCCCGAACGTCTCGCCCGGCCCGAACACACGGTAGGTGACGGTTTCCCCGGTCTCGAGGAAGGCGCACGAGGCGACATGCCCGCGCTCGATGAGATGAACCGAATCCGCTCGATCCCCCTCGTGGAATACGACCTCGTCGCGCCGGTATCGGCGGCGGCGCCCCATCCCGAGCAGCTCGTCCCGGTCGTACTCTGTGAGCCCTCGGATAAGCGGCCAGACGGGAACGCCTCGGTCATCCATGTGCTCTCCCGGTTTCACGAACGACGGCCGCCTGATCGTCGTCGGCCCGGCCGTGCTGCGGGGTCGGGGATGTGATGCGAGGCGCGGGCACACACCGAAACCAACCCGTCTCGGTGGGGAATGTCCAGGGCGGATGGAGCGGACAGTGCGCGAGGCCGCGTATGCCGCGCGGTCGACGGCCTGGACGGCTGCACCGCGTAGCGAAACTGGCTCAATGAATCGGTGACGCTTCCTGGGAGAGGGGCCTGGTAGGCCGGACCGACGGCCGCACCCGGGCCGGAGGTGGACGCCCCCATCCCGGAGACCTGGCCGCCCAGCGAGGGCCGTCTCTTCCGTAACGTGCTGATGATCGGCGACGACGTGCTGCACGTGGGGCTCTGGATCAGCGTGCCGATCTTCCCAGGCGTCCGGGTCGGGGGACGGGTGGGCGGCCGGACCCGGCGACGCAAGAACAGCGGGCCCGATGTGGGTGCCGTCCTCGTGCTGATATTCGCACTGATTCTCCTGGTGTATGCCGTTGTGAAGTTCTGGCAGATCAGCCTTGCGGTTCTCGCGGCGTTGCTGCTGATCGCCACCCCGTTCCTGATCGTTCAACGGCGCAAGAGGACCACTCCAGTCGCGTCGCCCGCCTCCGTACCGCCTGCCCCGTCGGTCGATGAACTCGCTGCTCGGACTGCGTTCTTCGTAGCTCAAGCAGAAGCTGCGCGGGAGCGGGCCCGGCAGATCCGTGCGGCCCGACCGCACGTCCCGCCACCGCCGTCAGAGCTCGGGCCGTCCTACACGCCCCGTGGGCTGATGGGGACCAAGAAGCGCCAGCGACCAGCGAGCCCC
>NZ_JAOPWR010000497.1 GCF_025965585.1 Pseudonocardia sp.
CGTGAAGCCGAGCATGACCAGCATCTCGTCGGAGCACCGGAACTCGTCGGCCCGGGCGTCGCACGTCCAGGTCCCGGTGACGACCCGCTCGTCCACGGCCGTGCGGAGGTCGTCGACGTCGGTGCCGATGCCGTAGAGGAGCTCGTCCTCCGGGTCGGCACGGGTGGTCCAGCGGGTCCACCGGTAGCTACCGTCGCGACGGAGCATCCGCATGTCGTACCCGACCAGCGAGCCGACCGTGCCGTCGAGCAGCAGCTGGCTGGACTCCACTATCGCGTCCCGGTCCCCGGGGTGTACGAACTCCCAGTAGGGCACGGACGTCAGGTCCTCCACCGACCATCCGAGCACCTCGCAGTAGGCCTTGTTGACCTGCGTGAGGTACCCGTCGAACGAGATCGTGCCCATCAACCCCAGCGCCAGGTCCCAGAACCGGGTGATGTCAGCGGTCGATGAACCCACGCGCATCGGATCGGGGGCGTGCTGCTCAACGTCGCGCCTGGCCATCGTGTCACTCCTACGGACTGACCGACTGTTCTCGGCTTCGCCGGAGATGCCCGGCGGTGGACGAACTCTACCGGCGGCGCTTCGCCGTTGCATTCCCGCTGGCGCGGCCGGAGGGTTACCTGCCCTCCCGGGCTCAGCCGGGGTGGTCAGGTTGCCCCTGCGGGACCGGTTCGCGCAGGCGGGCGCGCTGCGACCGTGGGCGCCACCCGGTCATCGAGCCGGACCGTCCCACCCGTCCGCGCCCTGCTGGAGAGCACATGACCCTCATGCGGTTCGACCCGTTCCGAGAGCTCGACCGGATCGCCGAGCAGACCGCCGCGGCCACCGGGAGGATCGCGCCCAGTATGCCGATGGCGGCACTGCGCCGCGGCGAGGAGTTCCATGTCTACCTCGACCTGCCAGGCATCCGGTCCGAGGACGTGCAGGTCACCGTCGAGCGCAACGTCGTGAGCATCCGAGCTCGTCGGGAGCCCCAGTTCCAGGAGGGTGACGAGGTCATCGTCGACGAGCGGCCCTACGGCGAGTTCGCCCGGCAACTGTTCCTCGGTGACAACCTCGACTCGGGCGGCCTGTCCGCCGACCTGGCGGACGGTGTGCTCGCGCTGCGGATCCCGGTCAGCGAGGCGAGCAAGCCGCACCGGGTCTCAGTGGACTCATCCGAGACGTCCGGGGACGGCGAAGGATCTCCCGCGTCCTCGGCGTCCGGGAGTGCCCCGGCCTCGGCAGGCCTCTAGCGCCCGACAGGCCAGACGGCGACGACCCGAGAGACGGCGACGACCCGAGAGAAAGCGATGACCGAGCAACCGAGCACCACCGCCTCGTCCGCGGTCGACCGCGGCGCCCGACCCGCCGGCCGTCGGTCGCGCCGGACCATCGCGTCGTTCTCCACCTACGCCGAGGCCGAGCGTCTCGTGGCCCGGCTTGCCGAACTCGGCTTCCCGGTCGACCGGGCCGCCGTCGTCGGTCAGGATCTGGAGCTCGTCGAGCAGCCGGCCGGGAAGCTGGACGACGTCCAGGCGGCCGCGCGCGGCGCCCTGTGCGGCGCGGTTCCCGGTGCCCTGGTCGGCTGGATCTTCGGCCTTCTCTCGTTCCTGAACCCGCTGGTGACGTCGGTGCTGCTCGCGCTCTACGGTCTGGTCTTGGGGGCCCTCGTCGGGGCGGTGGTGGGCCTGGTCGTCCACGCGCTGGTGCGAGGCCGCCGCGACTCCGCGTCGGTCACGACGATGCTCGCGCACCGCTTCGACGTGCTCGTCGACGAGGCGGTCGCCGACGAGGCCGTCCGCCTGCTCGGCAGGGCGGTCTGAGCCGTGGCCGGAGCAGTGGGCATCGACCAGGGCGCCGGCGGCTGTGCCGCCGACGAGACGGTCGACGACCGGGACGTCGTCGACGCCGAGTCCGACCGCAGCGGCTGAGGGACGGGTTCATGTGCGCCGCCCCCTCACCGGAGTCGCCGCCTGACGCCCTGCGCGGGGAGTCCGGGCAGACATCCGCCGAGCTCGAGGACAGGTGGCGACGGGCGCCGGCCGATCTGGACAACCTGCGCAGGCGCCACGCCCACGAGATCGCCGCGGCGCGGACGGCCGAACGCGAGCACGTGGCATCGGCGTTCCTGCCCGTGCTCGACGACCTCGACCGCGCGCTGGAGCACGCCGATGCCGACCAGGCCGCCGTCGCGGCGGGCGTCCGGGCGGTGCGCGACCAGGCGCAGGCCGTACTCGTCCGGCTCGGCCATCCCCGCCAGGACGAGGCGGGTGTGCCGTTCGACCCCGCCCGGCACGAGGTGGTGAGTGTCGTGCCACCGGCGGACGGGACCGCCCGGGGCACGGTCGTCGCGGTGCTGCGGCCCGGCTACGGGGCCCCGGGGCGGCTGTTGCGCCCGGCCTCGGTGACCGTCGCCGACGCGGCGAGGGCCTGAGATGGCTCGACGGTCCACGTTCGACCCGAGGAAGGCGGCGACGCCGTCATGACACAGCCCATGACGACCCGCCGTCCGGTGGTGAGCCTGCTCCGCCAGGACGAGTTCGCCCGTCGGAGCGGGCTGCATCCCGACCTCGTGCGGCGGTTCGTCGCGCTCGGCCTGCTGCGCGCGAGCCGCGACGCGAACGGGGCGCTGTGGTTCACCGTCGGCCAGCTCGCCGCCGTGGCCCGTATCGAGCGGCTGCGCACGGGGTTGTCGCTGAACTACACCGCGCTCGGCCTGGTGGTCGACCTGCTCGACCGGGTCCAGGAGTTGGAGCTCGCCCTAAGCGCCCAGCCGGGACGTGACCGCCGCCGGACCGTGCGCACCGAACCCGACCGGAGTGTCCGATGGATCTGAATCGCCTGACTCAGAAGTCTCAGCAGGCCCTTTCGGCTGCGCAGGATGTTGCTACTCGTGCGGGTCATACGGAGGTGGATGGGGAGCATTTGTTGTTGGCGTTGTTGGAGCAGCCTGATGGTTTGGTGCCGGGGTTGTTGGCGGGGTTGGGGGTGGTTGTTCCGAAGTTGCGTGGTGAGTTGGAGGGGGAGCTTCAGCGGAAGCCGCGTAGTACGGGTGGGGGGGTGGAGCCGGGGCGGGTGTCGGTGACGCAGCGGTTGTCTCGGGTGTTGGAGGCGGCGGATCGGGAGGCGCGCCGGTTGGGGGATGAGTATGTGTCGGTTGAGCATTTGTTGATTGCGTTGGCGGTGGAGGGGGAGCGGTCTGGGGTGGGCCGGTTGTTGGTGCGGAACGGGGTGACTCGGGATGCGGTGTTGGCGGAGTTGGTGAGGGTGCGGGGGAATCAGCGGGTGCGGTCGGCGACGCCGGAGGGTACTTATGAGGCGTTGTCGAAGTATGGGCAGGATTTGGTGGAGGCGGCGCGGGGGGGCCGGTTGGATCCGGTGATCGGGCGGGATGCGGAGATCCGGCGGGTGGTGCAGATTTTGTCGCGGAAGTCGAAGAATAATCCGGTGTTGGTTGGTGATCCGGGGGTGGGGAAGACTGCGATCGTGGAGGGTTTGGCGCAGCGGATTGTGAATGGGGATGTGCCGGAGGGGTTGCGGGATCGGACGAT
>NZ_JAOPWR010000537.1 GCF_025965585.1 Pseudonocardia sp.
CGATATGCCGGTGTTGAGGCGTAGAACGCGATCTGCTTCTTGGTCGCCTGCTTTGCCGTGGCGAACTCTTCCGCGGTGGCGCCGGTGATGACGAACGGCATGCCGACGATCTCGTAGCCCTCCAGCGACAGCCCTGTCCTCTGCCGGCCCTGGTGGAGCGCAGGCAGCGTGACCTCCCGGAGATAGCGTTCAGTGGTGAAGCCGTGGCAGAGGAAACCGTCGGCCACCTCACCCGCGGTCCTGGTCATCGCCTCCCCGACGCCGGCAAGCACGACGGGCGGTTTCCCGTAAGGGTTCGGCCCCGGGTCGAACATCGGGGTCATCAGCGTGTGCCGGTAGAACTCGCCCTCGAAGTGCAGCGGAGTGGCGTCGTTCCAGGACGCCCAGATCGCCTGCAACGCGAGCACGTACTCCCGCATGCGCGCAGCCGGATGCGACCAGGGCATGGAGAACCGCCGCGTGATGTGCGGCCGGATCTGCGAGCCGAGACCCAGTAGGAACCTTCCTTGCGACACGAGTTGCAGGTCGTTCGCGGAGACCGCGAGCGTCATCGGCGAACGCGCGAAGGCCACCGCAATGCCGGTACCGATCTCCACCCGCGAAGTGACCTGAGCCGCGAGTCCGACACCCAGGAACGGATCGTGGGCGGCCTCGAGCAGCCAGGCACCGTGATAGCCCGCCGCCTCCACCTCCCGGATTCGATCGCAGATGCTCACCGGTGACGCGTCCAGCTGATAGTCGATCTTCACGTCTCTGCCTCTCAGTCGCTGCACAGCGGCCGACCCCCGCCGAGAACACGATCGCGCCGGACCGTCGGCCCAGGCCTGGAGGCCTCCAGCCTCAACCGTCCGATCAGTAGAACACTATCCCACTAAACGAACTTTGACTGTACGGTTGACTGTCTCGGCTCGCGACCCTAGCGTTCGAGACACGCGCGGGCTTCGGGGTCCCGCTCATCTGGCACACCTCTCGAAGGGCGAGGCATTGGCTCACCTAGTGCACGAATTCGTCGAGTCCGCAGTCCGGAGGTTCCCTGACCGCATCGCGTTGATGGACGGTTCCGGCTCCCTGACCTACCGGCAGATGTGGGACCGCAGCCGCCGGCTCGCGACGGCCCTCCTCGAGCAGGGAGTGGCGCCGGGCGACCGGGTTGTCGCCCTGATGAACAACCGTAACGAGTGGGTCGAGGTCGACAACGCGGTGTCCATGATCGGCGCCGTCCGGGGCCGATTGAACTCACGTGACGGCGCCCGAGAGTACGCCTGGGTACTCAACGACCTCACGCCGAAGGTGGTCGTGACCGGGCCGGAGTTCACCACTGTCATCCAGGGCCTCATCGACTCGGGCCAGGCGCCGCCGGCCCGGGTGATCGGCCTCGCTGACAGCGGCGACTACGAGCAGTTGATCAGCACTTCCGCGCCTTTCGAACCCGCCGCGCTGAGTGAGGAGACGCCCTACCTGGTCTTCCATTCGTCCGGCACGACCGGCCACTACAAGGGCGCGATCTACCAGCACCGCAACTGGGTGGCCACCTACCGCAACATCCTGGCCACCATCATGGGTGATATGGGTCCGGACTGTGCGTTGCTGCACGTCGGACCGCTGTCGCACCAATCCGGCATCCTGACCGCCCCAGCGCTCTATCGCGGGGCCCGCTCGGTGATGCTTGGCCACTTCGATCCGAAGTTGTTCTTCGATGTCGTCGAGCGTGAGCAGATCACCCACTCGATCCTCGCCCCGGCGATCATCAATGCGCTGGCGAACCACCCCGACGCCTCGAACCGTGACCTGAGCAGCCTGCGCTGTATCTACTACTCGGGCTCGCCGATCGCACCGGTGGTGCTGCGCAAGGCGATGGAGATCTTCGGTCCGATCTTCATGCAGGGATACGGATCCACCGAGGGCGGCACGATCTACAACACGGTCCTCTACCCGGACGAGCACGTCGAGGCGCTCAAGAACCATCCGGACCGGTTGGCATCCTGCGGCCGGCCCTCGCCCTTCTTCGACGTCCGGGTAGCCGGTGAGGATGGCCGCGAGGTGCCGCGCGGAGAGATGGGCGAACTGCGGGTACGCGGGGACGCCGTGTCGATCGGGTACTGGAACCAGCCTGAGGCGACCGCGAGCGCCTACGTGGACGGGTGGTTCCGGATGGGCGATCTCGCGGTCCGCGACGAGGACGACTTCATCACGATCGTGGACCGCAAGAACGACATGATCATCAGCGGCGGCCTCAACGTCTACCCACGCGAGGTCGAGGATGTCATCTCTTCACACCCCTCGGTGAACGAAGTGGTGGTGATCGGCGTGCCCGACGAGAAATGGGGCGAGGCAGTCAAGGCGTGCGTTTCTCTGCACGCCGGTGAGTCGCTCACATTGGAGGCCCTGCAGGCCCATTGCAAGGCCACCGGTCTGGCCAACTACAAGAAGCCGCTGTCTGTGGACATCGTCGGGGAAGTGCCGAAGACGGCGGTCGGCAAGGTCTTCCGCCGTGCCCTGCGCGAGCCCTACTGGGAGGGGCAGCAGCGCCAGGTGGGTTAGCGCGTGACCTACACGACGTCAGTCGGGGCCCAGACCGCTTTGCGGCCCGAGCCCCGACCGGGCGCCTCTCTAATCAGCCCGACTACGACGCAGAGGGCGGAAGGAACAACCGGAGCAGGTTGTCGGCGACCTTCGCCCCCATCTCGTCGATGTCCCTTCTGCGTCGTCCGCGGAACCATACCGGCACGTTGTTCATCGCACCGTAGAGGTTGTGCATGGCCACGTCCTCGTCGACCTCGAACTCCCCGGTCCGGATTCCCTCACGAACAACGGAGCGAAAGATCTCGTCGTGCTCGACCCGGAGGGCCCGGCTGCGCTGCCGGTACAGCTCGGGCCAGTCCAGTGGCTGCAGGAACAACCTGGCCATCTGCGGATACTCCCGCACGATGATGTCCAGTTGAGCTCGGATCAGCATGCCCAGCCGCTCGGCCGCTGTGCCTGATACAGCGCCTGAGGTCTCCCGCAGCCGCTCGTTCGCCGTGGTCGCGAGCGCCTCCAGGCAGGCGCTGACCAGCTCCTCCTTGCTCGGGAAGTAGTGGTAGAGCGAGGCCTTGGTAAGATCCAGCCGATCGGCGATCTCGTCCAGGCTCATGCCATGGAAGCCACGCTCGGACAGCACGTCGGCAGCCGCAGCAAGGATGTCGGCCACCTTGCGATCACGACGCCGCGCAACCCTGCTCGGGGCAGGCTCCGACCTCGCCTCTGCCGTCACGGCAAACAACCTCCTTGCCACCGCGATCCCCGTTCTAGTTCCAAAGAGCGCCAGCCGCGGATCCTCGGCGATGGTTTCACATCCGGGTTGCGTCCCACGTTATGGCCGTCCTCGTAAGTACCGATGTCCGGCGAGCTGGCCGGTCACGAGCAGATGGATGACTGCGAGAGGTCGAGAATGACCACGCTCCTGCCGGCCCTGGAGGGAACTCGCCTCGTACTCCGTTCGCGCACCCACCACAGCTGGCCCGACGGACGTTCATGCCCGCGTGCGCTGCGCCGCGCACGGCTCGACCAGCTCGCGGGAGACGAGCTCGGACCGAAGCCACTCCGGCAACTCCCGGCGGGCGATGTCGGGGCGATCCCCGCCGTCGAAGCTGGCCCAGACATGCCAACCGGTGGCTCGTACCGCGACGACACCATCAGCCACCCGCCGCGCCTCCGCGGTCACCGAGAACGATGTGGTCCCGATACCCGACGGCCGGAGGCTGAGGGTGAACTCGTCGTCGAGAGAGAGCGGCGCCGGATAGGTCGCTGCCGAGGCAACACACGGACACGCCACACCGTTGCGCAGCATCGCGCTCACCGGGTGACCGACATCCTTCAACCATCCGGTGAACAGCTCCTCCATCCAGCGGTACGGTGCCGCGAAGTAGAGGATGCGAGCCGCGTCGACGTCGCCCATGGCGACCCGCCGACGAGTCGCAGCGAGGCTGTCGTGGGCACGTACGTCCATGCCTAGAGCCTAACACACGGTCGATAACCGACCATACAGACAACTATCTACCGCGCGGTACACTCCATTGTGCTGCCACCAGGCGCTGAAGCGCGGGCCTGAAATGACGCAACACCGCGCGGGCGTCAGGTGGGCCCCTGCAGCTCGGGCCCACCTGACCTGCAAAGCTCCGGCTTGCAGCCGGGTCCTACTTGATCTGGATGTTCGTGGAGTTCGCCGCATCGAGGGAGAGAACGTCTGTCAGCGTTCCCTGATCAAGCGGATGATCGCCGCCTAATTTGATAGTGAGCCCCAGACGGCCGCTGGAATCCGCGGTCGCGATCTGCTGATTGCTGGAACCGTCCTGCGCGGTGACGATGATGCGATGCGTGCTACCTGGGGTGAATGCTGCCGGTGTGCGGAGGCGCACTGTGCCCGTGCCCGTCAGCGTGAAAGAGCTGCCGTCGGCGCGTGCTGCGCCGAGGGAGAGGAACTCGTCGTCCTGACGCTCAACCGACACGTCGTACCCCCACACCGCGAAGTGGGGAATGACCGTGCGGTACGAGAAGCTGCGCGGGTCGACGATCTTACGGCTGAACAGGTCATTCGCCGACGGGACGATGTAGTCGGCATACACGCGGTGATTGTTGGCGCCATGCACGCCCGGCAGCTGAATGAATTGCGCCGGAATAGTTTTCGCAGGAAGGTCCTTTACAGCAACGTGGTTGTTGGCGACCAGTAGCGCTTCGATAGTGGCGGCAGCGGGGTTGCGGACCGGTGGATAAGTGCGGCAATCCTCAGTGGCCAGCGACGCGGTGCTCAGGCAAGCGTCCCCGTAGCTCAGCAGGAGCTTGCCGCCGAACCCAGCGAGATTGGTGGCGATCTGCGAGGGGTCGTAGTTGCGCCACCAGATCTCGTCGGTCACACCGGTGCCGTAGCCCTGGTCTCTCATATAGCCCAGGGCCTCCCAGATGGCCCGAAGGCGCGGCTCGGTCAGCGTTTCGTAGACACCGCTCACCGACGCCACGAACGCGTACTGGTCAGGGTGCAGCATGCCCTGAACGAGGGCTGCGTATCCCCCCATCGAGAAACCCATCACGCCACGGCCCGCCCGATCGCTGCGGACGTTAAACAGTGCCTCTACTAGTGGGTACAGCTCACGGTGAAGATGCGAGTCGGCAGGGAGTGTTTCACCCGTTACCGGATGCACGTTGGGAAGCAAATCCTTGCGGCCATCGATCCACCCACAGGTCTCACACCACGACTTGTCAGTGCCGGTGTCAGGCGCGACGACGACAAAAGTCGCCTTGTCCAACTGTGACGTGAGGTCGAAAAGCTCGGTCTGCAGGTAGCCCCCGCCCGCGCCGATCATGTGCAGTAGCGATTCTTGCTGAGTCACGGGGTCCACGGTGTGGTCGTCAAGTGCCGGCAGAACGGTCCCGTGCAGAGCGTATACAACCGGGTACGCGGCTCCCTCGATGCGGTATCTGTCCGGAAGATACACTCGGTTACTGACCCGCCGATGCAGCAACGGGCTGTTGAAATCAAGGTCCAAGACGCGGGCATCACCGTCGACCGGTCCAATCGTGACGTCCCACTGGGAATACGGTGCAGGCAGAGAAGTGATATCTGAGGTATTCGTCGCTGGTGGTACCACCGCCTCGGCACTGTTCGGCACAGTGAGTAACAGCAGGGTGAGTGCGAGACC
>NZ_JAOPWR010000014.1 GCF_025965585.1 Pseudonocardia sp.
CCGCGGCAAGATCGATCTTGGCCACACCACGGCCATAAGGCAGCAACAGCCGCTCCTCGATACCCATACCGGCCGCCACCTCACCCAACGGCCGAAGCGAGGCAGCCTCCGCGATAGCCAGATCCGATGGGAAGGACATGGGCTCTCCTGTTCGGTTCCGCCACGGATGGTGGACGGGTCGTCTCGGGTTGCTCTCAGGCGGTCATGTCCGGACGTCGCCGGTCACGAGTCTCGAACCGCTCGCCGAGCAGATCCGAGGCCCACGATGCTGTCGCCACCAGCGACCCGAAGGGGAAGAAGTGCAGGCGGCACAACAGGCTGTGAGGGTCGGCGGCCACCGCGGCCGCCAGGCCGACCACGGTGTCGTAGGGCCGATAGACCGGCGTGGTCACGAGTTTGAGGACGCCGCCGGACTGCTTGCGCAGCACCGTGAGCGAGGGGCCTACCCCGCAGGACAGCCCGAACTTCAGCAGCCGCCCCGGAGAGGTCAGCCCGGGCAACCCGACGTGCACCGGAAGAGTGTTGCCTGCCTCCCGGATCCTGCGCTCCCACGCCACGATCGGTTCCGGGGCGAAGCAGAACTGCGTGACGATGCGGACGTCGAGGCCGCGGTCGCGGGCGATGCGGTTCTTGGTCGACAACGCCGTGGCGAGTGCATCATCGTCGATGTCGGGACTGCCCTCCGGATGTCCGGCGACGCCGACGCGGACGATGCCGGCCTCCTCCAGGCACCCTGAGTCGAGGATCTGCGCGGCCTCGTGGAACTCGCCCGCCGGGGTCGTCGACGAACCGGCCACGAGCAGCAGGTCCGTGACGCCGACCTCGGCGAGATCGGCCAGCCGCCTGCGGAGGGTCGACCGGTCGGGCACCGCGCGGGCCGCCAGATGCGGCACCGGCCGCAGACCGTCACGGACGAGTCGCCGCGCGACCGCGACCGTGTCCGGCCAGGGCGTCCGCGGCAGGAACGTGAGGTAGACCTCGGTACCAGCGGCGAGAACCTCGGACAGGGGCGGCAGCGTCGCCGCCTCCTTCGGCGTGATCTCCACGCTGAAGGGATCGGCGAGGCTGCGCAGCGCCATGGTCACGGCGTCGTCACCGGAAGGTGTCGTCGGCATCGCTTCCTCCGTGGACGGTCTGGCGGCCCGACCTACCGACCGAGCCCGATCGCCGGGAGGCCTGCCGGTCGTGATGGCTGAACTGGATCGCCGCGCTCGGCGTCCCCCTGCGGTGCGCCCATCCCTCGTTCCTCCACGACGCCCGGTCACCTCGCCCGACGAGTCACGTGCCCTGACGGCGCTACTGTTGCGCAATCCCCAACAGCACTCACCCTTCGCAACACTGTCCCGCGAAGACCAGACCACGGTCAAGCCGTCGAGCTGATCCGGGTGTGGCCACGAGGACTCACCCGCCGCGGCGGCGGCGGATCTCCGCGTTGATCGCGGGCACGATCTCGTGCATGTCGCCCACCACGGCGTAGGTGGCCTTGGTCATCATCGGCGCGTCCGCGTCGGTGTTGATCGCCACGATGGTCTTGGAGCTGGCGCACCCGGCCCAGTGCTGAATGGCACCGCTGATGCCGCACGGGATGTAGACCTCGGGGGAGATCCGGCTGCCGGTCTGGCCGACCTGCTCGTGGTGGGGGCGCCAGCCGAGGCTGGTCACCACCCGGGAGACGCCGAGCGCTCCGTCGAGCAGGCCCGCCAGCTCGACGACGCCGTCGAAGCCGTCCGCGCCCCCGGCGCCGCGGCCGGCGCCGACGACGACCCTGGCCGACCGCAGGCTTCCGGACCGGTCCGGCTCCCCCGGCTCCGTCGCCACCACGCGCGCCACGAGATCGGCCTCGGCCACCTCCGGGACGAACTCGTGCAGGGTCGCGGGGGCGCCCTCCACCGCGGCGGCCTCGACGGCGTGGCCGGCGACACTGAACAGGGCGGGACGGTCGTCGAGCCGCATCTCCTCCAGCACGGCTCCGCCGACCACCTGCCGGGTGACCACGAAGGGCGACGGACAGCCGACGACGTTCGCGGCCATCGCCACCCCGAGCCGGGCGGCCACATGGGCCAGCACCTCGTTGCCTCGGGGGCTGCCGGACACCGTCACGGCAACCGAGCCCGTGGTCTGCCGCACCGCCTGGACGGCGGCCGCCCAGGCCGCGCCGCCGTAGGCCGAGAACGCGTCGCCGACGGCGTGGTGCACCTCGCTCACGCCGTACCGACCGAGCTGTTCGACGATGCCGTCCGGGAGCGCGCCGACCACGACCGCGTGCACCGGTCCGCCCTCGGACCACACGTCCCGCGCGAACGTCACCGTCTCCAGGGATGCCTCCGTGGCGCCCGAGCTCTCGGTCTCCACGAACACGAGGATCACCGTGCCACCCCCAGCTCCCGCAGCAGGTCGACGACGGCCGGCGCCGCCGACGGCCCCTCGCCGAGCACCGTGACGGCGCTGGGCTGCGCGGGGGGCGACGTCAGCCGCACCCGCCGCGGGCCGTCGGGCTCCCGGCCGGGCACAACGGTCTCGACCATGATCTTCTTGGCCTTCATCCGCCCCGTGATCGTCGGGTACCGCGGCTCGACCCCGCCCTCCAGCACGGTGACGACGGCGGGCAGCGGCACCCGGTAGGTCTCGACGCCGCCGTCGGCGCCGGCGCCCCGCGCCGTCGCGCTCCCGCCGGCCACCTCGACCGTCTTGACGCCGTTCACCACCGGCCTGCCGAGCTCGTACGCGAGCCGGATGCCCACCTGGAAGTCCCCGGTGTCGGCGGCGTCGTTGCCGAGCAGGATCAGGTCATAGGTGCGACCAGCGGCCTCATGGGCGGACACGACAGCGGCGATCTCCCTCGCCACGTCCGCCGGGCCGAATCCCACCGGGTCGGCCTCCACCAGCACGGCGGCCGAACACCCGACACCGAGCACTGACCGCAGCTGTTCGACCGCCTCCGCGGGACCCAG
Organism: Pseudonocardia sp.; assembly: GCF_025965585.1. Classification (GTDB taxonomy): domain Bacteria; phylum Actinomycetota; class Actinomycetes; order Mycobacteriales; family Pseudonocardiaceae; genus Pseudonocardia. Next base: position 2,952 of record NZ_JAOPWR010000014.1, read on the forward strand.
CGTCAGCGCGGTCACCGCGCCACCGTCGACCCCGGCGATCTTCACGGCGATCTCGACCGCGCAGCTCTCGTGCGCACTGACGGTGAAGCCGACGAACCGGGCATCGACCGCTTGGGCGTCGCCGGTCAGCAGGACCTCCCCGGACGAGTCCGGCACCCTCTTCACGCAGACCAGCACATCGGTCATCGGACGCGCTCGTTCGCCGGGTCGAACAGCGGCGTCGTGTCGACGGATCCGACCGTCACCGGGTACAGCTCCTCCATGTAGGACACGGCGAGCCGGTTGCCGACCACGGCCTGGTCGGGCGGCAGGTAGGCCATCAGGACGTGCTTGCCGAGCGAGGGCGCCGAGCCGGCCGACGTGACGTAGGGGTGGTGCCCGTGGCCGTCGGTGAGGACGCCGCCGTCCCGGGTCAGGATCGGCTCTCCGCCGAGCATGTAGCGCCGCACACCACTGGCCGACATGTGGTCGTCGACCGTCATCGTGCACAGCACCGCCTGCGGGGCGGCAGAGCGCTGCGCGACGTAGGCCTCCCGGCCGACGAACTCGGCCGTCTTGACCTTGGGGCGCTGCATGGCGGCCTCGACGATCGAGCGCTCGCCGTCGAGCTCGGTGCCGTACGCGCGGTAGCCCTTCTCCAGGCGCCCGGTGGTGCCGTACACGCCGATACCGACCGGGACCGCACCGTGCGGGCGGCCCGCCTCGTGCAGCAGTTGCCACACCCGGGCCCCCTGCTCCATCGGCACGTAGAGCTCCCACCCGAGCTCGCCGACGTACGAGATCCGCGACGCGAGCACCGCGATGCTGTCGACCTCGAGCGCGCGGCTGGTCAGGAACCCGAAGCCGGCGTCGCTGACGTCGTCGTCGGTGAGGTGGCCGAGGATGTCGCGAGCCCGCGGGCCCCACAGTCCGATGGTGGTGAACGCCGACGTCAGGTCGACGATCTGCGCCGTGCCGTCGGCGGGCAGGTGGTCGGAGAACCACTTCAGGTCGGCCATGCCGTGCGCGCCGCCGGTCACCACGCGGTACCGGTCGTGAGCCAGGCGCATGACCGTCAGGTCGGACCGGAACCCGCCCCGCCCGTCGAGCACCGGCGTGTAGACCACCCGGCCCTCGGCGACGTCGGCCTGGGCCACGACGATGCCCTGGACAGCGGCCATCGCGCCGGGGCCGACGACGTCGAACATCGCGAACGCCGACAGGTCGACGATCCCGGCTCGCTCGCGCATCGCGAGGTGCTCGGCGTTGATGATCGGCGACCACCAGCGGGCGTCCCACTCGTGCTCGCGCGGCATCACCGCGCCGCCGTACTCCGCGAGGAGGCCCTCGTTGCCGGCGTACCACATCGGACGTTCCCAGCCGGCGGTCTCGAAGAAGACCGCGCCCGCGTCCCGCTCGGCGGCGTGCATCGGTGCGAGCCGCTTTCCCCGCTCCCCCGCCCACTGCTCGGAGGGGTGCACGATGCCGTAGGTCTTGTTGAACGCCTCGGCGGTCCGGGATCGCACGTGGCCGCGGGCGCGCTGGTGCGGGTAGAAGCGGGCGATGTCGCTGTGGTGGACGTCGATCTCGGAGTGCCCGTGGGTCATCCACTCCGCCACCGCGCGGCCGACACCGGGACCTTCCTTGATCCATACGGCTGCGGCCGACCACAGGCCCTTCACCTCCGGGGTCTCCCCGAGGATCGGCGCGCCGTCGGGGGTGAGCGAGAGCAGGCCGTTGATGGAGTACCGGATCTCGGCGCCATCGGCACCGAGGGCGTCGGGCATGAGTTCGAGGGCCTGTTCCAGCTGAGGATCGAAGTCGTCCTCGGTGAACGGCATCTCGGTGGGCGACAGCTTCGCCTGTTCGATCGACGGGATGTCGGCCGGGTCGTGCAGGATCGCGCGGTGGGCGTAGGAGCCCACCTCAATGTCGGCGCCGTGCTGGCGCTCGTAGCAGAAGGTGTCCATGTCCCGGACGATCGGGAAGGAGATCTCGCCCTCGCGCTCGGCGAGCTGCGGGATCGGGCCCACCGAGATCATCTGGTGCACCGCGGGCGTCAGCGGGATGGCGGCGCCGGCCATCGCCGCGAGCTTCGGGCTCCAGACCCCGCACGCGATCACGACGGTGTCGGCCTCGATGTCGCCGCCGCTCGTGCGGACCCGGCGGATGCGGCCCTGCTCGACATCGAGTCCGGTGACCTCGACGGTTGGCACGACGGTGAGGGCACCGAGCGCGAGGGCCGTCCCGCGCATGATCGTGCCGGCGCGCAGCGAGTCGACGACGCCGACCGACGGCGTCCAGAAGGCACCGAGGATCTTGTCCTTGTCGAGGAACGGCACCCTGGCGACGACGTGGTCGGGGCTGACCAGCTCGGCCTCGATCCCCCACGCCCGCGCCGAGGACATCCGGCGGCGCAGCTCCTCCATCCGTTCCTCGGTGCGAGCCACCTCGTAGCCCCCGGACTCGATGAAGACACCCATCTCCTTGTACTGACGCATCGAGTCCAGGGTCAGATCGGTGAGCTCGCGGGAGTGATCCACCGGGAAGATGAAGTTCGAGGCGTGCCCCGTGGAGCCGCCGGGGTTGGGCAGTGCCCCCTTGTCGATCTGGACGATGTCACGCCATCCGAGAAGGGCGAGATGGTGGACGAGGCTGTTGCCGACGATGCCGGCTCCGATCACCACGATGCGGGCACGAGACGGAACGCTGGCCATGACTCCCTACCTTCCCTCCGACGGCGACGAACGGCACACTCGTCGCACAGGTACCGACCGACGTGCCGTTCGTCGGCTTCTCGACATCGCTCAGTCGCCCAGTTCGCGGCGGCGGCGTGTCACGTAGGCCTCCAGCTCCTGCCGCACGGACTCGTCCAGCTCGGGCTGCTCGTACTCGGCCAGCTTCTTCGTCGCGTACTCCCCCGCCCTCGCCGCTGCGTCCTTCGCCCCGTTCCGCATCCAGCGGTCGTAGTTGTCCGAGCTGGACACGAAGGGTCGGTAGAAGCAGGTGCGGAAACGCTCCATGGTGTGCGCGGCGCCGAGGAAGTGGCCGCCGTGGCGCACCTCGTCGTGAGCACCGAAAGCCAGCGACGCCTCGTCGATCTCCAGCGGGGTGAACTCGTGCTGCAGCATCTCCAGCACCTGGACGTCGAGCACGAACTTCTCGTAGGACGCCACGAGTCCGCCCTCGAGCCAGCCAGCGGTGTGCATGACCCAGTTGATCCCCGCGAGGAACGTCGGCAGCATCGTCATCAGGCTCTCGTAGCCGGCCTGCGCGTCCGCCGTCTGGCTCGACGTCAGCCCGCCGCCCGAGCGCACCGGCAGGCCGAAACGACGAGCGATCTGGCCCGTACAAAGCAGACCTATTCCGGATTCGGGCGTTCCGAAGCAGGGCGAGCCGGACTGCATGTCGATGTTCGACAGGAACGAGCCGAAGATCACCGGGGCCCCAGGCCTGATCAACTGCGAGAGCGTGATGCCCGTAAGCGCCTCGGCCATCTGCTGCGCGAGCGACGCGGGAATGGACACCGGGGACATCGCACCCATCAGCAGGAACGGCGTGAGCACCACGGGCTGGTTGGCCGCGGAATATTCGAACTGCGCTTCCAGCATGCGGTCGTCCCACCGCAGGGGCGAGTTGCAGTTGATCAGCGAGATCGTCGCCGGCGTGGACTCGATCGCCTCCCGGCCGCCGAAGAGGATCTCGGTCATGGCGAGCGTGTCGCGGGCGTTCACCCCGGACACGACGTTGCCCATGTAGATCTTGTCGGTGAGGGTCTGCAGGGCATAGGTCATGTCGAGGTGGCGCGAGTCGAGCGGGGTGTTCTCCGGCTCGCAGATGATCCCACCTGCGGAGTCGAGGCTGGAGAAGCTCTGCGCGAGCTTCGAGAAGTTGCGGAAGTCGTCCATCGTGGCGTCCCGGCGGACGCCACCCTCGCGGACGAACGGTGGCCCGTAGACGCTGCCGAAGACCATCGCGTCGTCGCCGATGTGAACTGAGTTGGCCGGGTTGCGCGCCTGCACGTCGAAGGAGCGGGGCGCCTTGGCCACCTGTTCGAGCACGAAGTCCGGGTCGAAACGGACGCACTGGTCCTCGACCTTCTGGCCGGCCTGGCGGAACAGTTCCAGCGCGCGATCGGAGAGGAACTCGACACCGATCTCGCTGACGATCTTTTTCCAGCCCCCGTCGAGAGTGGCCATGGCGTCCTCGGAAAGGATCTCGTAGCGGGGCATGGCGTTACGGAACATGCGAGCTCCCCAGGCAGGCCTTGACGAGAACGGGTACGGGCAGGACCCTAACTGCATTCCCCGGAACACAGGTCCCACATGATGGAACTCTTGCCAGGGCGACGAGAAACGGAAATCCGCGATGCCGACACAGGTGGGCAGCCAGGCCGTGGACCGCGCGAGTGCCCTTCTGGCGCTCGTCGTCGAGTCCGGCGGTCCGCGCAGCTTCACCTCGCTCGTGGACGAGCTCGGGCTGGCGAAGTCCACCACCTCCCGGCTGCTGCAGGCCCTGGAGCGCAGCAGGCTGCTGCAGCGCGACCAGAGCGGCGCGTTCCGCCCCGGCGCACTGTTCTCGATCTACGCCGCGCGCCCGAGCGCACTGCACGATCTCGCCGAGCTCGCCCGCCCCACGCTGGCACGGATCGGGGAGCTGAGTGGGGAGACGGTGAACCTCAGCGTTCCCCGGGGCCACGAGGTGGTGCAGATCGCCCAGGTCGACAGCCGCTACCTGCTGGGCTCCACGAACTGGGTCGGCGTCGACGTGCCGGCCCACTGCACCGCTCTGGGCAAGGTGCTCTTCGCCTACGGCGCGCTGCCCCTGCCCCGCGGCAACCTGGAGCGCCGTACCGCGCATTCACCGGTCGACGGGGCGCAGCTGGAACACATGCTCGTCGAGGTGCGCCGCCGCGGCTGGGCGGTGTCGCTCGACGAGCTCGAGGACGGTCTGGCGGCCGTCGGGGCTCCGGTCCGCGCCGTCGACGGGGCGGTCGCCGCCGCCGTGTCGGTTTCCGGGCCGACCACCCGCATCAACAACCACGGGATCACGCGGCTCGGCGACCTCCTGGTCACCGAGACTCGTGGGCTGTCCGCACAGCTCGGCCACAACCCGGGAAGAGAAGGCGTTGCATGACCGATCACGAGATCCTGACCGCGCTCTACGACGAGACGCTCGTCGGCAACGCCCCCCGCGTGCTGGAGCTGACCCATGAGGGCCTGGCCCAGGGCATGACGCCGGAGACGATGCTCTTCGACGCCCTCATCCCCTCGCTGGAGGAGGTCGGCGCCCGGTTCGAGCGCGGCGACTTCTTCGTGCCCGAGATGCTCGTGGCCGGACGCGCGATGGCCGGGGCGCTCGACGTCCTGCGCCCGCTGCTGGCCGAGACCGGCGCACAGACCGTCGGCACGTTCCTGATGAGCACCGTCAAGGGCGACGTACACGACATCGGCAAGAACCTGGTCGACATCATGCTCGAGGGCGCGGGGTTCCACGTGATCGATCTCGGGGTGCAGGTCTCGCCGGAGAAGCTGATCGCCGGGGTGCTGGAGCACAAGCCCGACATCGTCGGCTTCTCGGCGTTCCTCACCACGACCATGCCGATGTTCAAGGCCAACATCAACGCGCTGCAGAAGGCGGGCCTACGCGACTCGGTGATCGTCATGGTCGGTGGGGCACCGGTCACGCAGGAGTACGCCGACGCGGTGGGCGCGGACGGTTTCGCCGCCGACGCCTCCACCGCTGTCCGTAAGGCCAAAGAACTGCTCGCCCGCCGCCGCGCCGCCGTGGGGGTGTGACATGCACACGGTCGTGTCGTCGGCCACCCGCGAGGTTGTGATCGGGTCCGACCAGCCCTTCTGCCTCATCGGGGAGCGGCTCAACCCCACGGGACGGCGGATCTTCGCCGACCAGCTGCGTACCGGCGACCTGTCCCGCATCGCGGTCGACGTCGAGCAGCAGGTGGCCGCGGGCGCCACGATGCTGGACGTCAACATGGGGGTTCCTCTCACCGACGAGGCCGACCTGCTGGCCCGTGCGGTCACCATGGTGCAGGGCCTCACCGACCTGCCGCTCTGTATCGACTCCTCCGTGGTCGAGGCGTTGGAGGCCGGATTGGCCGTCTACCGCGGCAAGGCGCTGGTCAACTCCGTCACCGGGGAGCGGGAACGGCTCGACGCGATCCTGCCGCTCGTGAAACGCCACGGGGCTGCGGTGATCGCCCTTCCCAACGAGGAGGACGAGATCCCCGACGACCCCCGCAAGCGGCTGGAGATCACCCACAAGATCCTCGACATCGCCGTCGGCGAGTACGAGATCCCGCTGTCCGACATCGTCGTCGACCCGCTCGCCATGCCGATCGGCGCCGACTCGACCCTGGTGTGCAAGACGCTCGAGACCATCTCGCTGATCCACGACGAGCTCGACCTCAACATGACCCTCGGCGCATCGAACGTGTCGTTCGGGATGCCGGGCCGGCCCGCGCTGGGAGCGGCGTTCCTGGCGATGGCGATGCGGTGCGGGCTCACCAGCGCCGTCATGGACGTCCGTACCCCGCAGATCGTGGAGGCCGTCAAGGCCGCCGACCTCCTGCTCGGCAACGACGAGTGGGGGGCGGCGTGGATCGCGGCGTACCGAGCCCAGAAGGCAGCGCAGGTCTCGTGACCCCCGACGCGCTCCCTCCCGCGGAGCGGGTCAAGATCTCCTTCGAACCCGACGGCGGGCAGCCCCGCGAGGTGCGGGTGCCGGCCGGGGTCACGCTGTTCGACGCCGCGAGCTGGAACGGGATCGCAGTCGACTCCACGTGCGGCGGCCACGGCACCTGCCGCAAGTGCAGGGTCCGCGTCGTCGACGGGGAGGTGCCCGTCTCGCGACTCGACCCGCGGGCGTTCGGCCTCGACGAGCTCCGCCTGGGCTGGCGGTTGGCCTGCATGGCCCCCGTCCGGGGCGACGTGCGCGTCGAGGTCCCGCCGCTGGTCACCCGGCCGAAGGCGGCGACGGTGGGGGTGGGGAGGCAGGTGATCCTGCGCCCGGCCGTGCAGAAGCGCTACGTGGAGCTGACCGAGGCGACGCTGGCCGACCAGCGCACCGATCTCGAACGCCTCCTCGCCGCGCTGGACGACCTGGAGGTGCGGGCCGACCTGCGCGCGCTGCGGAACCTCCCGGGTGCGTTGCGGCAGAGCGACTTCCGGGTCACCGCCGTCGTCGTCGACGACGTCCTGGTCGACGTCGAGCCCGGCGACACCAGCGCCCGGCGGTTCGGCATCGCGTTCGACCTCGGCACCACCACCGTGGCGGCGACGCTGCTCGACCTGGCCACCGGTACCCCCGCCGCGGTGACGTCGATGCTCAACCCGCAGCAGCCCTTCGGCGGCGACGTCATCACCAGGATCAGCGCCACGATGCTGGACCCCGACGCGCTGGGGCGGCTCACCGCGCTCGCCCACTCCTGCCTGGACCAGCTCGCGAGCGAGGTCTGCACGGCGGGAGCGGTCGAGCCGCACGAGGTCTACGAGATCGCTCTGGCCGGCAACGCGACCATGACCCACATCGCGCTCGGTATCGACCCGGAACCGCTCGGGGTCGCCCCGTTCGTCATGACCAGCCGCTCGTTCGACGGGCTGCTCGCCGCCGACCTCGGCGTCACCGTGAACCCGGGCGCCCGCGCGTACCTGTTCCCGGCGCTGGGCGCCTACGTCGGTGGTGACATCGTCGCCGGCGCGCTCGCGTCAGGGATGGACCGCGACAAGCGCATCCGGCTGTTCGTCGACGTCGGCACGAACTGCGAGATCGTGCTGGCCGACGGCGACCGGATCCTCGCCACGGCCGCCCCGGCCGGTCCCGCGTTCGAAGGCGCCCAGATCCGCTGCGGCATGCGGGCCGCGCCGGGCGCGATCGAAGGCGTCAAGATCAGCGACGACGACGTCGCGTTGCAGGTGATCGGCGACGTCGGGCCGGTCGGGCTGTGCGGCTCGGGGCTCGTCGACGCCGTCGCCGCACTGGTGCAGGTGGGGCTGCTGGACGCCTCGGGCCGGCTGATGGCGGCTGACGTCGCCGCTGTCACCGCCCCCGGGCTGGCCGGGCGGCTGCGGCAGGTCGGCGAGGAGCGGGTGTTCGTCCTGCACGAACGGGGCGATGATCCCGCGGACGCGGTCTATATCTCCCAGCGCGACGTACGAGAACTGCAGTTCGCGAAGGCCGCGATCGCCACCGGGTGGCGGCTGCTCGCGGCCGAGATGGGCATCGACCCGGCCGACGTCCAGCAGGTGCTGCTGGCCGGATCGTTCGGCAGCTATCTCTCCCCCGCCAGCGCCGTGCGGATCGGCCTGGTCCCCGGCGTCTCGGTACTGCGGATCGTCAGCGCGGGCAATGTCGCGGGCGAGGGCGCGAAAATGGCGCTGCTGTCGGTGCGCGAGCGGGCCGCCGCCCACGCGTTGCTGGAGGAGGTGCGCTACGTCGAGCTCTCCGACCGTCCCGACTTCAACGACCGCTTCATCGACCAGCTGGCCTTCCCCTCCTGACTCTCGTGTCGCGGTGGTCGCGTGCGGGGCGATCGCCGGGCACCTCGTCGAGATCGCCACCCGCCGGGGCTGGCCGGTCGACGTCCACCCGCTGCCGCCGCTGTTGCACAACCGGCCGGAGCGAATCGCCGCCGCCGTGGAGACCGCTGTCGCGATGCTGCGCGAGCGCTACGCGGCGGTCGCGGTCGGGTACGCGGACTGCGGCACGTACGGCGCCCTCGACGCGGTCTGCGCGCGGCTGGGCCTGAGTCGGCTGAGAGGCGCGCACTGCTACGACGTCTTCGCCGGCGTGGAACGGATGCGGGCGTTGCTCGACGAGGAACCCGGCACCTACGTCCTCACCGACTACCTGGCGCTGTCGTTCGGGCGATCGGTGATCGCCGAGCTCGGGCTGAACCGCTGGCCCGAGCTGCACGCGGACTACTTCCGCCACTACCGCCGCGTCGTGTGGCTGGCTCAGCAGGACGCTCCTCGGGTGCGAGCCGCAGCCGAGCGGGCGGCCGCGTACCTGCGGCTGCCCCTGGAGGTCGCGGTGGTCGGTGACGCGGGACTCGAGCGTGACCTGGCCGGGTTCGTGTCCGGAGACCGCGTGGTGGAGATCGGAGGCCGGTTCAGCCGGGCTTGAGCGCGCCCCGGGCTCAGAGACCCAGGTCCGCGCCGGTCAGGGGGCGACCCGGGAGGTCGGTACCGGGCTGAGCGCGCAGGCCGTCGAGCATCAGCGTCATGCATCGCTCCGGTGCCAGCCGAGCGGCCTCCTCGAAGGAAACGGGGAGTTGGCGCACCAGCAGCACGAACATCATCGCCACGTCACCGGTGTCGATGTCCGTACGCAGGGTGCCCTCGGCCTGCGCGGCATGCACCACGCCGTCGAGCACCTCGATCATTGCGCGGCGGAGTTCGTCGGCCTCCAGGTCATCCTGGAGGATCGTCCTGGCCAGCGGCGAGGCCATGGCGAGCTGGACGGTCAAGCGGAGTTCCTGCGACTGGCGAAGGAACCGGACCAGCGCCTGCCAGGCCGTGGCTTCCTCCGCCACTGCGGTGCGCGCCTCGGCCAGTGCGTTGCCGAAGTTGTCCCTGGCCACTGCACGGATCAGGGCTTCCCGATCAGGGAAGCGGCGGTACAGCGTCCCGACCCCGACGCCCGCCGCGCGGGCGATCTCCTCCATCGGCACGTCCGGGCCCTGCGCGGCGAACCGCTCCTTTGCCGCGGCCAGGATCTGGTCGCGGTTGCGGCGCGCGTCGGCCCGCAGACCTGCCTCCGACTCCGCCGTCATCTCCACCATCTCTCCGGATCGCGCAGATTTTCGCACGTCGTCCGGTTCGCCGAGAGTCGTCTCCTCTGCAGGTGGACGGAACGCCTCGCCGTGCGTAGCCTGGGGGCAGTAAGCGGAAGGAAAGCCTCCACATAGGCTTTGTCCGGATTGGGGCCCCGCCATGACCGAAGTGGCCGACCAGCAGGTTCCGTCGTTCCCGATGCAGCGCACGTGCCCGTTCAGCCCACCGGCCGAGTACGGCGAGCTCCGCGAGAAGAGGCCGATCGCCCGCGTTCTACTGCCGTCCGGGCGGCATGCCTGGTTGGTGACGAGACACGCGGATGTGCGCGCGGTGTTGACCGATCCACGGTTCAGCTCCGATCGCCGCCACCCCGACTTCCCGAGGCTGATCAAGTTCCCGCAGCCCAGCTTGAACTTCACCCCGTCGTTGATCGGGATGGACCCGCCCGAGCACGGTCCGGCACGGCGCGCGGTGGTCGGAGAGTTCACCGTCAAGCGGGTCCAGGCGCTACGGCCGCGGCTCCAGGAGATCGTCGACGACCGAATCGACGCGATGCTGGCCGGACCGCGGCCGGTGGACCTGGTGCAGGCACTCTCGCTGCCGGTGCCCTCGCTGGTCATCTGCGAGCTGCTCGGCGTGCCCTACGCCGACCACGACTTCTTCCAGTCACGGTCGAAGCTGCTGTTCTCCCGCACCACGAGCCCGCAAGTGCGGCAGAGCGGGATCGACGAGCTCCGGTCCTACCTGGACGACCTGGTCACCGGGAAGGAACGCGAGCCGAGCGACGACCTGCTCGGCCGGCAGGTGCTCCGACAGCGCGAGGCCGGCACCCAGGATCATGCAGCGCTGGTCTCGCTCGCGTTCCTGCTGTTGATCGCCGGGCACGAGACCACAGCGAACATGATCTCGCTGGGCACCGTCGCGCTCCTGGAGAACCCGGAGCAGCTCGCCATCATCAAGGCCGACCCGGGCAAGACACCCGCCGCCGTCGAGGAGCTACTGCGGTATTTCACCATCGTCGACACGGCGACGTCGCGGCTGGCACTCGAAGACGTGGAGCTGGGCGGGATGCACATCCGGGCAGGCGAAGGCGTGATAGCGCTGGGCAACGCGGCCAACCGCGATCCGGAGGCATTCGACGACCCGGACGCCCTGGACGTCGAGCGTGGCGCCCGGCACCACGTGGCGTTCGGTTTCGGCGCCCACCAGTGTCTCGGGCAGAACCTGGCGCGGACGGAGCTGCAGATCGTGTTCGACACGCTGTTCCAGCGCATCCCGGAGCTGCGGCTCGCGACCACTGTCGGCGACCTGCCGTTCAAGGACGACGTCGTCATCTACGGCCTCCACGCGCTCCCGGTGACCTGGTAGACCTGACGGAAGCGGAGGTACAGCCGTGCGAATCGTGGCGGACACCGGGCGATGCGTGGGCGCCGGGCAGTGCGTGCTCACCGAGCCCGAGATCTTCGACCAGGACGAGGACGAAGGCACGGTCGTGCTGCGCACCGAACAGGTCAGTGGCGACGCCCTGGAACGCGTGCGGCAAGCCGTGCACATCTGCCCCAGCCAAGCGCTCTCGCTGAGCGAGGACTGATGAGACAGCGGGC
>NZ_JAOPWR010000003.1 GCF_025965585.1 Pseudonocardia sp.
AGAGCCCTGCCGCGCTCGACCGGCTGCTGCGCTACGGCGACGCCTGGCTGCCCCGCGCCCACACCACCACCGACGAGCTGCGCCGCGTCCGGGCCTGGCTCGCCGAACACGGACGCACCGACGTGCCGTTCACGATCTTCGGTGCCGACCGTGACCCCGACGCGCTGCGCGACTACGCGGACGCCGAGGTGGAGCGGGTGACGTTCATGCTCGACACGCTTCCCGAGAGCGAGACCCTCAAGGAGCTCGACGAGCTGGCGGAGCTGGCCGCGCAGTACCGGTAACGGCGCTCAGGCCTTGTCCACCCCGGGACGCCGATCCTCCACCCCGTACCTCGCGCGGGTGCTGATCGGCGCCCCCGGCGGCAGGACCGGGGGCACCACCCGGAAGTCACTCTGCCGGCGCTGCGGGTTCACGTTCATCCGCGCGTACCGCGTCCGCCCGGCCACCGCCGACGCCGGGTCGTCGTGGTCGCGCTCGAGGTCCCACGCGTAGCTCGTCGAACCGCCCGTGCACGTCCACGGCACGACGCTGCACGGAGCGGGATCGCCCCGACGCCACGCCGAGCGTGAACGGGCTCCCGATGGCGGCGGGTTCCCGCACCGGTGCCGCAGAACCCCGCCAGCGCCCGGCACGGCCGGGTCCACACGGCGACGACGGGACAGTTGTGGTGACATGTCGGCACGATCGCTGCTCCGAATGGAGCAGAGCCTGCGTCCGGACGTGCCTTCATGACAGGAGTGACCGCATGACAGTCGTGACAGCGCCGTCACGCAACCGCATCGCGGTGGCCAGCTTCGTCGGCACCGCGATCGAGTTCTACGACTTCTACATCTACGGCACGGCCGCCGCGCTGGTGTTCGGGAAGCTGTTCTTCCCGTCCTTCTCCCCCGTGGCCGGCACGCTGGCGGCGCTCGCGACGTTCGCCGTCGGGTTCATCGCCCGCCCGATCGGCGCGATCCTGTTCGGCCACTTCGGCGACCGGGTCGGTCGCAAGCAGATGCTGATCGTCTCGCTGCTGATGATGGGGCTGTCGACGGTCGCGATCGGGCTGGTGCCGTCCTACGCCACCATCGGCGTGGCCGCGCCGACGCTGCTCGCTCTGCTGCGGTTCGTGCAGGGCATCGGGCTCGGCGGCGAATGGGGCGGAGCGGTGCTGCTCGCCACCGAGCACGCACCGCCCGGCAAGCGCGGCCTCTACTCGGCGTTCCCGCAGCTCGGCCCGGCCATCGGTTTCGCGCTCGGCAACGCCCTGTTCCTGCTGCTGGGCGCATCGATGAGCCCCGAGACGTTCGAGTCGTGGGGCTGGCGGATCCCGTTCCTCGCCTCGGCGGTGCTGCTCGTCGTCGGGTTCTACGTGCGGATGCGCATCTCGGAGACGCCGGTGTTCCAGGCCGCCCTGGACGCGCAGGCGCAGGCGCGGGTGCCGTTCCTGGAGCTGCTGCGCCGCCAGCCCAAGGTGCTGCTCTTGGCCACGCTGTCGTTCGTGCTGGCGTTCACGATGTTCTACACGATCACCACGTTCTGCCTGACCTACGGCACCGCGACCCTGCAGATCTCGCGGACGACGATGCTCGTGGAGGCGATCGTCGCCTCGCTGGTGATGGGAGCGGCCACGCTGTGGTTCGCGGTGCTGTCGGACCGGATCGGCCGCCGCTCGCTCTGCATCGCCGCAGCCGTGCTCTGCGCGGTGTGGGCGTTCCCGCTGTTCTGGCTGGTGCAGACCCGCCAGCCGCTGCTCGTCGGCATCGGCATGACCGTCGGCCTCATCGGGTTCGCCCTGCTCTACGGCCCGATGGGCGCCTACTTCCCCGAGCTGTTCCGCGTCCGCTTCCGCTACTCCGGCTCGTCGTTCGCCTACAGCGCGGCCGGGATCATCGGCGGCGGGGTGAGCCCGATCGTCGCCACGGACATCCTGGCCCGGACCGGCTCGACGACGGGCGTCTCCTGGTATCTCGTCAGCATCGCGGCGCTGTGCCTCGTCTGCCTGCTGTTCCTGCGCGAGACGCGGGACGCCGACTTCACCGACGGGCTGGCGCCCCGGGACCGCTGAGGTCGCGCCGGGTAGCTCGATCGGGCGACGCGCCGTCCGATCGAGGCGACAACGGTTGCGCCGAAGGCACCAACGGCCCGTCGACCAGGTGATAAGAGCCTCCCACGATCGGACGGGTGGCACTGCAGCGGTCACAGAACGGAAACACCCCCGCCACAGCTGCTTCGTAGTGTCCCTGGCTCGGGCCCTGCCCGTCTGCGGGCCACATACCGCCTGGTCGAAAGGCACATCACAATGAGTGGAAACGCTGTCCGTCTGCAGGCGATCCAGGACGTCGAGGCCTACGAGCCACCTGCCGCCACCTTCGCGGTCGACGAGGCGCCCGGCGAGGTCTTCGGGGAGAACGTCTTCAGCAAGGCCGCGATGCAGAAGCGGCTGCCGAAATCGGTCTTCAAGTCCGTCATGTCCACGATCGAGCACGGCGCGACGCTCGACCCGTTGGTGGCCGACGCCGTGGCGTCCGCCATGAAGGACTGGGCCCTTGAGAAGGGCGCCACGCACTATGCGCACGTCTTCTACCCGCTCACCGGCCTGACCGCCGAGAAGCACGACAGCTTCCTGGAGCCCGTGGCCGACGGCTCCGCGCTCGCCGAGTTCGCCGGCAAGACGCTCATCCAGGGCGAGCCCGACGCGTCGAGCTTTCCCAGCGGCGGCCTGCGCAACACATTCGAGGCCCGCGGCTACACCGGCTGGGACGTCACGAGCCCGGCCTACGTGCTGGAGAACCCCAACGGCAACACGCTGTGCATCCCCACCGTCTTCGTGTCGATGACAGGTGAGGCGCTCGACCACAAGACCCCGCTGCTGCGCTCGCAGCAGGCGATGGGCACGCAGGCCGAGCGCATCCTGAAGCTCTTCGGGCACGAGAACCTCGACCACATCGTGTCGTTCTGCGGCCCCGAGCAGGAGTACTTCCTGGTGGACCGGCACTTCTTCCTCGCCCGCCCCGACCTGCTCAACGCGGGCCGCACGCTGTTCGGCGCCAAGCCGCCCAAGGGCCAGGAGTTCGACGACCACTACTTCGGCGCCATCCCCGAGCGCGTGCTCGGCTTCATGATGGACACCGAGCGCGAGCTGTTCAAGCTGGGCATCCCCGCCAAGACCCGGCACAACGAGGTGGCCCCCGGCCAGTTCGAGATCGCCCCGATGTTCGAGCGCGCCAACGTCGCGTCCGACCACCAGCAGCTGCTGATGACCACGTTCAAGACCATCGCCAAGAAGCACGGCATGGAGTGCCTGTTCCACGAGAAGCCGTTCGCCGGCGTCAACGGATCGGGCAAGCACTGCAACTTCTCCCTCGGCAACGCCGATCTCGGCAGCCTCTTCGTCCCCGGTGACACCCCGCACGAGAACGCGCAGTTCCTCGTGTTCTGCGCCGCCGTGATCCGGGCGGTGCACCTCTACGGCGGGCTGCTGCGGGC
>NZ_JAOPWR010000027.1 GCF_025965585.1 Pseudonocardia sp.
TGCGGGGCGGGGTGCTGGGCCAGATCCTGCTGGTGGTCGGCGTCGGGCTGGCTGCGGCCGGCCGCACCTGGACCGAACGCATCCTGCGCTCGGCGGTCCCCCGATGACGCCCGGCACGGCGAGCGCCGCAGCGGAACGCATGATCGCGACCCCGGCCGCGTCGGACGCTGCGACGCCCCTGGCCGCCGTCACGGTGCTCCTCGCGGTGGCCGTGCTGCTGGCCGACGCGCCCTCCGGTCGCTTGCGGCTGCGGTCCCTGGCCGCGCCCGCGCCGGCCACGGTGGCTCCCGACGCCGCGCTGCGCCCCGGGTGGGTCGCGGTCGGCGCCGCAGCACTCGGTGGGGTGGCGTTCGCGGTGTCCGGCGTCGTGGCCGCAACCGTCGTCACCGCACTGGCCGCCGCGGCCGGGGTCGTCGCGATGCGCCGCGCCGGACGACCGGCCGATCCCGACAGCGGCGCGCTCGCGGGCCGCTGGGAGCTCCTGGCCGTCTGCCTGGAGGCGGGACTGCCGGTGGCCGCGGCCGTGTCGGCCACGGCCGCACCGCTCGACGGCACTACCGGCACGCTGCTGCGCCGTGTGGCGGGGCTGCTGGAGCTGGGCGCCGATCCCGCCGACGCCTGGCGCGGCGCGACCGAGCTACCGGCACTGGCCACCTTCGCGCGGGCCGCAGGCCGCTCGGCAGGCACCGGCGCCGCACTGGCCCAGGTGGCCAGGGTCGAGGGCTCCCGCCTCCGCGCGGAGCTGATCGACACCGCACAGGCACGGGCGCAGCGGGCCGCCGTGCTCATCACAGGCCCGCTCGGCCTGTGCTTCCTGCCCGCGTTCCTGACCCTCGGTATCGCGCCGGTCGTCGTCGGCCTGGCGGGCGAGGCACTCGCGCGGTGGTGACCGCCACCGCGCACCGCATGAAGGAGGAGATCCGTGTTCCCGACCAGCACCCCCACCCCGTCCGTCCGCATCCGCAGGCTCGGCGAGGAGGACGAAGGGATGTCCACCGTCGAGTACGCCATCGGCACGATCGCCGCGGCTGCCTTCGCCGCGGTCCTCTACGCCGTGGTCAGTGGAGACTCGATCGTCACGGCGCTGACCGGTCTCGTGCAGCGCGCCCTCTCGGTCACGTTCTGATGGCGGCGAGGGCGCCGGGCACCGGGTCCCGGAGCGGGCACCACGCGGTCCGGCGTCCTCCCGCCGGACGGGCCCGGTGGAGTTCCGACCGCGGAGCCGTCACTGTCGAGGCGGCACTGGCCCTGAGCACGCTGGTGGTGTTCCTCGCGCTCGCCCTGGGCGCGCTGGCCGCGGTGACGGCGTCGATCAGGTGCGTCGACGCGGCGCGCGAGCTGGCCCGGCTCGCTGCCCGCGGGGAGCCGGAGCGCGGCCGGGAGGTCGCCGCCGAGCTCGCCCCGGACGGCGCCCTCCTGGACCTCCAGCAGGACGGCGACACCGTCACCTCGGTGGTGTCGGCGCAGCTGCTGCACCCGCTGCCGCTGCGGATCGGCGGCCGCGCCGTCGCGGTCGCCGAGCCGGGGACGGCGGCGTCATGACACCCACACCGCCTCACCGCACCACGCCCCGTCACCCCCCAGCGCCGTGTCACCACATCCGGGAGGACACCACCCACGGCGACGCGGGTGTCCGCCCGCGCCGCAGGGCGGTCGAGGGCCACGGCGACGACGGGCTGGCCACCGTCTGGGCCGCCGGGGCGGTCGCGGTGCTGGTCGGAGCGCTGGTCCTCGGCCTGCACGTCGGCGCCGCGGTGCTGGCCCGGCACCGCGCCGAGTCCGCGGCCGACCTGGCCGCCCTCGCCGCCGCCCAGCTCGCGGTGGAGGGCGAGAGCGCCGCCTGCGCCCGCGCGGGCGAGGTCGCCGCGGGCACGGGCGCGCGGGTCGTGCTCTGCCGGCTGTCCGGATGGGATGCGCTGGTGGAGGTGCAGGCTCCGGTGGCACTCGCCCTCCCGGGCGGCGACGCCGCCACCGGCCGGGCGCGGGCCGGTCCCGTCCCGATCGTCGCCGGAGCGGGCCCGCCGCCCGGCGGCCCAGGGTGGCCGTCCGGCGCACCGGAGCCCCTGCCGGCGGCGGTCGCGTTCGGCACCCGATCCGTGACCCTGTTCACGACGAACGGTCCGTGGGCCCCGTCGGGCGGGTCCTCGCGGGCGATCCGGTGGTTCCGGTGGCCGACCCGCGGCCGTCCGACGACTCGGCGCCGACGGCGCGCGCTCGTCGTTGCAGTAGCACCGATCGGCGACGTCCCCTGGATCCGGCCGTCCGGGCGGGGCTTACTGATAGCGCTCCCTTCCGGCCAGGGTCGGCGGGGAGCGACGAACTCGCTCCCCAGACTGCGGTGGGGTCGGCGCGTCCCCCCCGACGCTCACCCCCGAGCCGGCTCCACCGCATTAGGCCGCTACCGGCCGGCTCGCCCCCCGATTGGGCCGGCCGGTAGCGGCCTACCCCGCAGCGCGCCGCACGAGGCCGACCGGGCCCGCGGCCGGGCGCACAGGCTCCCCGAGCGCCTTGAGCACGACGTCGAGCACGAGCACCGCGCCGGCCTTGTCCAGCGGGACGTTGCCGTTGCCGCACTTGGGCGACTGCACGCAGGACGGACAGCCGGTACGACACTCGCAGCCCGCGATCGCCGCTCGGGTGGCGGCCAGCCACGCCCCCAGCACGGCGTGCCCACGCTCGGCGAAACCCGCCCCACCGGGGTGCCCGTCGTGCACGAAGACGGTGGGGCGGCCGGTGTGCGGGTGCATGGCGGTGGACATGCCGCCGATGTCCCAGCGGTCGCAGATCGCGAACAGCGGCAGCAGCCCGATCGCGGCGTGCTCCGCGGCGTGCAGCGCACCGGGGATGCGGGCGGGCATGATGCCGGCGGCCACGAGCGTGGCATCGTCCACGTCGTACCAGACGCCCCGGGTGCGCAGGGTCTGCTCGGGCAGGTCCAGCGGCACCGTCTCCAGCACGGTGCCGTCGGGCGTGCGGCGCTGGTAGGCCACCACCTGCGAGGTCACCGTCACCTCCCCGAACGAGACGGCCACCGGCCCGTGGTCGCGGTGTTCGAGCACGCGCGCCACCTGCACGTCGGCGGTGGAGCGGGCGTCGGTGCGCCAGTCCGGGTCGGCGGCGTGGACGAGGGCCACGCCGGACTCGAGGTCCAGGTCGTCCACCAGGTAGCTCTCGCCGCGGTGCAGATAGAGCGCCCCGGGGTGGGCCGTGGCCGGGGCCGAACCGCCGTCCACCGTGCCGAGCATCCGGCCGGTGGCGCCCTCCACCACGGCCACCTGCCCGAGGCCGGATCCGCGGATGTCCACGGACCCGGCCGGACGCTCGCGGGTCGACGGCCAGTACCAGCCGGTCGGCCTGCGGCGCAGCACACCGTCGGCCACGAGCTCGTCGAGGAGCTCGCGGGTGTCGCCCTCGCCGAAGACACCGCCGCCGAAGACGCCGTCGACGTCCGCCTCCGTCAGCGGGAGCTCGGCTGCCGCGCACACCAGGTGCGGGGCGAGCACGTAGGGGTTGGCCGGGTCGAGCACGCACCCCTCCACGGGAGCGCCGAGCAGGGCGGCGGGGTGGTGCACGAGGTAGGTGTCCATCGGGTCGTCCCGGGCCACGAGCACCACCAGCGACTCGTCCGCGGCACGGCCCGCGCGGCCGGCCTGCTGCCAGAACGACGCCCGCGTGCCGGGGAAGCCTGCCACCACCACGGCGTCGAGCCCCGCGATGTCCACGCCCAGCTCGAGCGCGTTGGTGGTGGCCACGCCGAGCAGGTCCCCTCCGGTCAGGGCGGCCTCGAGCGCCCGGCGCTCCTCCGGCAGGTAGCCGCCCCGGTAGGCCGCCACCCGGTCCACCAACCCGGGGTCGACGTCGGCGAGCACGCGCTGCGCCCCGAGCGCCGTCACCTCGGCTCCCCGCCGCGAACGGACGAACGCGAGCGTCCGCGCACCCTCCAGCACGAGGTCGGCCAGCATGCGCGACGCCTCCGCCCCGGCCGACCGGCGTACGGGAGCGCCGTTCTCCCCGGTCAGCTCCGGAATCAGCGGCGGCTCCCAGAGCGCCACGGTCCGGCTCGCGGCGGGCGAGCCGTCCACGGTCACGGCGGTCACGACCCGGCCGGTCAGCCGGCTCGCGAACGCGTCGGGCTCCGCCACCGTGGCCGACGCGAGCACCAGCGTCGGACGGGAGCCGTAGCGCGCGCACACGCGCAGCAGGCGGCGCAGCAGCAGCGCCACGTGCGAGCCGAACACCCCGCGGTAGGTGTGGCACTCGTCGATCACCACGAACTGCAGCTTCCGCAGAAAACCAGCCCAGCGGCCGTGCCGGGGCAGCACCGACCGGTGGAGCATGTCGGGGTTGCTGAACAACAGCCGTCCATGGCGACGGGCCCAGTCGCGGGCGTCGTCCGAGGTGTCCCCGTCGAGCGGCGCCGGCCGCACGTCGGGCAGGGCCAGCGTCTCGAGCGAGCGCAGCTGGTCGGCGGCCAGCGCCTTCGTCGGCGACAGGTAGAGAGCCGTGGCCCGCGGGTCCTCGGCGAACCGCGCGAGCACCGGCAGCAGGTAGGCCAGCGACTTGCCGGACGCGGTGCCCGTCGACACCACCACGTCCCGCCCGGCGTGGGCGAGCTCGGCCGCCTCCACCTGGTGGCTCCACGGCGTCCGCACCCCCGTGCGGACGAACGCGGCGCGCACCTCCTCCGGCACCCACCCCGGCCAGTCGACGGGCACGCCGGCCCGGGCCGGCAGCCGCACGCCGTGCCGCAACGGCCCAGCGGCGTCGAGCTCGGGGGCGCCGGTCGGCTCCCGGTCCGGACCTCCGTCCGCGCCGCGAGCGGGAGCCGCCACCGATGCGAGCGCCACGCTCCAGCCTGGTGGCGGCTCGGCACCCGAGCCCGCCAGCACCCGGCGGAGCAGCTGCTCGCCGCGCCCCTGTCCACCGGTCATGCCTGCGAGGTTGGCACACGACAACGACGCTCAGGCCATGGGCTGCACCGTGGCCTCCGCGATCCGGTCCAGCCCCCGGCGGGCGGCCTGCCAGCCGCCCGAGCGGGGCACTCGCGAGAGCAGTGCGACGAGGAACCGCTGGCCGTCGTCCGCCGCTCCCACGCTGTGCAGGCAGTAGATCCCCGAGGAGCAGCACATCCAGCCCTGCTCGGCCACCGCGCCCGGCCCCGCGGGCCCGTCCACGTCCGGGTCGGGCAGGCCGAACGCCTGGTCGAAGCCGTCGCGGGCGCGGGGCGCCGCTGCCTCCATGTCGTCGACGAGCAGGTCGGCCGCAGGCATGTCGTCGAGGATGTACGCCCAGATCGCCGCCATCTCCGACGCCGACACGCGCATCTCTCCCCACTGCGACTGGTCACGCGGGTTCGTGGTGACCTCGGGCCCCAACCGGGCGTTCACCCGGCCGGCCGCGCCCGCGCCACGAAGCGGCTCCAGATGGCGTTCATCGCGCTGTCGTCGCTGGGGCCGAGCGCCCGCCGGAACAGGACGAGGTCCGCACCGGTGACGGTGAGGCCCTCGGACCGCCTGCGGTCGAGCACGTCCACGGCCACCACCACCTTCGACAGCGACGCCGCGTAGAAGGGCTCGGTACCGCGCCTCCCGACGGCAGACTCGTCGGTGACGCGATCGAGCACGGCCACCACCAGCTGGGTGGAACCGGCCGCGACGGCCTCGGCCGCCGCGACGAGGCCGGTGCGGGGGGCCGGCGCGGGGCGGACGGCTCACGAACGGTTCCGGGATGGCGGCCTCAGCAGCCTCGTCGACAAGGGCCGGGACGCCGCTGTCAAGGGGTGCTGCTGGCCATGTGCACGGCCCGGTGCCGTACGGACGAGGCCGAGAGCACCACGACGAGTACCGCGAGTCCCAGTGCGGCGGTGGTCAACCGCGTCCTGAGCAGGGACTCAACGGCTTCACCCCCGAAGGGCGGACGACCTGCCGTTTCGGTTCTGCGCCACCGGCGATTCGTCCGATCCGCAACGTGATCGTTACGCACGTGACGAACAACACCACCCTGTAGGAGTTGCATCGATCACACTCCTACACTGCA
>NZ_JAOPWR010000035.1 GCF_025965585.1 Pseudonocardia sp.
CGGGTGCTGCCCACCGACACCCAGAAGAACACCGCGTACGCGTTCGCGAAGTCGAAGGGGCTCGAGTCGATCGAGTCGTTCGCGCTGACGCTGGCCCACCACTTCGTCACCGACGTCGAGCCCGTCACGGGCGCGCGCATCGCCGTCGACGAGTACCTGTGGGAGCGCGTGCAGGTCGGCGGGCAGGAGCACGACCACACCTGGGTGCGCAGCAGCCCCGAGGTGCGCACCGCCGTCGTCGAGGTGGACGGGGACGGCGAGCACATCGTGTCGGGTCTGCGGGACCTCGTGCTGCTCAAGTCGACCGGCTCGGAGTTCGCCGGCTTCCTCGTCGACGAGTACACGACGCTGGCCGAGACCCACGACCGCATCATGTCCACCTCGCTCGACGTGACCTGGACCTACAGCGACACGACCTACGGGGGCACCGACGTCGACTGGGACGGCACCTGGGCCGGCGTGCGGCGCATCCTGCTGGAGCAGTTCGCCACGGTCCACTCGCTCGCCCTGCAGCAGACGCTCTGGGAGATGGGGAAGGCCACGCTGGAAGCGTACCCGGAGATCGCCGAGATCAGCCTGAAGGCGCCCAACCGGCACCACTTCGTCTACGACCTGGCGCCGTTCGGGCTGGAGAACCCCAACGAGGTCTTCTACGCCGCGGACCGCCCGTACGGGCTGATCGAGGCCACTGTCACCCGCGACTGATCAGCCGCGCCGGCCGCGATCCGCAGGGCGAGCACCGGCTGCCAGGTCTGCGCCGCCGGTGAGGTAGCGGGTGGGGTCGTGACGCGCTCGCTACCGATTCGTCACGGGGTCGACTTCACCACAGCACGGGCGGGCGCTTGACTGGCACCCATGCCGGCAGCGCTGATCGTCGAGGGTGCCCACGTCGTCACCGTGACCGGTGAGGAGCTCGCGGGCGGGCACGTGGTGGTGGAGGACAACCGGATCACCGCCGTCGGCGCGGGGCCCGCTCCGGAGACGCCCGGCGCGACGGTGCTGGACGGCCGCGGCTGCCTGCTCACGCCCGGCTTCGTCAACACCCACAACCACCTCTACCAGTGGGTCACGCGCGGCCTCGCCGTCGACTCCACGCTCTTCCAGTGGCTCACCACGCTCTACCCGGTGTGGGCCGGCATCGACGAGCACGCCGTGCACACCGCCGCCTCCGGCGCGCTGGCCCGGCTCGCCCGCTCCGGCTGCACCACGGCGAGCGACCACCACTACGTCTTCCCCCGTGAGGGCGGCGACGTGTTCGCCGCCGAGATCAGGGCCGCGCAGGACGTGGGGCTGCGGTTCCACCCGTGCCGCGGGTCGATGGACCTGGGGCAGCGCGACGGCGGCCTGCCGCCCGACGACGTCGTCGAGGACCGGGACGCGATCCTCACCGCGTCCCGGGACGCCGTGGACCGTTGGCACGACCCGTCGCCCGGCTCGATGCTGCGGGTGGCGCTTGCGCCCTGCTCCCCGTTCTCGGTCACCGGGGACCTCATGCGGGAGTCGGCCGAGCTGGCCCGCGAGCTCGGCGTGCTGCTGCACACCCATCTCGCCGAGACCACCGACGAGGAGGACTTCTGCCGCGAGCGCTTCGGCTGTTCCCCGCTGGACTACGTCGAGGGCCTGGGCTGGACCGGCGAGGACGTGTGGTTCGCCCACGGCATCCACTTCGACGACGACGCGGTGCGGAAGATCGGCTCGACGAGGACGGGGGTGGCGCACTGCCCGTCGTCCAACGCGCGGCTGGGGGCCGGCATCGCCCGCACGCGGGACCTGCGGGCGTCCGGTGCCCGTGTGGGGCTCGGCGTGGACGGGGCCGCGAGCAACGAGGCCGGGAGCCTGCTGGAGGAGGCCCGCCACGCGCTGCTGTTCGCGCGCGCCGTCGGCGGTCCCACCGCGCTGACCGTCCGCGACGCGCTGGAGCTGGCCACCATCGGAGGGGCCGCCGTGCTCGGCCGGGCCGACGAGATCGGGTCGATCGAGGTGGGCAAGCTCGCCGACCTCGCCCTCTGGCGCCTCGACGACCTGGCCCACGCCGACGTCGCCGACCCGGTGGCCGCGCTCGTGCTCGGCTCGCCACCTCCGCTGGAGATGCTGCTGGTGAACGGCGCGATGGTGGTGGAACGTGACCGGGTGGTCGGCGTCGACGAGGATGCCCTGGCCGCCGAGTGCACGGCCGTGCACCGCTCCCTGCTGCAGAAGGCCTGAGAACCAGATGCCCCTGATGTTCCTCAACGGCACCGCCATGGCCGGCGGCGCCGACCACCACCTCGTCGGCGGTGCCCCGCTCGTCACGGCCACCACCACCGCGCCGCGCTACCGCTTCCACGCCGTCGGGGGCCGGTACCCGGCGCTGGAGGACGTCGGCGAGGGCGGCGCTGCCGTCCAGGGTGAGGTGTACGACCTCTCCTACGAGCAGCTGCGCGAGGTGCTGCTGCCCGGGGAGCCCGACGGGCTGGAGCTCGGCGTGATCGAGATGGCCGACGGCACGGGCTCGCTCGCGATGATCCTGCGGCGCGGGTATCCGGTCCTGCCGGACCTCACCGACATCTCCGAGCTGGCGAGCTGGCGCGCGTACCTGGACCAGAAGTGATCGTCATCCGGGCCGACCGGGCGATCGTCGACGGCGCCGAGCAGCCCGTCGCCGTGGTCGTGGACGGCGAGCTCATCGTCGACGTCGTCGAGCGCGACGCGGCCGTGCCCGGCGCCGAGGAGGTGCTCCTCGCCCCCGACGAGGTACTGCTCCCGGGCCTGGTCGACACCCACGTGCACGTCAACGAGCCGGGCCGGGCCGAGTGGGAGGGCTTCGCCACGGCCACCCGTGCGGCGGCCGCGGGCGGCGTCACCACGATCGTCGACATGCCGCTCAACTCCCTGCCGCCCACGGTCGACGTGGCCGCGCTGGAGATCAAGCGCAAGGCCGCCGACGGCCGGTGCAGCGTCGACGTCGGGTTCTGGGGCGGCGCGGTCCCGGGCAACGAGGGCGAGCTGCGCGGTCTGCACGACGCGGGCGTCCAGGGCGTCAAGTGCTTCCTCATCGACAGCGGGGTGCCGGAGTTCCCGCCGCTGCTCGACCCCACGGCGGCGCTGCGCGCGATCGCCGCCTTCGACGGCCTGATGCTCGCCCACGCCGAGGACGGCGCGCTGGTCACCGCCGCGAAGGGCCGCCACTACGCCGACTTCGTGGCCTCCCGCCCGGCCGCCGCCGAGGACTCGGCCATCGCCCGGCTGCTGGCCGCCGCCCGGGAGACCGGTGCGCGCGTGCACGTCGTGCACCTGTCGTCGGCCGACGCGCTGCCGATGCTCGCCGCGGCGAAGGCCGAGGGCGTGCGCGTCACCGTCGAGACGTGCCCGCACTACCTGACGCTGACCGCCGAGGAGGTGCCCGACGGCGACACGCGCTTCAAGTGCTGCCCGCCCGTGCGCGGGTCGGCCAACCAGGACGCGCTGTGGCAGGGCCTCGCCGACGGCACGATCGACATGGTGGTCAGCGACCACTCGCCCTGCACACCCGAGCTCAAGCGCCTGGAGACCGGCGACTTCGGCGAGGCCTGGGGCGGCATCGCCTCGCTGCAGCTGAGCCTGCCTGTGACCTGGAGCGCGGCCCGGGAGCGCGGCCACTCGCTCGCCGACGTCGTGCGCTGGATGGCCCAGCGGCCGGCCGACCTCGTGGGGCTGAGCCGCAAGGGGTGCATCGCGGCAGGTCAGGACGCCGATCTGGCGGTGCTGGCCCCGGACGAGACGTTCGTGGTGGGGCAGCTGCACCACCGCAACCCGCTCACCCCGTACAGCGGCCGGACGCTGCACGGGGTCGTCCGCAACACGTGGCTGCGGGGAGCGCCGGTGACGGCCGTGCCGAGGGGCCGGCTGCTCAGGAGAGAATGACCCGGTGGAGCGGCAGGGGCAGGGTGACAGGGTGACCGGGTACCGAGAGCTCCCCGATCTGGCCGTGCGCAACCTCGGCGGCGGCGTCGTGTGGGCCGACGACGACGCGTTCGCGGCGCGGGAGAACCTGATCACCCCGGGCCCCTCGGTCTTCGACCCCGCCGCCTTCGGGCACAAGGGCAAGGTCTACGACGGCTGGGAGACCCGCCGCCGCCGCGAACCGGGGCACGATGTGGCCATCGTCCGGCTCGGCGTTCCCGGGATCGTTCGCGGCGTCGTCGTCGACACGTCGTGGTTCACCGGCAACCACCCGCCCGAGGCGTCGGTCGAGGGCATCCACGTCGACGGGCACCCGAGCGTCGACGATCTGCTCGCCGCGGACGGCTGGACGCCGCTGCTGCCGCGCACCGCGATCAAGGGCGACACGGAGAACGCGTTCGCGGTCACGTCCGGACAGCTGGTCAGCCACGTGCGGCTGCGGATCTTCCCCGACGGCGGGGTGGCGCGGCTGCGCGTGCACGGCGAGGCGATCCCCGACCCCCGGATGATCGACGCGCTCGGCACCATCGACCTCGCGGCACTGGAGTACGGCGGCCTGGTCAGCGGCTGCTCCAACCTCTTCTACTGCTCGCCCAACAACCTGCTGCTGCCCGGCCCGGCCCGCTCCATGGGCGAGGGCTGGGAGACCGCCCGACGCCGTGACGACGGCAACGACTGGGTCGAGGTCACGCTCGCGGCGCAGAGCTCGGTGGCGGTGGCGGAGCTGGACACCAGCTGGTTCCTGCACAACGCGCCCGGTTCGGCCACCCTGCGCGGGCGCGACGGCGACGGCCCGTGGCAGGACCTGGTGCTGCCGACGGCCCTGCAGCCCGACACGCGGCACCGCTTCCCGGTGCCCGGCGTCCCGGTCACCGCGGTCCGGCTCGACATCCACCCCGACGGCGGGATGGCCCGGCTGCGCCTGCACGGCAGCCCCACACCCGCGGGCAGGGAGGCGCTGGAGCGGCGCAGGCGCGACGCCCTCGCCTGAACTGCGCCCGTGGTTTCGGCGCGGTGGTTTCGGCGCGGCGGGCTCAGCCCGGCCGGCGCAGGATGTGCGGATCCACCAGCGGCCTCTCGGCCAGCACCAGCGGCGTGATCTCCTCCGCGGGGGCCGGGCGGGCCAGCAGGTGGCCCTGCACGAGGTCGCATCCCAGCCGCGAGAGCTCCCGGAGCTGGCCGGGTCGCTCGACGCCCTCGGCCACCGTGCGCAGCCCGAGGTGGCGGGTGAGCTGGAACAGCCCGATGAGGAAGCGGCGCTGCCGCAGGTCGTGATCGATGTCGGCCACGAAGAACCGGTCGATCTTGACGGTGTCCAGGGGCGTGGACGAGAGGCGGGCCAGCGAGTTGTAGCCGGTGCCGAAGTCGTCGAGCGCCAGCCGCACGCCGGCCTCCCGCAGGCCGGCCATGACGTCGAGCATCGTCTCGGGCCGGTTGCTCATCCCGACCTCGGTGACCTCCAGGACGAGCTGCGCGGGTGCCAGGTCGTGCCGGGTGAGCAGCGCTGCGATGCGCGCGGGCAGGCCGGTGTCGGTGAACTCCGTGGGGTCGACGTTGACGGCCACGCGCAGCCGGCGGTGGCCGAGGGCTCGGTTCCAGGTGTTGAGCTGCCCGCACGCGTGCTCCAGCATCAGCGCGGTGAGCTGCTCGGAGAGCCCGGCCCGGACGCAGATCGGAACGAAGGTGTCGGGGCCGACGGCCACGCCGTCGTGCGTCCAGCGGGCGAGGGCCTCCAGCGCCTGCATGTGGCCGCTCACGGGGTCGACCACCGGCTGGTAGACGGCCCGGATCTCGCCCGCGTCCAGTGCGGCGACGAAGGCCCGGTCGAGGTCGCGCCCGCCGCTGGTGCCGTTCGTGCGGACGGCGGGGGAGTCGGTCATGGCCGGGGAGTGGACGGCGACGCCGCCCTTGCCCGCGGACTTCACGGCGTACATCGCCACGTCGGCGCGATGCAGCAGCGCGGCGGCGTCGGCGGGGCCCTTTCCCGGGTCCACGGTGGCCACCCCGACGCTCGCCGACACCGCGACCGCGCGGCCGTCGAGCCGGAACGGCGCCCGGAGCGCGCGCAGCAGGGAACCGGCGACCACCGTGGCGTCGCCCTGCTCGACGAGCACCGCGAACTCGTCCCCACCCAGGCGGGCCAGGGTGTCGGCGACCCGGATGGCGCCGAGCAGCCGCTCGGCCACCCGTACCAGCAGCACGTCGCCGGTGGCGTGGCCCAGCGAGTCGTTGACCGCCTTGAACCCGTCCAGGTCGAGGAACGCCACCGACACCGGCCGCGACTCGCGCGCGGCGAGCTCCAGCGCGTGCTCGAGCCGGTCGAGGAACAGTGCCCGGTTGGCGAGGCCGGTGAGGCCGTCGTGGAACGCGAGGCGGTGCAGCTCCACCTCGCGCTGCGCGACCGTGCGCACGAGGTCCTGGTTCTCCCGGACCGTGACGTACTGCCGCGCCAGCACGAGGAACACGAGCGCGACGATCAGCCCCAGCGCCACCCGCCCGAGCGGGATGCCCTGAAGCTCCTCCCCTGCCGACACGACCACGGCCGCCGCGAGCGGGAGATAGGGCAGCAGGCCCGCGCGGGCGGCGTGCCGGGCGGACGGCGCGGACGGCACCGCACCACCCGCGAGCAGCCCCGCCGCACCGATCAGTGCGAACGCCGCCCACCAGCCCACCTCGGCGACCGCGCCGGTCGCGTAGGTGTCGTCGCCGATCTGGTAGGCGAAGGCGCTGTCCGACAGAGCCATGGCCAGCACCCCTACGCCCAGTAGCCCCCAGCGCAGCGGCTCGTCGCGGGTCTGGGCCACGGTGAGCACCGTGACGGTGAGCAGCACGACGTCGGCCACGGGGTAGGCGAGCGACACCGACAGCGCGAACCCCGAGCCGTCCGCGCTCCGCACGATCCTCTCGAGCACCGCGATCCAGGAGAGCACGCCCAGCGCGCACCCGACCATGAGGGCGTCGAGCACGCGGCGCGGTGCGGCGAACCCCGAGGCGTCAGGGGCCAGGAACACCAGGCCCACGAGTGCGGCCACGGGGAAGACGAGGTAGCCGATGTCGGCGGCCGACGGGTACGGCGACGGGATGCCGAGGACGCTCTCGTAGACCGTCCACACGAGCTGACCCGCGCCCCAGGACCAGCACGCCACGGCGAGCGCGGCCCAGCCCCGGCGGGCCGAGCCGCGGGTGCGTCGCGCGGCCCGGAGGCAGCCGAGCCCCCCGGCGGCCGCGGACACGAGCTCGACGAGGTTGGCGGCGAGCGTACGGGCGTCATCCTGCAGCGCCGTGACGAGTGCGCCCGAGCCGATCAGGGCGATGGCGACACCGAGCACGGCCGCGGCGGCAGGGGAGCGCCCGGGGCGTGCCGCTCGGCCCGGCGCGGCGTGGAGGGCCGCGGGCACCGGAGCATCATGCCACCGTTTCCGGTGTGGCCTCCGGCCGCCGCGCGTGATCACCATCAGGTCATGTGATGCGCGTCACTTACGCAGGGGTGCGGTCGCGGTCGCGGACCGTGACGGTCGTGAGCGCCGCCTGCGCGGAGCGGCGTACGTCCGTGATCCGCAGGTTCGGCGCCCTTCGCCCGTCCGTGCGGGTCCACATCACCACTAGTGTCGCCATCGGTGCAGGTCAGACCTAGGAGGAACCCCATGACAGAGGCCGCCGGTACGGCGACCCTGGAGTCGTTGCTGATGACGAGGTCACTCAGCGATCCCGAACTGCTACAGGCCAGCGAGGCGGCCCCGGACCACCGGATCCTGCCCGACGTGACCGTGCTCAAGGTCGGTGGCCAGAGCCTGATGGACCGGGGAGCCGCGGCAGTTCACCCGGTCGTTGACGAGATCGTCGAGATCAAGCGCTCGCACCGGCTGCTCATCGGTACCGGTGGCGGCACCCGGGCGCGTCACGCGTACTCGCTGGCGGCCGAGCTCGGGCTGCCGACCGGCGTGCTGAGTGATGTGGGCTCCGCCGTCGCGGGGCAGAACGCGTCGATGCTCGGTTACCTGATGGCGCGCCACGGCGTGCCCGTGGTCGGGGCGGCCGCGTTCAGCACGCTCGCCCTCTACCTCCAGGAGTCCGGCGCCGCGATCTTCGCCGGCATGCCGCCCTACGACATGTGGCAGCGCGTGCCGTCCGAGGGCGTCATCCCGCCCTACCGCACCGACGCCGGCTGCTACCTCGTGGCCGAGACGTACGGCTGCGCCGACATGATCTTCGTCAAGGACGAGGACGGCCTCTACACGGCCAACCCGAAGAACGACAAGAACGCCACGCTGATCCCGGAGATCACCGTGGACGAGTTGATCGAGCGCGACCTGCCCGACCTCGTGGTCGAGCGCCCCGTGCTGGAGCTGATGAAGCACGCCCGGCACGTGCGGTCCATCCAGATCGTCAACGGTCTGATCCCCGGCAACATCCGCCGTGCCGTCGAGGGCGAGCACGTCGGCACCATCATCAGGAGCGACTCGTGACCGCCGCGAAGGATGTCCCGTCCGCACTCATGCGCCAGACCCTGCTCGACCGGGACCTGGTCAAGCCGATCATCCGGCCTGTGATCCGGATGATGCCGTGGCTGAACGTCGTCTCGATCGGCGGCCGCGCGATCATCGACCGGGGCCGCGACGCCCTGCTCCCCGTGGTCGACGAGCTGCGTGAGCTGCTGCCCGAGCACCGCATGCTGGTGCTCACCGGGGCCGGCATCCGCGCCCGCCACGTCCTCAGCGTCGGGCTGGACCTCGGCCTGCCCACCGGTGTGCTGGCGAGCCTGGCCGGCGTCGAGGCCGAGCAGAACGGCCATCTCGTCGCCGCGCTGCTGGCCGCCGACGGCGTGTCCTACCTGCCGCACGGCGGGGTGGCCCACCAGCTGGCGGTGCACCTCGCCGCATCGCAGGCGGTCGTGTCCAGCGGGTTCCCGCCCTACGGCCTGCACGAGTTCCCGCCCGCCGTGGGCAAGATCCCGGTGCACCGCGCGGACGCGGGCACGTTCCTGCTGGCCGACGCGTACGGCGCCGCACGCACCGTCTACGTCAAGGACGTCGACGGCGTCACCGTCGACGGGAGCGTGGTGCCCACCATCACCGCGTCGGGGCTGCGCGCGATGGGCCCGGACGCTTCGCCGGTGGACCCGCTGGTGCTGGACCTGATGTCCACCGCCAAGCACGTCACCGAGATCCAGATCGTGAACGGCCTGGTGCCCGGCCAGCTCACCGACGCCCTGGCGGGCAAGCCCGTCGGCACGGTGGTGCAGGCCGGCTGAGTCCCGGGCGGTCCGGCGGGTCCCCTCCCCGGCCGGGTCGCCCGCCTGGTCCCGCGGCCGTCGAGCGCGGGACCGGGTCCCGCCTGTCCGGGTCGATCAGCTGCCGAGGATCGCGCCGACGACGCTCGTGACCACGTCCGTCACCGTCTTGAGCAGCCCGGGGCTCTGGGGCTGCGTCGAAGCGTCCGCCCGATCGGCCGGGGGCGGCGCCGCGTTGGTGGTCGGCCCCGCGTTGGTGGTCGGCGCCCCGGCGGTCGTCGGGGGTGTGCCCGTCGGAGGCGCCGTCCCGGCCTGGGAGACGGGCCCCGGGGCAGCGGCGGCCGGGACGTCCGGGGAAGGCGCGCCGGTGGCCGCGGACGCATCGGCCGGCACGGTGCCGGTGTTGGTGGTGCCGGTGTTGGTGGTGGCGGTGTCGGTGGTGGCGGCCGGAACCTGCTGTCCCGCGGTCTGACCGGAGCCGGCCGCAGGCGGAGCGGGGTCGACGGTGGTCGACCCGGCCGCGGGCGGCTGGTCCTGAGGTGGCGGGTTCTGGAGCGCGGGGTCCGTGGGGGGCGGGTTCTGGGGCGCGGGGTCCTGCGTGGGCTGCGGAGCCGGCGGCGGCACGTCGGCCTCTGACGGACCGTTGTCGACCGCGGGAGGGGCCGCGGAGGCCGGGGCGGGGTCCGTCGGCGCGACCGGAGCGGCCGGATCCGCGCTGGGGGCGGCCGTGGACGCCGC
>NZ_JAOPWR010000079.1 GCF_025965585.1 Pseudonocardia sp.
GGGCCACGGCCTCGTCCCGGGCCTGCTCGGCCGCGAGGCGGGTCCTCTCCGCCTCCGCCGCGCGCCGGTTGGCCTCCTCCACGGCGGCGACGGCGTGGGCCTCGACCTCGTCGATCCGTCCCGTCACCGCGGCGAGGGCGTCGGTCAGCGCGGCGACGGGCCCGCGCACCGCGTCGACGTGCTCGCGCAGCCGGTCGGCGTCGAGCCCGAAGGCGGCACGCGAGGAGTCCAG
The DNA here is from genome assembly GCF_025965585.1 of Pseudonocardia sp. GTDB lineage: Bacteria > Actinomycetota > Actinomycetes > Mycobacteriales > Pseudonocardiaceae > Pseudonocardia. The sequence goes on from NZ_JAOPWR010000079.1 coordinate 233, forward strand.
CCCCAGCGCGTCCAGGGCGTCGCGTTCGGCACGCGCCATCTGGGCACAGCTACGCCCGCCCTCCCAGCGGGTGTCGCGGCAGAAGGTGCGGCGGCGCCCGCCCTGGGGGCCGGGACCGGGGAGCTCGGCGCGGCACTTGCTGTAGCCGCAGCGTGCGGCCTCGTCGATCATGGTTGCAGCCTAACGGTTATCAGTTACGAAACGAGAAATCTGGTTCGGTGTTTCGTTATCTGAACGACGAGCCAACGAAACCGGTGTTTCGTTGGTGGGCTGTCGCCGCTCCGGCAGGGCTGCCCGCTACGGGCCGAGCCTCTCGCTAGAGTCGGACCATGCGCGGGGCCCGCGGACGCATCGTCAACCTCATGGCACGACTCCTGATCTCGCGACGGCGCGGCAAGAGCTCGCCCGACGCCCTCCTGTCGCTGCTGCCGGACTCGGCGCTCGTGCCCCTGCGCCGCGACGGGCTCGACCCCGTGGCCGGACTCGGGGAGATGCGGGCGCGTGAGCCCGTCAGCCAGATGAAGCTGCCGCTCGGACTGCGGGCGTGGATCGTCACCGGGTACGCGGAGTCCAAGGCCGTGCTGGGCGCTGCCAACACGTTCAGCAGCGACTTCAGCCACCTCGTGGGCACCGTCGGCATCACGGCCGACCAGAACCCCGGCGGGCTCGGGTTCACCGATCCGCCCGACCACACGCGGCTGCGCAAGATGCTCACCCCCGAGTTCACCGGGCACCGCCTCAAGCGCCTGGTGCCACGCATCGACGCGATCATCGACGGCCAGCTCGACGAGATGGAGGCGCGCGCCCGCGAGCACGGCTCGGTGGACCTCGTGCAGTCGTTCGCGCTGCCCGTCCCGTCGCTCGCCATCTGCGAGCTGCTCGGCGTCCCGTACGAGGACCGCGCCGACTTCCAGCGCCTGTCCACCACGCGCTTCGACCTGCTCGGCGGCGTCGGCGGCACGCTCGGGGCCATCTCCGAGTCGCTGACCTACCTCATGGACATGGTCAAGAAGCAGCGCGCCGAGCCCGGCGACGGCATGCTCGGGATGCTCGTCAAGGATCACGGCGACGACATCTCCGACGAGGAGCTCGCCGGCCTCGCCGACGGGCTGCTGACCGGCGGTCTCGAGACCACCGCGAGCATGCTGGCGCTCGGCGCGATCGTGCTGCTGCAGCACCCGGACTCGCGCCGCGCACTGCAGGAGCGCGACGACGCCATCGACCCGTTCGTCGACGAACTGCTGCGGTATCTCACCGTCGTCCAGGTGGCGTTCCCGCGGTTCGCCACGCAGGACGTCGAGGTCGGCGGCACGAAGATCCTCGCGGGCGACATCGTGATCTGCTCGCTCAGCGGCGCCAACCGCGACGGCAGCGTCTCGCTGGAGGGGTTCGACCCCGACCGCGCGCCGCGGCCCCACCTGGCGTTCGGGCACGGCATCCACCGCTGCGTGGGGGCCGAGCTCGCCCGCATGGAGCTGCGCGCGGCCTACCCGAAGCTGATGCGGCGCTTCCCCGACATCGCGCTGGCCACCGACGACCTCACCTACCGCAAGCTGTCGTTCGTCTTCGGCACCGACGCGCTCCCGGTCACCCTCGGGTGACCGACGCGCTGGCGGTCCTGGAGTCGCTTCCCCGCTCCCCCGCCACCCTCGGGCCCGGCGACACCGACTGGCCCGGCGTTGACGACCCCGACACGCTGCGGGCCCAGCTCGCCGACTGGCTCTCCCAGTACGCCAACGCCGGCACCCGCCGCACGTACGCCTACGCGCTCGGCCTGCCCACCGCGTGGGTGGATCCCGGTGCGGACCGGCCCGGCCGACGGCCGCCGGCCGCGGCGGCCGGACCCCTGCACGACCTCGCCTGGTTCCGCTGGTGCGCCCGCATCCCGCTCGACCCGCGCGCGGCCACCGCGACGCACGTCAAGGCCTGGCTGCACGCCCTCGACGCGGCCGGGGCCCAACGCCGGACGCGGCAGCGGATGCTCTCCACACTGTCGGCGCTCTACGGCCACCTCGCCGAGGCCGGCGTGGTGGCAGCCAACCCGGCAGCGCTCAACCGGTCACGGCTCGGGCTCGCCTCCACCGCCCGGGACGCCTCACCCACCGTCCGGCTCACCGCCGGGCAGGTCGCGGCCCTGCTCGACGCCGCGGCCGCGCCGACTGTGCGCGGCCGCCATGCCGAGCTCTACGCGCGCCGCGCCGTCGCGTTCGTCGCGCTGCTCACGCTGGGCCTGCGGATCTCCGAGGTCACCGGGCTCGACCGCGACGACCTGTTCCGCTCCGGCGGCGAGGACGTGCTGCGCGTGCTGGGCAAGGGCGGCCTGCACCGCGAGGTCTACGTCACCGGCCTCGTCCGGGAGGCGCTGGACGCCTACCTCCGCGAGCGCGACCGAGTCGACGGCGGTGCCGCTCCCGCCCGTCGCGGATGGACCGGCCCCGCCGCCCCGATGCTCGCCACGCGCGCCGGAGGGCGGTGCTCGCGGGTCGACCTGTGGTCCCAGCTCCGCCGGATCGCCACGGTCGCGGGCCCCGAGCTCGACGGCGTGGCCGACCGCGTCCATCCGCACGCGCTGCGCCACGCCTACGTCACCATCGCGCTCGAGCAGGACGCCCGCATCCAGCACGTTCAGGCCGACGTCGGGCACGCCACGATCGCCACCACCCAGCACTACGACCGCGGCCGCCGCACCCGTGACACCACCGCGGCCGATCTCGTGGCGGACGCCGTCCAGGCATGTCGAGGAGCGCCCCCCGGCGTCGACGTCCCCGGTGAGCGGCCCGCACCGGGCCGTCCGGGCCTAAGGAGCGAGCCGTGACCGGCACCGACCCCCGCGTCGACGCCTACATCGACGCCCTGCCCGGCTGGCAGCAGGACATCTGCCACGAGGTGCGCCGCCTGGTGCACGAGGCCGACACCGACGTCACCGAGACGATCAAGCGGACACGGCAGCCCTACTTCGTGCTCCAGGGCAACGTGTGCGCCCTGCTGGCGGCGAGGACGCACGTCGACGTCTTCCTCTACGACGGTGCGATCGTGCCCGACCCGGAGGGCATCATCACCGCCGGCCACGGCAACTCCACGGCCCGCACCGTCGCGTTCCGGGAGGGCGAGGCGATCAACGCGCCGGCCCTCGTCGCGATGTTCAGGCAGATCATCGCGAACAACCGGGCGGGCGGCTGGCGAAAAATCAAGGCTGGATCGGTGAGCAGAGCTCAGGGGGACCCACCACCACCATCCGCGACGAGCTCGGGATCAGCCGGCCCGGCGTGAGCGACGCGTGGCGGGCGGCCGGTGTGGGGGGACCGACGAGACCGCGGCGAAGGAGGCGGCGGAGCGGACCACGGCCGTCCTCTACTGACCGTGATCACGGCCGACCGCACCACATCCCCCTCGCCGGGGTGCCCGCGTGAGGTAGACGACGATCACCACCACCGCCGGGCGGGGTCAGGACGGGCGCACCGGGCGCGTGGCGGGCACGCAGCAGTCCACCGCACAAGGAACGCCGTTGACGGTGCAGCCCGCGCTGGGCACGTCGCTCAGGTAGCGGGGGGCA
>NZ_JAOPWR010000085.1 GCF_025965585.1 Pseudonocardia sp.
GCCAATGCTGGAGCCGTGCTGCCGCCTCGTAGGTCGACTGGGCGAAGTCCAGGACGGCCTGCCGAGGGTCGCCGGCCCGCCGCACGTCGTTGTAGCGCAGGACGAACTCGCCGAGGTCGGTGTCGAAGCCCGCCGCGGCGGGCGCAACCGGCTGATCCCGGAAGCCCTCCGGTTCCGGGTAGGCGTAGGAGTAGAAGATCGGTTGCTCGACCCGGGTGCCGTTGAGCGCGGAGCCGCCGGGCCAGAAGCCGAGCGCGCTCTGTTCGGCGGTGTAGCTGAGCCGGGTGATCGAGTCGGCATTCGGCGGTGGATCGGCGGGGCGTCCGGAGTAGCGCGTGGCGGCGAGGTCGAACGATCCCCAGTAGAACTGGACAGGGCTGGCCTTGCCGACGAAGCGGGCGCGGAACTCGGCGAAGATCGGTGCGACCTGGCTGAGCACGTTCCAGTAGCGCTGCGCCTGCGTGGCGTCGTAGGTGGCGTGCCGGTCGTCCTGATCGAACGGGATCGGGTCGGGGACCTCCACCGGTCGGGGCCAGATCTCGACATGGAGCCCGAGGTCGTCGAGAGCGGCCATCACCCGGGTGTAGAAGTCACGCACCGGCCCGCCGGCTTGGACGGTGCGGCGCCCACCTTCACTCGTGGTGATGCGCAGGACGTGGTCGAGCAGGTCGAGGTCCAGCTGGAGCGTCCGGTTGCCGTGTGGGATCGCCTCGGCGGCCAGCCCCCGGGCGGACAGGTCGAAGGCGACCTGCCACCAGTGATTCGTCATCGGGCGCAGCGCGAGGGGGATCTTCCCGATGATCTGGCAGTACATGTGGAGCGTGCGATATGTCGGCTCCCACTCGTCGACCGGTAGAGCGGGCCACGTCGGTGTCTGTTGGGCCATCTGTCGAACCTCCCGAGCACGACCAGGATTCCGCATCTCGTGTCGCGTGTCGCGTGTCATGGACCTTCCCAACACGGCGGCGGTGGAACTGCCCGGTCCAGACCGCGGAGACCACCTCTTCCCCTGGGCGAGGGCGGACTGAAGGTGGGCGAGAACCGGGTCGCACGGCTGTGCTCCCAGCAGCGGATCTGGTCGGTCTTCGGCAAGAACCCGGGGTGAACCCGGAAGGCCGGGGCGCCGGTGCACGACGACCTGGTGGACAGGAAGTCCACCGCCAACGTCACCTGGCTGACCGACATCCCGAGCACAACGGGCTGGTCGGCTCGATGGGCCGCGTCGGGGCCTGTGGGGACAACGCCGTGATGGAGTCGTTCTTCAACCGAAGTCGGGGCAGTCCCTTGCGACCGCCCGGGTGCGTGGGGCCCCGTCTGGATGCACCAGGACACCGCGTTCAGTGTGCGTGTGTTCAGGAGACGAACTGCTGCCCACCGTCGATGTCGTACGTCGCCCCGGTGAGTGCGGTGTTGCTCATGATGTGGATGGCGAGCGCGGCGACGTCGGCGGGGCCGACGACGCGGCCGATCGGGAGCGTCGCCCGCAGCTCATTGCGGCGCTCGTCGAGTCGATCTCCGAGCAGTGATGCTGACAACGGGGTATCCACGAAGCCGGCGGCGATGAGGTTGACGCGAACCGGCGCGAGCTCAAGGGCGAGGGCCGCCGTGAACGGAGGCAGCGCGGCGGTTGCGGCAGAGACGATCCCGAGGCCGCGACCGACCCGCCGGCCGGCGGTGCCGCCCACGAGCAGCAGCGTGCCCCCCGGCCTCATCTTGCCGGCGGCGTGGCGCGCGACCTCGAGCGCCAACACCACATGTCCACTGATCGCCTCGCGCACCTGGGCCGAGTCCATCTCCAGCAGGGGGCCGTAGTGCGGGCCGCCGGCCGTGACCATTACATGGTCGACCGGTGCGGGCAGGTCCTGGAAGAACCTCTCGAGGGATACCGCATCGTTGGCGTCGAACGCCGCGCTGCGTTGCGCGCCGAGTTCCAGCGCCGCTTGCTCGAGCCGGTCGGGATTGCGCCCGGTGAGGACGACATCGGCACCCTCGGCCCGGGCACGTCGAGCCGTCTCCAGCCCGATGCCTGCGCTGCCGCCGATCACGACGACGGTCTGGCCGGCCAGTTCCGGCTCGCGCTGTAGGGATGCGGGAGTGGTTGCGCTGGTCATCTGCCCTCCTCACCCCGACAGACTCGACGTCTGCCCGTCGGTCGGTCTGACCGGCCGCGGCATTTCCGCGATCTCCATCCGCAGCGCCGTCAAAGCCGCTTCGTAGATCCCCGAGAAGCTTGGGAACGGCTGGATGGTGTCGCTGAGCACCTCGAGCGGGACGTGTGCGCGGATGGCAAGGGTCGCCTGCTGCAGCCACTCACCGGCTTCGGGCCCGAGCGCGTAGGCGCCGGCCAGGCGCTCGCCGTCGCTGAGCAGCGTCAGGAACCCGTTGGATCGGGCGTAGGCATGGGTGTAGGTGGCGGTCTTCGGCACCTCTGACAGCTGGGCCGTGGCGCTGTAGGGCGCCTCGACCGCGCCCACCGCCGCGGCCTGCGGATCCGTATAGGTGACTCGTGGAACGGCTTCGTAGTTCGCCGGACGCACATCGCCGGCGATGTTCGCGGCGACCACGTCGCCCTCGTACTCGCCGACGTGGGTCAGCGGCCAGATGCCGGTGACGTCGCCGATCGCCCACAGACGCTCGCCTGCGCGCAGGTGCTCGTCCACCCGGATCCCGTGAGGGTCGGCCTCGATGCCGACCGTCTCGAGACCGATCCCTTGCACACGCGGGCGCCGACCGGTCGCCACCAGCAGTCGGTCGCCGCGCAGTTCCGTACTGCCGTCGAACTGCAGGACGAACTCCTCGCCGTCGCGCCGCGCGGCGGTAGCGTGCATCCCGAGCATCAGCTCGATGCCGTCGCGGCGCAGGGCCTCACCGAGCGCCTCGCCCAGCGGGGCGGGCTCGCGAGGAAGGATGCGGTCGGCACCCTCGACGATCACCGCCTCCCCGGCGAGACGCCGCACCACCTGCGCCAGCTCGACGCCCGCAGATCCGCCCCCCAGCACCAGCATGCGGCGTGGGACGGCCTTCATGCTCGTCGCCTCGCGGGTGCCCCAGACGCCGTCGAGCCCGCGCAGGCCCGGGACGGGAGGCACGATCGGATCGGCGCCGGTGGCCACGATGACGTGCTGCGCGGTGTGGCGGACGCCGTCGACGTCGACCACACCGGTGCCGGCCAGCCGGCCGGTGCCGCGCAGCAGGTCGATGCCGTGGTCGGCGAGCCACCGTTCCTGGCCTGCGTCGGAGTAGTCCGAGACCATGAAGTCCCGCCAGGCCAGGACGGCCTGGACGTCGACCTGCGCGCTCGCGCCGGCGTCACGCGCGCCCTGCACCGCCTCGCCCGGGCGCAGCAGCGACTTCGACGGGATGCACGCCCAGTAGGAGCACTCCCCGCCGACCAGCTCTCGCTCCACGACGGCGACGCGCAGCCCGCGCCTGGCCAACGCAGCGGCACAGTGCTCGCCGGGCGCCCCGCCACCGAGAACGATCACGTCATAGTCACTCACGTCGGCAGCTCCGTCCCGGCCCGCTCCGCCACCATGTACTCGGCTTACCGGTCGGGCCAGTTCGCATCTGCCTCCCCGGTCCGGTTCTCGTGCTCGCCATGGGCGGCCGCCGCACGCCGAAGCGCGCTCGCCAGGTCTGCCGTGGACGCGTACGCCGTGTCAGCGGCGGCGATCCGGCCGGGCAGTCGACTCGTGACCTCTTGAAGGAGCCAGCTGTTGCCGTCCGGGTCGCTGAACGTGGCGAAGGAGCTGCAGCCGGCGTGATGACGACCGCCCTCGAGGTTCATGTCAACGTTCTTAACGCTCGCGATCCCGCTCGCGTCGTTGCTCCGGACATCCGCTGTGCTCATCGCGGCCTCCTAGGTGGTGTCAGGGGATGACCGTCGCGCTTTCACCGCTCCGTCGCACCGGAGACCACCGTGGCGGCCCTTGGTCTGCGTCCCCGTAGGCCCCGAATGGCAGATGTCCGCTCCCGCTGGTAAAGGGCGTTAGGGGCCGTCACCGTTTCGTCGTTCTTGCCGGTCCCGGAGGGTGCGCGAATCGGTTCCAGATCGACTCGCCCTTGCCGTCTTCCTTCTCAGCTGCGCGCCCAGAGTGGACCGCTCAGGTGAGCTTGGCAAGCACCCGCCCCTGCCTGCGAACTCTTCGAAGCCCTGGAAACGCTAATGATCGACTATCTGTGGTCTCCAGAGGCTGAACGCGTCCAGCGCTGGAGGCCGACGCGGAAACGGATCACCGGCGAAGTCGCTCGGCATCTCTGCGCAGCAAGCACCCGTATCGCTCAACGACACACGGCCGACGCCGTGCGGGCTGCCGTAGCTTGCGGAGCACGCGCCAGGTCTCGAGCCGGAACATCGGTGACAGGCATAGATCCAGCCACCGGTTTTCGAGGTTCCGCCACCATACGGCAGGCAGGAGATCATCCATTTGCGGTGACCATAATTGCCTAAACTAAATGATTCTTCGGCAGAGACCGGTTGACGGTCCGGTCCACACGACCTAGCCTTGCGCGGCATTCTGCATTTCACAGCGTGACCAGTCCGACCGGCCAGAACAGGCCGGTCGGCGGGCCGTTGACAGGTCCCTCACTCATCACCGACGATGGCGCCCCCCAAAGGGGTTCGCTGCGCCGGGGCCAGGCTGACGGCCGGTAGGACACCTGGGCATGAACGCGGCCGTGGAGGGAGAGGCTGAAGATCTCGGACCAGACGTCACGAGGAGCGGCCCATGATCGACGTCGTCGCTACGAGGCTTCGCTGACATGCTTCGTCATCGCAACGAGTTTCCCGTCGAAGGGCACTTGCCCGCCTTTGACGGGGCGACCGCCTGGCTGAACGCGGCACCGCTGACGCCTGAGCGTCTCCGGGGTCGCGTCGTTCTTGTCAGCTTCGGGACCTATACCTGCATCAACTGGCTCCGCTCGCTTCCCTACGTGCGGTCGTGGGCGGACAAGTACGCGCGCCACGCCCTGGCGGTGGTCGGCGTGCAGACGCCTGAGTTCGAGTTTGAGGGCAACCGCCAGAACGTGGGCCGGGCAATCAAGGAGATGGACGTCCGCTATCCGGTGGCGGTGGACAACGACTACGCCGTGTGGCGGGCGTTCGATAACCACTACTGGCCCGCGCTGTACTTCGTCGACGCCGAGGCCCGGATCCGGCACCATCACTTCGGCGAGGGCGAGTACGAGGAATCCGAGATGGTCCTCCAGATGCTCTTGCGCGAGGCCGGTGCCGAGGTCGATCAGGGCCTCGTGCGCCTGGCGCCAGATGGTGTCGAGGCCGCGGCCGACTGGGCCAGCCTGGGCTCGCCGGAGAGCTACCTCGGCTATCAGCGGGCCGTGGGTTTCACCTCGCCCGGCGGCGTCGTGCCCGACGAGCGCGTCGCCTACTCGGCGCCGGCCCAGTTGCGTCCCAACCAGTGGGCCCTCGTAGGCCAGTGGCGGATCGGCCCGGTGCCCGCGCTGCTCGATGAGCCCGGCGGGTCCATCTCCTATCAGTTCCACGCTCGTGACCTGCATCTGGTGATGGGGCCGCCAACGGGACGCCCGCCGGTGCGTTTCAGAGTGCGCCTCAACGGCCAACCGCCGGGGCGGGCTCGCGGCGTCGACGTCGACGAGCAGGGCAACGGCACCGCGGACTACCAGCGGATGTACCAGCTGGTCCGCCAGCCCCCGCCGATCGGCGACCGCCTGTTCCAGATCGACTTCCTCGACCCGGGCGTCGAGGCATTCGCGTTCACCTTTGGATGACCAAGGAGCTCTCATGTCCCAGGAATCAACGCCCGGCCCGCTGACCGTCGCACTCGTGCACGGCGCATTCGCTGATGGTTCAAGTTGGTCAGGCGTCATCGAACGCCTGCAGGCGAAGGATGTCCAGGTGACGGCCGTGGCCAACCCGCTGCGCGGCATCTCCCTCGACAGCGCCTACGTCGCCAGCGTGTTCGACCAGATCCCCGGTCCGGTCCTGGCGGTCGGGCACTCCTACGGCGGCGCGGTGATCTCGAACGCGGCGCGCGGCTCGAGGAACGTCGTGGGGCTGGTCTTCGTCGCGGCCTTCGCCCCGGACGAGGGTGAGAGGTTGGGCGAGGTCACGGCGACGTCGAAGGACAGCGTCCTCAATTCGGCGTTGGTACCGCGTCAGTACCCGACCGGAACCGGTACGGCGACGGAGTTCTCCCTCGACCCGGCGAAGGCCCGCGACGCGTTCGCCGCGGACCTGTCCGACGCGCAGGCGGCGTTGATCGCGGCCGTCCAACGGCCTGTTGCCGAGCTCGCCTTCTCCGAGCCCTCCGGTGAGCCGGCGTGGAAGACGCTGCCGTCCTGGGCGGTCGTGGCCACCAGCGACCGAGCCGCCGGAACGGACGTCGTCCGCGCCCAGGCCCAGCGGGCGGGCGCGGCGATCACGGAGGTCGATGGCTCGCACGTGATCATGCTCTCGCAGCCGGATGTCGTCGCCGACGTGATCGCCTCGGCGATCATCTCGGGGATCGCGAAAGTCGGCTGAGGTGCAGGCGATGTCGTTCGGGCCGGTGCGGCAGATCGAAGCCGGCCCGCTCGACGTCGGTTACGTGGAGCTCGGGCAGGCCGACGGTCGGCCGGTCGTGCTCCTGCACGGCTGGCCGTACGACATCCACAGCTACGTCGAGGTCGCGCCCGCGCTCGGGGGCGCTGGATACCGGGTGGTGGTGCCGTTCGTCCGGGGCTACGGGACGACCCGCTTCCTCTCGGCCGAGACGATGCGCAACGGCCAGCAGGCGGCGTTGGCCGTCGATGTGATCGATCTGATGGATGCGCTGGGCATCGAGTCGGCCATTGTGGCGGGGTTCGACTGGGGGGCGCGCAGCGCCGATGTCGTGGCGGCGCTCTGGCCTCACCGGTGCAGGGCCCTGGTGTCGGTGAGCGGCTACCTGATCGGAAATCAGGAGGTCAGCAAGACGCCGTTGCCACCACCGGCCGAGCTGTCGTGGTCGTACCAGTTCTACTTCGCGACCGAGCGCGGCCGGACCGGTTATCACACGTACCGGCACGAGTTCGCCAAGCTCATCTGGCACACGGCGTCACCGCAGTGGAGCTTCGACGACGAGACGTTCGATCGCAGCGCGGCGTCGTTCGACAACGCCGATCATGTCGACATCGTGATCCACAACTACCGGTGGCGGCTCGGCCTGGCACCCGGCGAGCCCCGGTACGACGAGCTCGAGAAGCGACTCGCCGAGGCTCCGGTCATCACGGTGCCAACCATCACGCTCGAAGGCGACGCCAACGGTGCGCCCCACCCGGAGCCGAACGCCTACGCGACGAGGTTCTCGGGCAGATACCTGCACCGGACCATCTCCGGTGGAGTCGGGCACAACCTGCCGCAAGAAGCCCCGCGGCCCTTCGTCGAAGCCGTCATGGAGGTCGACGGGTTCACGTCGTGAAACGGAGGTGTCCCGCGCCTCGGACCAGGCTCTCATTTCACCTTCACACCGCTGCGGTAGGCGGTGACCGGGCCGGCGCGGTGTTGCCAGTCGTCGCGGTCGTCGATCCGGTCCGGGACGGGCCCGATGTCGGCGGTCAGCCAGGCGGGTGGTTCGTCGGCGAGTCGGCGGCCGGACGGTCTGGGTCGGCTGGGCTGCTCTTGCGGCGACGCAGCTGGAGGCGGGCGTCACCGGTGAGGTCGGCGCGGCTGAAGACAGGTCAGCCGATCCGCTCGGCCAGGGAGACGATGATCCCCTCCGGACCGCGCACGTAGGCCATGCGCCAGATGTTCTCGTACTGGCCGATGTCGCCGACCAGCCCGTAGCCGTCCGCGGCCAGCCGGTCGACGGCCACCTGCAGGTCGTCGACCTCGAAGGCCACACTGCGCAGCCCCAGCTCGTTGGCCGTCGCGGCGGGCGATCCGGGCTGATGCGCGGGCCGGACAAAGCTCGAGAGCTCCAGCCGGGTACCTCCGTCGGGCGGCCGAAGCATGACGATCTCGGTGCGGGAGTCGGGGATGCCGATGACCGTGTCCAGGAACTCCCCCTCCACGAACATCCGCGTGCCCTCGACCTCGAGACCCAGCCCGACGAAGAACGCCGTCACCGTGTCGAGGTCCGCAACGGTGATACCGACATGGTCGAAACGTCGTACCTGTGACATGGGGTCCATCCTCCGGTGTTCACCTTGTCGA
>NZ_JAOPWR010000104.1 GCF_025965585.1 Pseudonocardia sp.
GCGGGCTCAAGGGCGCGATGAAGTCGGCCGACCGCTCCGGTGCGCGGTTCGCGCTGGTGCTGGGCGACCGTGACATCGAGGCCGGCACGGTCGGGGTGAAGGACCTGGTGTCGGGCGACCAGCAGGCTGTGGCCCTTGACGCGGTGGTGGACGACCTCCTCGGCCGCCTCGGGTGACCTCCCTGCCGATCGCCCAGCCGACCTCGCAGCCCGGGGCGCGTCCTGGCGGCGCGTCCGTGGGCCGCGCGGACGCCGCACGTGCTGCGACGTCGCCGTGAGCAGCGAGGACGCTCGGCGGTGGGACGCGAGGCACGCCGACGTCGACCACGTCGGGCCGCTGCCGCCCGATGCCCTGCGCGGGCGGTCCGAGCTGCTCCCGGCCGGTGGGCGGGCGCTCGACGTGGCCTGCGGGCGGGGCGCGGTGTCGGTGTGGCTCGCGCAGCGGGGGTTCGCCGTGGACGCGGTGGACGTCTCCGCGGTCGGCCTGGCCGCGCTCGACGGCGTGCCCGGCGTCCGGCGCGTTCACCACGACCTCGACCGCGGGCTGCCCGACGCGTGCGCCGGGCCCTACGACGTGGTGGTCTGCCAGCGGTTCCGCGACCCGTCGCTCTACTCGGCCTTCGTCGAGCGACTGGCGGTGGGTGGGCTGCTGGTCGTCACCGTGCTGTCCGAGGTGGACGACGAACCAGGCCCCTTCCGCGCCGGCCCCGGAGAGCTGCTCGCGGCGTTCGGTGGCCTCGACGTGCTCACCGCCCAGGAGGGGAACGGCGAGGCGACCGTGGTGGCGCGCCGCCCCTGACCGGGGTCTACATCGGCAGGGACTCCCGGGTCTCCCGGCTGGCCACGATCGCAGCCAGGGCCGTCGTGATGGGCACCGAGGCCACCAGCCCGATGCTGCCCACGAGCGTGCGGACGACCTCGCTCGCCACGTCCTGGGTGGTGATCACGTCGCCGAGGGGCAGGCCCGAGAGCGAGAACAGCAGCAGCAACGGCAGGGACGCGCCCGCGTACGCGAGCACAAGGGTGTTCACCGCGGACGAGACGTGGTCGCGGCCGATCCGCATCGCGGACGCGAACAGCGCCCGGGCGCCGAGCTCGGGGTTGGCCCGCCGCAGCTCCCAGACCGCGCTCGTCTGGGTCACCGTCACGTCGTCCAGCACGCCGAGTGCGCCGATGACGACGCCCGCGAGCAGCAGCCCCCGCGCGTCCACGCTGGTGCCGAGCGTGGAGATGAGCGAGGCCGTCTGCTCGTCGAGGCCGGTGAGCCGGGCCACCGCGGAGAACAGGTAGCTCAGCCCGCCGATCAGCGCGAGGGACACCAGGGTGCCGAGCACGGCCGTCGACGTCCGGGCGGACGGGCCGTGGGTCAGGTACAGCACCACGAACATGATCAGGCACGCGCCGACGACGGCGACGGCGAGCGGGTTGTGGCCGTCGAGTATCGACGGCAGCACGAACACGATGAGCACCACGAAGCTCAGCCCCAGCGCGACCAGTGCCGCGAGCCCGCGCCAGCGGCCGAGCACCAGCACCGCGGCTGCGAACAGCCCGGCGAGCCACCAGAGCGCCCCGCTGCGCTGGAAGTCGACCACGGAGTACGACCCCGGGTCCTCCGGATTGCCGCCCGACCAGCTGAGCACGATCCGGTCGCCCACCGCGTACCTCGGGGTGCTCGGCTCCACCGGCACCAGCTGGGCGAGGTCGCGGCCGGGCATCGGCCCGTCGGCCATGTGGATCACCAGTGCCAGGCACCCGTTGTCGCCGCTGCCCGGCGTGCACTCCGAGACCTTGGTGGCGGTGACCTGGCCGTCCACGGGCGTGCCGGCGCTCTTCGCCGCGGGTGTGGCGGTGGGCCACAGCACGAGCAGGCCGACGAGGGTGGCGAGCGCGCAGGGCACGAGCAGCGCGGCGATGAGGATCCGCACCCGGCGTCCGGCCGGGGCGGCGGGCGTGTGCCCGTGACCGTGTCCGTGTCCGGGCGGGAGCTGGACTGCCAGCTCGGGCTCGGACGCAGCGGCCGTCTGCGGCGGCCGGATGCGGTGGGCGGCGGGCTTCGACCAGAGCTCCTCCTCCGGGACGCGCGGCAGCGCCCGGAAGGGTTCGGTGCGGGGCTCGGCGTGCCGGGACCCGACGTTGCGCGGAGGCGCGGTCGGGGTGCCGCCCGGCGGGGTCAGCGGGACGGTGCCGGGCCTGCCGTGGCGGTGCCGTCCGGGATCGGACCTCATCGGACCCGGCGACGGACCCGGCGGCGGACCGGGGCGGTCCGGTGCGGGCGGGACCCCGGCTCGTCCGTCGGCATCCGCCCATCCTGTCAACGTCGCCCTGCGTGACGCGCAGGCATCCGCCCGGTCGGTGGTAACCCACAGCGGTGACGCCTGACGACCGGTCGATCACTGTCGGCGACCCGCAGGCGCCGGGGGCGGATGGGGATTGCGCGATGATCGAACATGTGTTCGACTCATCCCCATGCGGTGGAGCGAACAGCAGGTGCTCGAGGACGGGATCGGTGCCGAGGCGACGCTGCCGGGTCTGCGCGGGCTGCTGCGCACGGTCCGCACCCCGGAGTTCGCCGGCACGACCTTCCACGAGGTGGAGGCGCGGTCGGCGCTCAACCGGGTGCCGGGCACGTCGCCGGTCCCGTTCCGGTGGACGGTCAACCCGTACCGCGGCTGCTCCCATGCCTGCGTGTACTGCCTGGCCGGGCCCACACGGGTGCTGATGGCCGACGGCAGCACGCGCCCGATCGCCGAGCTGCGGGTGGGGGACGCGGTGACGGGCACCGAGCAGGTCGACGGCACCCGCCGCTACGTCCGCACCACGGTGCTCGCGCACTGGCCCACCACCAAGCCCGCGCACGTGGTGCGTCTCGGCGGGGGCACCGAGCTGGTCGCGAGCGGCGAGCACCGGTTCCTCACCGAGGGGGGATGGCGGCACGTGGCCGGCGGGTGGTGCGGGTCGGGGCGCCGACCGCGGTTGCGGCCGGGGAGCAGGCTGGTCGGGCCGGGCCCGATCGGGCGCGCCGGGGCGGCCGCCACCCGCTCGCGACGGCCGCACAGCGCGGCCTACCGGCAGGGCTACCTGTGCGGGCTGGTCCGGGGCGACGCCCTCGGCGGCGACGCCCTCGGGAGCGACGCCCTCGGGAGCGGGCGATTCCCGTCCGACCGCGTCGCCCTGGAGGCGCTCGGCCGGGCCCACGGCTTCCTCGCCGAACCCGCCATCCGGCCGGTCGCTGTGGCGGCCGGCGCCGGCGAGCCGGGCCGGATCCCGCGCCCGGCCGGTCGCGGTGGCATCGCCCCCGTGGACGAGGTGGTGCGCTGGCCCGCACATCCGGATGACGACTGGTGCGCCGGGTTCCTGGGCGGCCTCGCAGACGTCCGCGGCGAGGTCGAGGCCGGCGAGCTGCGGTTCACCCTCGGGACCGACCAGGAGATCATCGGCCGGGTCGCCGGTGCGCTGCACCGGCTGGGCTTCCGGTTCGCGGTCGGCCGGTCTGCCGGCGGCCGAGTGGTGCGGGTGGCAGGCGGCCCCGCCGCGCTGTTGCGGCTCGCGCAGGTCGCCGATCCGGCGGTCGGGCGCCGGCGTGACATCAGCGGGGCGCCGGTGCTCGGGGGCCCGGCGCTGGAGGTGGTCGGCGTGCGGCCGCTCGGCCTCTCGATGCCGATGTACGACATCACCACCGGCACCGGCGACTTCGTGGCCGAGGGCGTGGTCAGCCACAACTGCTTCGCCCGCAACACCCACACCTACCTCGACATGGACGCCGGGGCCGACTTCGACAGCCAGATCGTCGTCAAGGTCAACGTCGCGCGCGTGCTGGAGCGGGAGCTGCGCAGGCCGAGCTGGGGGCGGGAGCCGGTGGCGATGGGCACCAACACCGACCCCTACCAGCGCGCGGAGGGCCGCTACCGGCTGATGCCCGACGTGATCGGCGCGCTCGCACGGTCGGGCACGCCGTTCTCGCTGCTGACGAAGGGCACTGTGCTCGCGCGCGACCTGCCGGAGATCACCGCGGCGGCCGCGGACGTGCCCGTCGGGCTTGGGGTGTCGATCGCGCTGGTCGACCGCGACCTGCAGGGCAGGCTCGAGCCCGGCACGCCGTCGCCGTCGGCCCGGCTGGACATGGTGCGGCGCATCACCGACGCCGGGCTGTCGTGCGGTGTGATGGTGGCGCCGGTGCTGCCGCTGCTCACCGACTCGGCCGAGGCGCTCGACGCGCTGCTGGGGAGGATCGCCGCCGCCGGGGCCACCGGGGCGAGCGTCCTGGCGCTGCACCTGCGGCCGGGTACCCGTGAGTGGTTCCTCACCTGGCTGGGGCGGGAGTACCCGCAGCTCGTGGACCGCTACGCGCGGCTCTACCGGCGCGGCGCGTACGTCGACCCGGAGTACCGGCGCGCGCTGGGGGCGCGCGTCGGGCCGCTCCTGCGCCGCCACGGCCTCACGGGCTCGGCGACGACGCTGCGCGGCCAGGTGCCGCCCGCACCCGACCCGCCGGAGCCACCGCGGAGCGAGCAGCTGAGCCTGTTGTGACCAACTGCTGCGCCCGGGGGAAACCTGCTGGCCGACCGCCAGGGGTACACCGATAACCTCGCAGCGTGATGCGCACCCACCCCAGCGGCACCTTGCGTGCCGAGCACGTCGGACAGTCCGTGACCCTTGCCGGGTGGGTGGCCCGCCGCCGTGATCACGGCGGCGTGATCTTCATCGATCTCCGCGACGCCTCCGGCACGGCCCAGGTCGTGTTCCGGGAGGGCGAGATGGCCGAGCGCGCCCACCGGCTGCGCTCGGAGTTCGTCGTGCAGGTCACCGGCGAGGTCGTGCTCCGCCCCGAGGGCAACGAGAACCCCGACCTGCCCACCGGCGCCATCGAGGTCACCGTCACCGACCTGAAGGTGTTGTCGGAGTCGGCCCCCCTGCCGTTCCCGATCGACGGGCACAGCGAGGTCGGCGAGGAGATCCGCCTCAAGTACCGGTACCTCGACCTGCGCCGGAGTGGCCCGGCCGCGGCCCTGCGCCTGCGTAGCGAGGCCAACCGCGTCGCGCGCAACGTGCTCCACGACCGCGACTTCGTCGAGGTCGAGACGCCCACGCTGACCCGTTCCACGCCCGAGGGCGCGCGCGACTTCCTGGTGCCCGCCCGGCTGCGTCCCGGCTCCTGGTACGCGCTGCCGCAGAGCCCGCAGCTGTTCAAGCAGCTGCTGATGGTGGCCGGCACCGAGCGCTACTACCAGATCGCGCGCTGCTACCGCGACGAGGACTTCCGCGCCGACCGCCAACCCGAGTTCACCCAGCTCGACATCGAGATGAGCTTCGTCGAGCAGGACGACGTCATCGAGCTCGGCGAGACGGTCGTCTCGGCGCTGTGGAAGGAGCTGATCGGCTACGAGATCCCGCGGCCGATCGCGCGGCTGACCTACGCCGAGGCGATGGCGCGCTACGGCTCCGACAAGCCCGACCTGCGCTTCGGGATCGAGCTCACCGAGCTCACCGACTATTTCGCCGACACGGCGTTCCGTGTGTTCCAGGCGCCCTACGTCGGCGCCGTCGTGATGCCCGGCGGGGCCGACCAGCCGCGCCGGCAGTTCGACGCGTGGCAGGAGTGGGCCAAGCAGCGCGGTGCGCGCGGCCTGGCGTACGTGACGGTCGGGCAGGACGGCGAGCTCGGCGGTCCCGTGGCCAAGAACCTCTCCGACGCCGAGCGCGACGGGCTGGCCAAGGCCGTCGGCGCCAACCCGGGCGACGCGATCTTCTTCGCCGCCGGCCACCCGTCCGACGCCCGGGCGCTGCTCGGCGCGGCGCGCGGCGAGATCGCCCAGCGCTGCGGCCTGGTCGACGAGAACGCGTGGTCGTTCGTCTGGGTCGTCGACGCCCCGATGTTCGAGCGGGTCCGTGACGACAAGGGCAACGAGCTGGGCTGGACGGCGGTGCACCACCCGTTCACCTCGCCCAACGCCGACTGGACGGACCGCTTCGAGGAGGCGCCCGACCAGGCGCTGGCCTACGCCTACGACATCGTGGCCAACGGCAACGAGATCGGCGGCGGCTCGATCCGTATCCACCGCTCGGACGTCCAGGAGCGCGTGTTCGCGCTGCTGGGCATGGACGAGGCCGAGCAGCGGGAGAAGTTCGGCTTCCTGCTCGACGCCTTCCAGTACGGCCCGCCGCCGCACGGCGGCATCGCGTTCGGGTGGGACCGCATCTGCATGCTGCTGACGGGTTCCGAGTCGCTCCGCGAGGTGATCGCGTTCCCGAAGTCGGGCGGCGGCTTCGACCCGCTGACCCAGGCCCCCGCCCCGATCACCCCGGAGCAGCGCAAGGAGGCCGGCGTCGACGCGCTGCCCGCGCCGGAGGCGGCGCCCACCCCGCAGCAGGGCTGATCACGCGGTCGTGCAGCACCTGAGGGTGATCACGCCGTCCGCCCGCACCGGCGACGTGCGCGACCTGCTGCTCGCCGAGCCCGGCGCCACGCACGTCACGGTGCTGCCGGGCGCGGCGGTGCAGCCCCAGGGGGACGTGGTGGAGGCCGACGTCACCCGCGAGGCCGTCGACGGCGTGCTCGGCGCGCTGCGGGAGCTCCGCATCGACCGCAGCGGTGGCGTCACTCTGGAGACGATCGACACCACGCTGTCCGACCTCGCCGACGCCGCCGAGGAGGAGGTGCCCGGCGACCCGAACGACGCGATCGTCTGGGACGAGCTGGTGGCCCGCACCGGCGAGGACTCGCGGCTGTCGATCGGCTATCAGGCGTTCCTGACGATCGCGTGCGTGCTCGCGGCGATCGGTGGGGTCACCGACTCCCCGGTGACCGTCGTCGGCGCGATGGTGCTGGGGCCGGAGTTCGGGCCGCTCGCGGCCGTCGCAGTCGGCATCGTGCTGCGCCGCGGCGATCTCGTCCGACGCGGGGCGCTCGCGCTCGGCGCCGGGTTCCCGCTGGCGATGCTGGTGACGGCGCTCGCGGCCATCGTCTTCGACGCCACCGGGCTGTTGTCCACCTCGGCGCTGGACAACCTGCAGCAGACCGACTTCATCTACGAGGTCGGCTGGTTCTCCCTCATCGTCGCCCTGCTCGCGGGCGCCGCCGGGATGCTGGCGCTGACCTCCGCGAAGTCGGCGTCGCTGGTCGGTGTGTTCATCTCGGTCACCACCGTGCCGGCCGCGGCGTTCGCGTCGGTGGCGCTGGTGGAGGGCCGCTACGACGAGGCGCTCGGGTCGGCGCTGCAGCTCGTCGTCAATGTGGTGGGGATCGTGGTCGCCGCGGTGGCGGTGCTGATGCTGTCGCGTCGCCGGACGGCGCGTGGGCGGGGATTGCGCCGGCTCTCCGCGGGGTAAGGTCGACGTGATGGATGACGACCTGGGCAGATTCCCCAGGCCGGTGCTCGCTGCGCTGGCCGCGGCGGAGCGGTTGCTCACCCGGAGGGCCGGAGCAGGCGTCGTCCTGGCCGATCCCGAGGACCTCGGGGGCAGCGACCGCTCGGTCGTCGCGCGGGCCAGGGTCGCGCGCAACCCGTTCTCGCTGCCGCGCACGCTCGTCGTGAAGCACTACCTGGGCGACCCGGATCCCGGCCGGCCCGACCCGTTCCACTACGAGGTGGCGAGCTGCCAGCTGTTCACCGCGCTCCCAGCCGACGCGCGGCCCAGCCCGGTGCTCATCGCGCACGACCCGCAGGCCCGCCTGCTCGTGCTGGAGGACCTGGGCCGCAGCTCCACGCTCGCCGACAAGCTGTTCGGGCCCGATCCGGCGGCGGCCCAGCGGTGCCTGCTGAGCTGGGCGCGGGCGCTGGGGCGGATGCAGGCGGCCACCGCGGGCCGGGAGAACGACTTCGGCGCCCTGCTGCGCCGCCTCGGGGAACGCGCCTGGCGCGACCCGATGGCGGAGGACGCCCGCCTCGCCTTCGCGGGGGTGGCGGGCCTGCTGGCGCAGGAACTGGGTGTCATCGTGCCGGCCGCCGCCGCGCAGGAGGCCCACGACACGGCGCGGCTGCTGGGCAGCACCCGGTTCCGCGCGTTCAGCCCGTCCGACACGTGCCCGGACAACAACCTCGTCACCAGCCGGGGCGTGCGGTTCGTCGACTTCGAGTGGGGCTGCTTCCGCGACGTCGCGCTCGACGCCGCCTACTTCCGCGTGCCGTTCCCCGGCTGCGAGGCGAGCTTCGCGCTGCCCGACGGCATGGCCGACAGCATGCTCGAGGCGTGGCGCAACGAGATCGCGGCCGTGTGGCCCGACCTCGACGAGTCCGCGGTGCTGGAGCACCGGCTGTTCGACGCGCAGCTGCTCTGGGTCTGGCTCTGCACCTGGTGGATGCTGCCGCGGATCCGCGTCAAGGACATGCCCGTCGGCAACGACCCGATGCGCTCGCCGCGGATCAGCACCGCGCTCGCCCACTACTGGCGGGAGCTGGCGGTGGCAGCGGAG
>NZ_JAOPWR010000160.1 GCF_025965585.1 Pseudonocardia sp.
CACGGGATCGGCGGACCGTCCCGCCGCCACGGCCGCGGCGGCCACCGCGAGCGGGTCGAGCCCCAGCAGCCGGACGGCGGCGCTGCACGCCCCCCCGACCAGGTGGTGCAGGGCGAGACCGGCCGTCCTCCGGTGACGCCCCCGCGCCGGCGGCCGCGACCCCGAGCACCAGCGGATGGTGGACGTGCGGCAGCGCCCGCAGCGCGTCGACGGCGGGTCCGGGCCAGGCGAGGGCCACGGTGCGCAGCAGCGCCGCCCCCTGCGCCCGTGACGCCAGCCGCAGCGCCGCCGAGGGTGTCCTGGCGGAGACGGCCGCGTCCCACCGCGCCCAGTCCGGGAACCGCCCCGCACCGGCTCTCCCGCCAGGACGTGTCGACTCGCCGGGTAGACCCGGCCCGTCCGCGCCGACCCGCGCACCGGAACGTGCCGACTCGCGGGAGGCGGCCAGGGCGCAGGCCGCCGCCGCGGCCGCCGCCTGGACGCGGCCTCCCGTCGCCAGTCGACCCTCCAGGAACAGGGCCAGGTCGTCCACCGTGCGGATCAGGCCGCGGTCGACCAGCGCTTCCACCCCGCCGGAGTGGCCGTGACCACCCGACGGGGTCCGCGAGTCCGCGAGCAGGAGCAGGCCGGCGGGCACCATCAGAACAGGAAGTCGTGCTTGCACGGGCTTCCTGACATGCGGCTCGATCCCGTTTCGATGGTCTGAACTGCGCAGACGTGCGGCATCACATACCGTCCTGTGGCGGCCTGTCTCGTCGTGGAACGTACCCGGTGGCCACCCGAACCCACGTTTCCGTCGCGTGACGAACGAGGGCGCCGCGCGGCCGGCAAGGCCCCGAGCGTGGCGAAGTCTAGGTGGCTGCACCGCCACTGAGGGCACAGCGCCGGTGTGGGCAGCCCGTCCCCCGCCCGGGCACAGCGGTGCCTCGAGCCGGTTTCGGTCCGGGTCGCTCGCCGGAGTCGTCGGCTCCTGGTGGCAGGTCTTCGGTGACCGGACAGGCCGGCCGGGATCGCGGGTTACCGTTAGCTGCAATGTGGTTGCTGTGCCAACCAGGCATAGTGAGGCGGGTGTCCCTACGCGCCGTGATCGTTGACGACAGCACCCAGTTCCTCCGGGCTGCCCGTTGCTTGCTGGAGCGCGAGGGGATCATCGTCGTGGCCAGCGCGTCGACCGGCGCCGAGGCACTCCGTTCCGCCGAGGAGTACGACCCCGACGTCGTCCTCGTCGACGTCGGGCTGGGTGCTGAGAGCGGGTTCGACGTGGCGGAACGGCTGAGCCGGGCTACGGGCCGGCGCAGGCGGGTGGTCCTCATCTCGGCCCACCGCGAACAGGACCTCAGAGAACTCATCGACGCCAGCCCGGCGATCGGCTTCGTGCCGAAGTCGCAACTCTCGGCGCGCGCGATCATCGAGCTGCTCGGCGGCAGCGACGGGGGCCGGGCGGACGGGCCTGGCCGAACTGATGCGCCTCGGGGAACCTGAGGCTCGTGCGCCGATGGCACCCGGATGTCGGTGATCGTGTCCCTGACGGTGTCGGCTCCACGATTGTCGGCCAGGAAGCGGGCGCCGGGCGGCGACACGGACCAGCGGCTGGTCGGGTGCTCGCCCAGGTTCGTCCGCGGCTGCGACGTCCGCTTCCGCGAGGTGACCGGTTCGGCTCGGCTCCAGGCGGCTCCGACGGCCGTTGCGACGAGCTCGGGTTCAGAGTTGTCGATACCGCGTGATACCCGATGCCTTCGGTCGAGATCCCTCTGTTGCTGCTGGTGGTGCCGGTCCCGTGCGTAGCCGGCTACGACACCGGGCCGCGTCCCTGCTGGCCGGTACCCGGATGCCCCGGCTAGCCCGAAGCGCCGAGTCCGGCTGGCGGTGTCGACACGTGGGCCACACACGCCGACGCTCGACGGGGGCGGATTTCCGTCCGCCACCGAGCCCCCGCGGTGCCGAGCCCGACGAGATCGCGGAGCTCGCCCGCTGCACAGCCTGATCCCTGTACCGCCGCGATCTGGAGCCCTTCCCGATGACGTACACCGCCGCATCAGACCGATACGACGCGATGAGCTACCGCCGCAGCGGCCACAGTGGCCTTCACCTGCCCGCCATATCGCTGGGCCTGTGGCACAACTTCGGGCACGATCGGCCGCTGGAGGTCCAACGAACGATCGTCCGTCGCGCGTTCGACCTCGGCGTCACGCATTTCGATCTCGCGAACAACTACGGCCCGCCGTACGGTTCCGCCGAGGCGAACTTCGGCCGCGTGCTGGCCGCCGATCTCCGGCCGTACCGCGACGAGCTGGTCATCTCGACAAAGGCCGGCTACGACATGTGGCCCGGGCCCTACGGCCAGTGGGGCTCACGCAAATACCTGATCGCCAGCCTCGACCAGAGCCTGGGCCGGATGGGGCTGGACTACGTCGACATCTTCTACTCGCACCGCTTCGACCCCAGTACCCCGCTCGACGAGACGATGGGGGCGCTGGACGCAGCTGTGCGGCAAGGCAAGGCCCTCTACGCCGGCATCTCCTCGTACTCGTCGACCAAGACCGCCGAAGCCGCGGCGATCCTGCGGCGGCTCGGCACGCCCTTGCTCATCCACCAGCCGTCGTACTCCATGTTCAACCGCTGGGTCGAGCAGGACCTGCTCGACGTGCTGGAGCAGGAGGGCGTCGGCTGCATCGGATTCTCCCCACTGGCGCAGGGCATGCTCACCGACCGGTATCTCAACGGGGTTCCCGCGGACTCGCGTGCAGGCCAGCACACCTCGCTGCGACCGGAGTGGCTGAACGAGGAGAACCTCGGCAAGATCCGTGCGCTGAACGACATCGCGGCCCGGCGCGGACAGTCGCTCGCCCAGCTGGCGCTCGCGTGGACGCTTCGCGATCCGCGGATGACCTCCACAGTGATCGGCGCCAGCAGCGTCGCCCAGCTGGAGGACAACATCGCCGCACTCGGCAACCTCGCCTTCACCGCCGACGAGCTCGCCGAGATCGACAAGAACGCCACCGAGTCCGGCATCGATCTCTGGGCGCGCTCCTCCGACTGACGCTCGGGCACCCCAGGGAGACGGCGATCTCGCCGTCCCGGTCAGCGGGCCTCGAGGAAGTTGAGCACCGCGAGGACGCGGCGGTTGTCGTCGCCGGTCTCGGGAAGGCTCAACTTGGTGAGAATGCTGCGTACGTGCTTCTCGACCGTGCCGCCGGTGATCCACAGCTGCCGAGCGATCCCGGCGTTGGAGCGCCCTTCCGCCATCAGCGCCAGCACATCACGCTCCCGCACACTGAGCACGGCAAGCGGGTCATTGCGCCGGCGGGCTGACACCAGCTCCTGCACCAGCGCCGGATCCACCACAGACGCGCCCTTGGCTATCCGCTCGAGCGTGTCGATGAACTCCGCCACGTCACTGACCCGGCTCTTGAGCAGGTAACCGATACCCCTCCCGCTCGCCAGCAGTTCCATCGCATGCTCGACCTCGACATGGGCCGACAAGACCAGGACCCCGGTCCCCGGGAACTGCCGCCGGATCTCCCCGGCAGCCTCCAACCCCTCGGTGGTCTGGGTCGGCGGCATCCGGATGTCGACCATCACCAGCTCGGGTTCCATGTCGCGAACCAGCTCCAGGAGTCCGATGCAGTCGCCGACCTGCGCTACGACCTCGAGACCCGACCGCTCGAGCAGGCTGGCCACACCCTCACGGAGCAGGACGTCGTCCTCGGCAAGGATCACACGCAACGCGGACATCGCCGTCCGCTACCCTTCCGCCGAGGCCGGGCGGTGCAGGTGCGGATCCATCATCATGGCCAGCATGATCGGCGGACCTCCCCTGCTGTCAGGTCAGGACGCTGCCCAGGTCTGGGCGGAGCGTCTCACGGGCGCGGGCGCAACGCCAACACCGCGTCGCCGCACGACCGGACTACTCGCTCGCGGGACCGCTCCTCCGGCTACCGGCACGCTACGCGGATAGGCCTGCCCGGGCGGCGCCGACCGCTGGATGGTGTCGACCTCTGCTTGGCCGGCGGCATCACGTGAGCAGGCCGTCGAGGAGCCGAGTGGGAACGACCTACAGCGCGGCCGGCACGTCGTCCGATGCCTCGGGCGTGGGGTATCACGGCCACGACTGGGGCGATCCCCGATGAGCTCTTTGATCAACCATCTACGCCGTCACCTTCATCCGCACCGGGACCTCGCCGTGAACAGCTGATCGACGAACTCCACCGCCTCAAGAAGGTGGCCGCCACACCCGGTCCGCTCCGACGGCGCCTACTAGCGTGTCGCCGCTAAATATTGCAGTGGTTGGTGTATCAGTTCTCAGCAGTTCGCTCGTGTTGCTGAGAGGATGCCCAGACGATGCCCAGCGCGAAGGTGTTCAAGGTCTTCTTGTCGGCAGCTGATCGCGAGTTCCTGATCAAGCTGACCAGGACCGGTGTGCACTCGGCACGGATGATCATGCGGGCGCGGGCGTTGCTGGAGTTGGACGAGAATGACCCCGACCGGGAGGGGCCGGCGCCGGATCGGGCGGTGGTCGCGGCGCGGGTCGCGACCTCGACGACCACAGTGGGCCTGATCGCGAAGCGGTTCACCGAGACCGATGGCGACGTACTGGCCACGATCGGCCGCAAGCAGCGCGAGACCCCACCGGTGGCGCCGATCGTGACCGGCGAGGTCGAGGCCCGCCTGATCAAGCTCGCCTGCTCGACCCCACCCGAGGGCTATTCCCGCTGGTCACTGCGGCTTCTGCAGCGTCATGTCGCGCTGGTTGAGGACATCCCGGACCTGGACCACTCCACCATCGGCCGGGTCCTAAAAAAACGAAACTGCGTCCTCATCTGAGGAAATGCTGGACCATCCCACCGCACGCCAACGCCGAGTTCGCCGCTCGGATGGAAGACATTCTGGCCGTCTATGCCCGCCCCTACGACCCGGCCCGACCGGTGGTGTGCATGGACGAGAAGCCCTACCAACTGCTCGGACAGGTCCGCGACCCGATCCCCGCCGAGCCCGGTCACGACCGAAAAGAAGACAACGAGTACGTCCGCAACGACACCTGCGCGATCTTCGTCTGGGTCCAGCCCCTGCACGGGTGGCGCCGCGTCGACGCCCAACCACGCCGAACCAAGATCGACTGGGCCCGCCAGGTCCACCAGCTCCTCACCCACGACTACCCCGACGCCGAGACCGTCGTGCTGGTCATGGACAACCTCAACACCCACGGCATCGGCTCGCTCTACGAGGCATTTGAACCCGCCACAGCGTTTGCGTTGGCGCAGCGCCTGGAAATCCACCACACCCCCCGCCACGGCTCCTGGCTCAACATCGCCGAGATCGAACTCTCAGCCCTGACCCGCCAGTGCCTCGACCGGCGCATCACCGACATCGACACCCTCAACACTGAACTCGCCGCTTGGCAACAGGCCACCAACACTGACCACCGTCAGGTCAACTGGCAGTTCACCACCACCGATGCCCGCATCAAACTCCGCCACTTATACCCCAGCAATTAGACGCGACAGACTACTACCTGCGCTTCGCTGGAGAGCTGCGCATCGAGCACCGGCACGGTCATCGACAGCTACACCGAGGCCGCCGTCCGGGAGCTCATGTACCTCGGCACAACTCCACCGGTCAGCAGCGGAGCCGGGGCGCGCTGAGGCTCGTCCCTCCCCGCGTCGAGCCGGAACCGGCACGTGCCGTGCCGCCCGTGGGAACCGGGTCGCCGTCACGGGCGCAACTCACGACCTGCCCGACGAAGTCCCGCTGGCAGGTATGCGAGGACTCCAGCTTGCCAGGAGCGCGGATGCGGGCCAGCGGTGACGACTCGGGGGCCGTCCACGGGAACACTCGACGAGGTCGAGCGTCTCGCGCTGGAGGATCACGAAGCCGACCAGGACCGAGCCGAGCAGGCCACTGCATCGGCCGCCACAAGAAGATCCACAAAGGAGCATCTCATGGCAAAGCTCGCGTTCCTCGGTCTCGGGCTGATGGGCACGCCGATGGCGACCCGGCTTCTCGAGGCCGGGCACGACATCACCGTCTGGAACCGGACGAGTGCCAAGACCAGACCGCTGGTCGACCAGGGCGCCTCGGCGGCCTCCTCGCCGGCCGAGGCCGTGGCCGGAGCCGACGCCGCCATCACCATGGTGGCGACTCCTCAGGCGCTCGAACAGGTGTTGTTCGACGACGACGGCGTGCTCGGCGCCCTCACCCCCGGGCAGCGGCTCATCGACATGTCCACCGTCGGCCCGGAGATGATCCGCTCGGTCGCCACGCGGCTGCCGAGCCACGTCACCCTGATCGACGCCCCGGTGCGGGGCGGCATCCCCGAGGCGATCGCCGGCCGGCTCCTCATCTACGTCGGCGCAAGTCAAGAGGCCTTCGACTTCGCCCAGCCGCTGCTCGCCTCGCTCGGCACCCCGCACCACGTGGGAGGCCCAGGGGCGGGTGCGGCTACCAAGATCGTCGTCAACCTGATCCTCGGCGTGACCATCACGGCCCTCGGCGAGGCGCTCGCGCTCGGCGACACCCTCGGGCTCGACCGCCGGACCCTGCTGGACATCCTGGCCGAGTCGCCGATCGGAAGCACCGCCCGGAGCAAGCGCGCCAACGTCGAGTCCGGCACCTACCCACCCGGCTTCAAGCT
The DNA here is from genome assembly GCF_025965585.1 of Pseudonocardia sp. Classification (GTDB taxonomy): domain Bacteria; phylum Actinomycetota; class Actinomycetes; order Mycobacteriales; family Pseudonocardiaceae; genus Pseudonocardia. Next base: position 6,632 of record NZ_JAOPWR010000160.1, read on the forward strand.
GCGCCTTGCCCTCAAGGACCTTCGGCTGGTCACCGAGCCCACGGCCCAGCCCCGCCAAGATCTCCGGCTCGCGGCGGCCACCTGCAGCTGGCTCGAGCAGGCGGCCCAGGCCGGTGCGGACGACCTCGACTACTCGGCGGTGGTCGCGACGATTCTGGCGGCATCGACGGGGTCCTCACCCGAGCCGAGCTGATCGCCGGCGACGGGCTCGACCGACACCCCTGAGCACGTGCTACCGCTACAGCACGAGCAGTAGGACGACGGTGACCGTCACGAAATCGGCCGCGGCCCAGGCGAGCAGGAGCACCTCGGTCCGGGCGTCGGACACGACGTTCCTTCCTGTGATGACCGGATCGCCGCGGCCCGCCGTCCCCGCTTGCGACCGCCCGAGGACGAGTACCGCCTTGGCGGCCAAGAGGGTTCGTCCGACCGCGAGCAGTTGATCTCGAGACTTCGGTGGGACAGGATGCCCGCCGTACCCCGTGGCCTGGCCGAGGGCTTGCAGGACAAGGAGATCGCGCTGCGCGTGGGGCGTGATCCTTCGGTGATCTCGCGTGAGGTTGTTCGACACGGCGGCCGCGGGGCCTACCGCGCCGCCGCCGCGGACGAGGCGGCGTGCGCCGCCCGTGAGCGGCCCAAGATGTTCGCGGACCTCGCGGTTCCTCGTCCGGGTGCCGTTGACCGGTCGGGACTCCCTCACAATCGGCGAGGCGATCATCGCCGCCACCGGCGGACCGCCCGCGCAGATCCGCTTCCGAGATCAGCGACCGTCCCCGTGAGATCGACAACTGGACTCACCGAACTTGTCGAGGCGAACGCTTCCACTGGCTGAATCTGCGCGTCGCTGACCGGGGTAACCTGCTCCGGTTCCAGGCGGGGCAGCCGTTCGACGTCGGCCGCGTTGCGTACCGGGTGCCCGAGGACGGACCCTCACGCCACCTCGAGCAGCTCCCGACCCGATGCGGTGAGCCGCACCGGCCCGGTCCGGGGCCCGGCGGCGATCAGCCCGGCACTCGCGAGCCGCGGACCGACGAACTGATCGCAGAAACAGAGACCGTCAACGGTCAGTGACCCGCCCGCTGCCACGGGCATCTCGCAACGGCCCGCGGCGACGGCTCGGAGGACGGCGAGATCCCGGGGACTCAGCGGGGAGGACGTCGGCGGTGCCGGAATCCCTGCCTCGTCGCCGGCCGTGCCTTCGGCACATGTCGGGCTCGGTCGGTACTCCGGACGGACTCGGCCCGAACGCCATCTGGGCTGCTCGGTTCGCGTCGAGATCGTGGGACCTGCGCTGGTTTTCATCATTCCTTCTGGCCGTCACGCGGCATCGCTCACCTGAAGATCGAGCGCCAGGAACATCCGACGCTCGAGCAACAGGTCGATATCGGCCCAGTTCTGCTGGCCGAGTTCCGGGAGCCACAGGCCGATGTCCTCGATCTGCCTGTACAACCGCACGATGTGCTGGTCCACTGCGGCGACGTCCGGGCACAGGTACAGAGTGCCTCGGCCGCCGATCACCGCGGTGAGATCGATGCTTCGGACGGGCTGGTCCGACTCGGGCCTCCGGTTGATCATCCAATTCATCGTGTGCTCCTCAGGTCGGGGCGGGGCATCGCAAGTGGCTTCTGTCTCACGGAGAAATCGTCGCGGCCACGCCCACTGCGTGCATCACCGCCAGCGGCCGTCACGCTCTGGCGCTGGCAGGAGTGGTCCACCCCTGCTGGCAGCAACCCGACCGACCGGGCCGACGCTCGCCTCCGGACCGTGAGCGGCATACCCTCCCCCACCATTCCCGCCGTGATGTGAGCCGGGGCCGGGCATTTACGGCTGGCAGGTAGTCACATGTCCCAGGCAACCGGGCAAGCAGATGGGCGGTGGCCG
>NZ_JAOPWR010000171.1 GCF_025965585.1 Pseudonocardia sp.
GAGGGAGATGAACGTGACCTCCATCCCCAGCCGCTCGAAGATCTGCAGCGTGTGGTCCTTGAAGCGCTTCACGAGGGCGGGCATGCGGCCGGGCACCGTGGTGTACTCACGAATCTCGTAGATCACCCGCTGATCCTAGGACGGTACTGAAGAGTCCCGGCCGAATCGAGCCGTGTCCAGGTGGTCACATCGCAAGGCGGAGGAGGGCGTGCGCCCCGGATCGAGGTGTCCTGGCGGAGGGGATGTCAAGCGCGGCACGGGGTATGTCGCCGGTTCGAAGGAACGCGCCTTCGAGCGGCCGGGCGGTACCCCGTAGGCTTCGGCGAACGAGTGACAGCGGCTGCGCAACTTCTGGACGCGGCAGCCGTTGGTGACAGAGAGTGGCGCCGCTCCCCAACGCGAGGAACTCGATGACGGACCCCCGCCCCAGCCTGATCCGCCAGCAGCTCGCCGACCTCGGCCGTCGGCACGCCGCCCGCGCGGGCGGTCGCACCACGCGTGTGCTGGTGATCGGCAACTTCGGCAACGGCAACACCGGCGACGAGGCGATGCTCGCCCGCACACTGCAGGAGCTGCCCGACGACGCCGAGGTCAAGGTCGTCTCCCGCAACCCCCGCATGGTCGAGGCCCTGCACCGCGTGGCCGCGGTCCCGATGGAGGGCATCGCCTTCACGAAGGCCCTGCACTGGTGTGACGGCATCGCCGTCGTCGGCGGTGGCCTCTTCGGCACGGGCGCCTCGCCGCTCGTCAAGGCGCTGCCCGCCATCATCTGGGCCACCACCGCGCGCGGCCGCGACATCACATACGTCGCCATCGGCGTCTACCCGGGCACCCCCGAGCGCGTGCTCGACCTGCTGCGCCGCTCGGTGCGCAAGCCCGGCCGCATCAGCGTCCGCGACGAGACCTCCGCCGCTACCCTCGGTGATGCGATCGTTGCTCCTGTCGTGGGCGACCTGGCGATGGGCCTCGCGCCGGCATCCCCTGCCGAGGCCCGGCGTGCGCTGGCCTCCGCCGGGGTCGACCCGGCCGTGCCGCTGCTGATCGTCGCGCCCAAGGCGCTGCCCAACCCGATCCTCGTCGACGCCCTGCAGGACGCGGCAGCCACGCTGGCCCGCCGCTGGATCGAGCGCGGAGGCGCCGTCGCCGGCCTCGCGATCAGCACTCACGCCGACTACGGCCTGGGCCTGGCCCGCCGCGACGAGGTGCTGATCAACGAGCTCGGCGAGCGCCTGGGCCGCACCGTCCCGGTGCTCGGCCCGCAGCTGCCCCCGGCGCTGGCCAAGGCGGTGGTCGGCGAGGCCGACGCGCTGTTCGGCCTGCGCCTGCACGCGCTGATCTTCGCCGTGTCCACCGGCGTCCCGTGCCTGGGCGTGGGCTGGGAGGAGCGCATCACCGCGTTCCTCGCCGAGCACGAGCAGGCCGCCATCAGCACCCGGCCGCCGGCGGAGGACCTGCACGCATGGGTCGACCGCACCCTCCCGGCCCGCTGGTCCGCGCGTCCGAGGCTCCTGAGCAGCTGACCCTCCTGGGGTCAGACGCCGTCCACCGGCGTGCGGCGGAGCAGGGCGGGGAGCAGTTGGGCGCCCGCGCCGCCGGCCGCCGCGCGGTCGTCGGGGTTGTAGAGCCGGCAACGCTGCAGGCTCAGGCAGCCGCAGCCGATGCACGAGTCGAGGCCGTCACGCAGGGCCACCAGCGCCTCGATCTGCTCGTCCAGCCGCCCCCGCCACGAGCGCGACAACCGGGCCCAGTCGGCCTTCGTCGGCGTGCGGCCGTCGGGCAGCTGGTCGAGGCCCTCGCGCACCTCGTCCAGCCCGACGCCGATGGTGCGGGCCGCGCGGATGAACGCCAGCCGCCGCAGCACCGACCGCTCGTAGCGCCGCTGGCCACCGGACGTGCGCGTGGTGCGCAGCAGGCCCTCGCGCTCGTAGTACCGCAGCGCCGACTGCGGGAAGCCGCTGCGCCGTTCCACCTCGCCGATGGTGAGCAGGTCCCGCGCGTCCATCCAACCGTCCCTTGACCTCGACCTGACTTCAACTTGCACGGTAGCGACATGACCTCCACTGTCGCCATCGTCACCGGGGCCGGCCAGGGTTTCGGCCTCGCCCTCACCACCGCTCTCGCCGCCCGCGGCATGCGAGTGCTCGCCTGCGGCCGCGACGCCGGGCGCCTGCGCGCGGCCACCGCGGGCCTCCCCGGCGTCGCCGCCCTGCCCGGTGACGTCACCGACCCCGCCTTCCGGCGGCAGCTCGTCGAGGCGGGCGGCGGCCGGCTCGACCTGCTCGTCCACAACGCGGGCGAGCTCGGCCCGTCACCGCTGCCCCGTCTGGAGCACTACCCGCTCGACGCGCTGCGCTCGGTGCTGGAGACCACGGTGCTCGCCCCGCTCGCCCTCACCCAGCTCGCGCTGCCGCTGCTGCGTCGCTCAGCCGCCCCGACGATCGTCACCCTCAGCTCCGACGCCGCCGTCGAGGCCTACGAGGGGTGGGGCGGCTACGGGGCCGCGAAGGCGGCGCTGGACCACGTCGCCGCCGTGATGGCCGTCGAGGAGCCGGGCGTGCGGGTGCACGCGTTCGACCCCGGCGACATGCGCACCACCATGCACCAGCGTGCCTTCCCGGGCGAGGACATCTCCGACCGGCCCGAGCCGTCGACCGTCGTGCCCGCGTTCCTGCGGCTGCTCGACGAACGCCCGCCCAGCCGCCGCCATCGCGCCGCCGACCTGCTGGTGGCGTCGTGAGAGCCGCCACCACCTTCGTCCTGCCCCACGACCTGGAGGCCGACGCCCCGCCGCTCACCCGCGACGGCGTCCGGCTGCTCGTCGCGCGCGAGCGCCGCCCGCTGCGCCACGCCCGCTTCACCGACCTGCCCGCCGCACTGCGGCCCGGCGACCTCGTGGTCGTCAACACGTCCGCCACCGAGCCCGCCGCCGTCGAGGGACACCGGGCCGACGGCAGGCCGGTGGTCGTGCACGTGTCCGGCCCCGCTCCGGGCCGCGGGGAGAGCTCCGTCGTCGTCGAGCTCCGCACCCCCGACGGGCAGCGCGTCCGCGACGGGCGGGGCGGCGAGGCGGTGCGGCTGCCCCGCGGGGTCGTCGCGGTCCTGGTCGCAGGCCACCCGGACGTCCGCGTGACCGAGGGCAGCAGGCTCTGGCTTGCCCGGATCCCGGTCGAGGGCGGGCTGCCCGCCTGGCTCGCGGCGCTCGGGGCGCCGATCCGCTACGCCCACCTCAGCGGGCGCCCGGCGCCGGCCGAGTACCGGACGGTGTTCGCGGTACCGACGCCCGAGTTCGCGAGTGCCGAGATGCCGAGCGCCGCGCGGCCGTTCACACCGGCGGTGGTGGACGCATTGCGCGCCCGCGGCATCGGGATCGCCCGGCTCGTCCTGCACACCGGGGTGTCCTCGCTCGAGGCGGGCGAGGCGCCGCTGCCCGAGCGCTACCGGGTGCCCCGGGAGACCGCGGACGCGGTGAACGCCGCGCGGGCCGCGGGTGGCCGCGTCGTCGCCGTGGGGACGACCGTGACCCGGGCCCTGGAGACGGCGGCCGACGCGGACGGCAGCGTCCACCCGGCCACCGGGTGGACCGATCTCGTGCTCGGCCCCGACCGCCCGGCGACGGTGGTGGACGGGCTCGTCACCGGCTGGCACGAGCCGCAGGCCTCGCACCTGATGCTGCTCGAGGCGGTGGCCGGGGTACGGCTGGTGGGGCGCGCGTACCGGGCCGCCGTCGAACGGCGCTACCGCTGGCACGAGTTCGGCGACTCCTGCCTGCTGCTTCCTCTACGCGCGGCCGTTGGTCGCAATGGGTGACCGCTGAGCGGATCCCGCTGGGCCGTCCGCGGCCGTCCACCGAGAGACGAACGGACATCGACGAGCGCCGACAGGCCACCCCGCACCTTGTCCCGGCGCAACGCTCTCTCGTAGGGTCCTTGCCAAGCGTCACGATCCGATCACGAGAGCAACCGAGCCGGGACTCCCCACCCGGCTCGCCGGGCCCCGAACCTGGTCGCCCTCGCGTGAGATCGCTCCCCCGCGCTGAAAGGTCAGGTTCTTGGCAGGACACCGCTCCCCCCGTGGTCGTCGTGCGCGCAGCAACACCGATCTGGTGCCTGCGCGTCACCTCGTCGCATCGGGCCCGGCACCCACCGGGCCGTCGTTGCGCACCACCGTGGTCGCCTCGGCAGCCGCGGTCGGCGCCGTGGCCACCGGCACGTTCACCGCACTCGTACCGACGCCCGGTGACGGCACCACCACCACGGCCGCGGCCGACGAGACGTCGACGATGAACCCGACACTCGCCGCGATGTCCATGAGGATCCCGAGCAACGCCACCGCGATCGGCACGCTCGCCCCGATCTCGTTCGACAGCAGCGACAGCAGCGACACCGGCCAGCCGGCCGGGTTCGCCGCCGCCGACCAGCACCTCGCCGCTCTCGGCAAGGGATCCGACCTCGCCGCGAAGCTCGCCAAGCAACTCGCCGACCAGCAGGCGGCGCAGGCCGAGCAGGCCCGCATCGACGCGATCGTCGCCCAGGGCGGCCTCGACGGCTGGATCGCGGAGGCCCTCCAGATCCTCGACCTCCCGCAGTCCATGGCGCCGAGTGTCAAGAAGATCGTGATGTCCGAGTCGGGCGGCAACCCGCACGCCATCAACAACTGGGACGCCAACGCCCGCCGCGGCACCCCGTCCCAGGGCCTGATGCAGACGATCCCGACGACGTTCCGTCACTACGTCGCACCCGAGCTCGCCGACCGGCCCATCACCGACCCGATCGCGAATCTCACCGCGGGCATCAGCTACATGATCGCCAACTATGGCCTGGAGACCCTCGAGGCCGGTGGCCGGACCAACAGCAGCGGCGGTTACGTCGGCTACTGAGTACCGCCCGGCCCGGAGCGCCGGAGGCCGGGCATGACCACCACCCGCCCCGCGCACGACGTCGATCCGCCGCCCGCCACCACCAGCACCTACCGCCCCGAGCTGCAGGGCCTGCGCGCCCTGGCCGTCACCCTGGTCGTCTGCTATCACGTGTGGTTCGACCGCGTGTCCGGTGGCGTCGACGTCTTCCTGCTGGTCACGGGGTTCCTGCTCACCGGCCAGCTCTACCGGGCTGCCGCGCGCAACACGCTGAGCCTCCCGCGGCGCTGGAGCCGCACGCTCGTCCGGCTGCTGCCGTCGATGGCCACGGTGCTCGTCGCCACGATGCTCGCCGGCGCGCTGATCCTCCCCGAGGGACGCTGGCACCAGACGGTGCGCGAGGTCGTGGCGTCGGCCCTGTTCCTGGAGAACTGGGCGCTCGCCGCCGACTCGGTCGACTACGCCGCCCGTAGCAACACCACCAGCGTCGTGCAGCACTTCTGGTCGCTGTCCATCCAGGGCCAGGTCTTCCTGTTCTGGCCGATCGTCATCGCGCTGGTCGCACTGAGCTGTCGATACGCGACGGCGTCGCGCGGCGTGACCGCCACGCTGCACACCCGTCTCACCGTCACCTCGCTCGCCGTCTTCGTCGCCTCCCTCACGTACTCGATCGCGCTGACCATCACCGACCAGCCGCTCGCCTACTTCCACTCGCTCACCCGGGCGTGGGAGTTCGCCCTCGGCGCGCTGCTCGCACTGTGGATCGACCGGATCGTGCTGCCGATGTGGGCGCGGATCGCCATGGGCTGGGTGGGCGTGGTCGCGCTGGTCGCGTGCGGCCTGGTGATCGAGGGCGTCGACGTCTTCCCCGGGTACGCCGCGCTCTGGCCCACCGGCTGCGCGGTGCTCGTGCTGCTGGCCGGGTACACGCGCTCGCCGTTCGCGGCCGACCGGATCCTCGCGAGCAGGACCGCCCGCTACGTCGGCGACATCAGCTTCACGCTCTACCTCTGGCACTGGCCGGTCCTGATGCTCTACCTGTCGGGACGCGACCAGGAGGCCGTCGGCCTGCACGGCGGACTGTTCATCATCGCCGTGTCCGTGGTCCTGTCGGTGCTGACGCACCAGTTCGTCGAGAAGCCGATGATCGCGCGCTCGCCGAGCGTCCGCGGGGGCGTCAAGCTCGGTGCCGTCTTCGCCATGGTGGTGCTGCTCGCCGCGGGCGGCTGGCAGGCCGCGGCCGCCGCCCGGGCCGTGCCGAGCGGAGTGGTGGGCGACGCGCAGCACCCCGGCGCGATGGCCCTGGGCGCCGGACCGGTGGCGAGCGCGCCGCTGCTGCCCACCGCGGTGTCGGTCCTGGACGACTGGGACAACACGTTCGGCTGGAACTGCTCCCCGGTGCGGACCTACCCCACGTCGAAGGTCTGCATCCAGCCGGTGGAGAACCCGGCGAAGAAGGTCGTCATCGTCGGCGACTCGCACATCCAGCAGTTCGGCGCCGCGCTGCGTCCCATCGCGGAGAAGTACCACTGGCAGCTCATCTCGCTGCTGCGCGGCGCCTGCCCGTTCTCGACGGCGTCGGAGACCGACCCCGACCAGCCCGGCTGCGTCGACTGGAACAACGCGGCCGTGCAGGAGATCGCCGATCTCGAGCCGGACGCCGTGGTCACCCTCGCCTCCATGGACGTGATGCCGGGCCTGACCGAACGCACCCCGCCGGGCTTCCCCGCGCAGTGGAAGCGGGTCACCGACCTGGGCATCCCCGTATTGGCGGTGCGCGACAACCCCCGCTTCACGTTCTCGATGCCCGACTGCGTCCAGCAGAACGGCGTCGACTCCGCGCGGTGCATCGTCGACCGTGACGACATCTACGCGCCCGTGCCGCCGTACGAGAACGTGCCGGACGTGCCGGCGGGCGTCACGTTCCTCGACACCGCCGACGCCATCTGCACCCCCACCATGTGCCCGCCCGCGGTCGGCAACGTGCTGGTGTACCTGGACAACAACCACCTCACCCGGTCCTACGCCACCACCATGGCCGGGCGGATCGAGAGCCGGGTCGTGGCGGCCATCGGGCGGTAGGCCTCCTGCTTCATCACCTGCCGCACACCGCGGAGGACCTCGATCACCCGCGTCAAGCATCCACCGGACGGGCGCGCCGGCCTGCGACCGCGACGACGTCACCCGCGCGCAGCTGGGCTCCGCGACGGCTCTCCACCCGGCCGTTCAGCAGCACCTCGCCCGCGTCGAGGAGGGCCTTGGCGTGGCCGCCGTGCTCGGCGAGGCCCGCGAGCTTGAGGAACTGGCCCAGCCGGATGGGGCCCTCGGCGATCGGGATGTCGTGGATCGGGGACGGCGTCACACGACCATCATGGACCCATCTGGACCGCTGTCCGCGAAGCCGCCGCGGACGAGCCGTCGGCCTGCTCTGCGCGCGTCCCGCTGAGCACGGTCAGACGAACGCCCCGACCCCGGTGATCGCCCGCCCGACCACGAGCGTGTTGATCTCCCGGGTGCCCTCGTAGGAGTACAGGGCCTCGACGTCGGCGAAGAACCGGATGGCGTCGTTCTCCAGCAGGATCCCGTTGCCGCCCATCAGCTCCCGGGCCCACGCGACGGTCTCGCGCGCTCGGCTGGTGCAGAACGACTTGGCCAGTGCGGCCTGGTCGTCGCGACACTCCCCCGCGTCCTGCAGCTGCGCCACGCGCACGGCCATCGCCATCGACGCGGTGACGTTGCCGAGCATGCGGGCCAGCAGGTCCTGGATCATCTGGAACCCCGCGATCGGCCGCCCGAACTGCTCGCGCTCCCCCGCGTACGCGAGTGCCGCCTCGTACGCGCCGCGCTGGGCGCCCACCGCGTTCCACGCCACGCCGCCGCGGGTGGCCTTGAGCACCCGGTTGACGTCGCGGAACGACGCGCAGCGCTGCAACCGGTTCGCCTCCGGGACGCGGCAGCCGTCGAGCACGATGTCGGCGTTCTGGACGGTGCGCAGCGCGAACTTGCCCTCGATCTTGGTGGCCGAGAACCCGGGCGTCCCCTTCTCGACGACGATCGCCTTGACCTGCTCGTCCTCGACGTCCTTCGCGAAGATCACCACGAGGTCGGCGAACGTGCCGTTGCCGATCCAACGCTTGGCGCCGTCGAGCACCCACTCGTCACCGTCACGCCGGGCGGTGGTCTCCAGCCCGCGCGCGACGTCGGAACCGCCGTGCGGCTCGGTGAGCCCGAACGCGCCGATCGTGGAGAGGTCGGCCATGGCCGGGAGCCAGCGCTCGCGCTGCTCGTCGGAGCCCAGCTCGGCGATGCTGCCCATCGCGAGCCCGTTGTGCACGCCGAGGAACGTCGACATCGACGGGTCGACGCGCGAGATCTCCATCCCGACGAAGCCGCTGAGCAGCCTGGACACGGGCGCGTGCCCGGCGGGCGGATAGGCCAGGCCCACGAGGCCCGCCTCGGCGAACCTCGGCACGAGGTGGTGCGGGAACTCGGCGGCCTCCCACGCGTCGTTGACGATCGGCCGGACCTCGCTGTCGAGGAACTCACGCGTGTTCTTCAGGAACGCGCGCTCGTCCTCGGTGAGCAGGCTCTCGAATCCGTAGTAGTCGCTGGCGGTGACGGGATCCATCAGATGTTCTCCTTCAGCTCGGCCAGCACCTCGTCGGTGTGCTCACCGACGTTCGGCGCGTGCCGGCGGATCGATGCGGGGGTACCCGAGAACCGCACCGGGATACCGATCGAGCGGTAGCGGCCCTCGGTCGGGTGGTCGACCGTCTGCAGCACCCCGCCCTCGACGACGTACGGGTCGTCGGGCACGTCGGCGAGGTCGAGCACCGGCGCCATGGGGATCGAGTGCTCCGCACACACCGCCTCCCACTCGGCCGTGGTGCGGGTGCCGGCGACCTCCTCGATCAGCTCGTAGAGATCGCCGTGGTGCGCCGCGCGGGCGGCCGGGGTGGCGAAGCGCTCGTCGTCGCCGAGGTCGGGGCGCCCCGCGGCGGTGAAGAAGTCGCGGATGTTCCGCTCGTCGTAGGGCAGGATGCACGCCCAGCCGTCGGCCGTGCGGACGGCGCGGTGCCCGGCCGCGACCGAGCGGGGAAAGCCGACAGGCCCCTCCGGCGGGTCGAACGTCAGGCCGTTGAGGTGCTCCACGAGGTTGAACGCCAGCATCGTGTCGGCCATCGGCACCTCGATGTGCTGGCCCTCGCCCGTCCGCTGCTGGTGGACCACGGCGGCGAGCACGGAGTAGGCGATGGTCAGCGCGCAGATCTTGTCGGCGAGGATCGTCGGCACGTAGTCCGGGCGGCCCGTCGAGCGGCGCATGAGGTCGGTCAGGCCCGAGCTGGCCTGGATGATCTCGTCGTAGGCGGCGCGGTCGGCCAGCGCGGAGTCGCTGCGGAAGCCCTGCGCGGTGCAGTAGACGAGCCGCGGGTTCTCCTTCGCCAGCGCCTCGTGGTCGAGGCCGAGGCGGCGCAGCGCCCCGGGCCGCATGTTGGTGACCACGACGTCGGCGGTGCGGACCAGGGCGAGGAACTCCTGCCGGCCCTCCTCCGACTTCAGGTCGATGACGACGCTGCGCTTGTTGCGGTTGACCGCCATCGACAGCGCGCTCATCGTCGCGTGCCGCTGGGGATGGATGCGCCGCGTCCGATCGCCCGTCGGCGGCTCCACCTTGATCACGTCTGCGCCCAGGTCCCCGAGGATCTGGGTCGCGTACGGGCCCATCACCACGGTGGCCAGGTCGATCACGCGGATGCCCTGAAGCGGGCCCGTCTTCACGTCCTTGTCCATACCAACAAGATTAGGTACGCTAACAACATTACGCAATGTGAGATGGTGATACCCAAATGGATAGACTGCGGCGGCCCCACCACCGCACCGTCGACCGGATCGCGGAGATCCTCGAGACCGTCACCGGCGCGCCTGACGGGCTCACGCTCAGCGCGCTCGCCGTGCGCCTCGACGCGCCGGTGTCGTCGATCCAGAAGCTGGTCAACGGTCTGGTCGCCACGGGCTACCTCGCCGAGGTCGACCTGCGCTACCACCTCGGCCCGGCCGTGCACGTGCTCTCGATCCGCAGCGGCGGCTCGCCCACCCACCACGTCAGGCACACCGATCTCGAACGCCTGCACGCCGACGCCGGCGCCCCGGTACTGCTCGCGATCCGCGTCGGCCACGACGCCGTCTACGTCGACTGGGCGGGCACCGACGAACCCTTCGACTACGTGCTCGCCCGCCGGCTGCGGGCCCCGTTGCCGGACACGGCTGCCGGTCGCGTGCTCATGGCGAACATGAGCCCGGCCGAGCGCCGCGAGTGGGTCACCGCGCGGTTCGGCGCCGACGAGGCGGGCGCGATAGCGACCCTCGAGGCGGCCGCCACGATCCGTGCCGAGGGCCTCGTGCGCGGGCTCAGCGGACCCGTCATGCCCGACGTCCGGGCGGTCGCCGTACCGGTTCGCGCGGACGGCCACGTCGTCGCCGCGGTGTCGATCGCCCACCACCTGCCTGGCACCGAGGCCGAGCTGGGCCGCTACGAGCGGCTCCTCCGCGCCGCGGCCGCCGAGTGGGAGGACCGCTCGTAGGCATCTCGGGTCGGGCCGCCTGATCACCGGCCGGGCGGCTCCTCCCCCCGCGCCAGGATCTCCGCGATGAGGTCACTCCTGGCCTCGGCGTAGGCGTTCATGTCGGGCCAGGCGCCGCTTCAGCGCGGCGTACGCATCGCGGTCCGCGGCGTCGACGCGGAGCCGATCGCGAAACCTCAGGTCCCGCCGGACCCGGTCGGTGCCGGCCGTCGTGACGTGCACGTGCACGTCCTGCTGCAGCGGACGCACCATCCGGTGGCCCGGCTCGCGGACGCGGAGCTCGTAGCCGGCGGCGAGCAGGTCCGGGAGGTAGGCCGCCTCGTCGTCGACGTCCGCGACGGCGAGGTCGACGTCGATGATCGGCTTCGCGGGCAGGCCGGGGACGGAGGTGGAGCCGATGTGGTCGACCGTGATCGCCCGCCGGCCCAGCGCGACCGTGATGCGGTGGCGCTCGATCTCGAAACGGCGCGGCCAGTCGGCGTCGTAGGCGACGATGACGATGTCGCGCTTCGTCGTAGGCGACGATGACGATGTCGCGCTTCTCGATGCCGCCGATGAGCTCCACCCGGTCGTCCACACCGTCAGTGTCCCTGCGGCTCAGAGCCTGAACCCGATCGCGGCCAGCTGGACACGTCCCTCGTCGGTGATCTGCGACGGCGACCAGGCGGGCCGGAACACCCACCGCACCTCGTAGGCCGACAGGGTTCCCGCCAGAGCGGTGCTCATCTGGTCCTCCATCACCCCGGTGAGCGGGCAGGCGGGCGACGTGAGCGTCATCGTCAGCACCGCGGGCGTCACGTCGAGGTCGATCTCGCGGACGAAACCGAGATCGACGACGTTCACCCCCAGGTCGGGGTCGATCACCTCACGCAGCGCCTCGAGCACATCGGTCGTCGACATCGTCATCGGTCCACCTCTCCGTGCACCAGCCGCAGGGCCGGAACCTGCAGCACCACCCGGATCCGGGTGGTCTCGGTCGTGATCCAGGTGGCGAGCCCGTGGGCCTGCCTGCGGACGCGCGTGACCGGCTCTCCGTCGCCGACCTCACCGCCCGCCACCACGCACATGTGCGCAGGCACACCCACCCCGTCCGCCGCCGCGAGCGCTCCCTGCAGCACCCGCGCCACCGGCTCGCACGTACCCGGTCCCGGCCGTAGCAGCACCGCCAGGGCCTGCGGCGCGGTCATCCCGCGGACGCGATCCAGCGCGCGGAGCGCCACGGCGGGGTCGATCCGGGCCTGCGGCGTCTCGGCGCTGATGACGCCGGACGCGACGGTGATCTCCACGGCAGCCCCCCTCATGCCCGCGCCGGGCGCATGACCCGGCGCAGGTCCACCGACTCGTCCCGCAGCTGCTCGGCCGTCACCGGGTGCCCCGCGAGCAGCAGCTTGCGGCCCGCCATCACCTCGCGCGGACGGTCGAGCCCGAGCACGGACGCGACCCGGCCGTCCCGTAGCCCGAACCGCACGAACGACCGATCGGCGACGCTGCCCCGCACCACGAACTCGTCGGTGTCGGCCAGGTCTCCGCAGCTCTGCAGGGTGTGTGTGTACTGGTCGGACCAGAACCAGTGCGGGACGTCGTGCTCGACGTCGTGGCCGAGCATGGCGCGGGCGGCGACCGCACCCTGGCGCTTGGCGGTGTCGTGGTGTTCCACCCGCGTCCGCCCGTGACGCGGGTGGTCGTGCGCGGCGACGTCACCCGCGGCGAACACCCCCGGCGCCGTCGTCCGACAGCCCGCGTCGACCAGCACACCGTCGGCGCACGGCACCCCGGCCGCCTCCCACACGTCCGTGTCGCGGACGAGGCCGGCCGCGACCAGCAACGCCCCGCACTCGACCGGGCCCTGGTCGGTGTGCACGACGAGCCCACCGGCGATCTCCTCGACGGACTCCACGTGCACCCCGCACCGCACGTCGACGCCCGCCACCCGGTGGATCCCCGCGAACACGGCACCGAGCTCCGGGCCGACCACCCGCTCCATCGGCATGCCGGCCATCTCCAGCACGACGACGTCGGCGCCCAGCCCCCGGGCGGTGGCCGCGACCTCGCACCCCAGGACCCCACCACCGAGGACCGCCAGCCGTTCCCCCGGGACCAGCCGCTCGCGCAACGCGTCGGCATCGGCGCGGGTGCGCAGGTGGTGCACCCGCTCACCCGTGAACCCCGGCAGCCGCCGCGCCCGCCCCCCGGTGGCGATGAGCAGGGCGTCGTAGCCGAGCAGCGAGGGCCCGACCCGCACTCGGCGGGCGCCGATGTCGAGCTCCGTCACCCGCACGCCCGTGAGGAGCTCGATCGACTGGCCGCCGTAGAAGTCCGCCGGATGGACGGCGATCTCCGGTGCGGTCCCGGCGAGCCACGCCTTCGACAGGGGCGGCCGCTCGTAGGGCACGTCGGGCTCGTCGCCGACGAGCAGGATCTCCCCGTCGAAGCCCTCGGCGCGGAGCGTGGCCGCGGCGGTCGCCCCGGCCACGCCCGCCCCGACGATCAGGTACCGGCGGCTGGTCACGGCGAACCCACGTCGACCTGGATCATCCCCTCCTCGTCGACGCGGCAGGGGTAGCTCGTGAGCGAGCAGGTGGCCGGGTTGCGCCCGGCCCCGCTGCGCGCGTCGAACTCCCACAGGTGCCGCGAGCAGGTGAGGACCTTCCCGTCGAAGTCGCCCTCGTCGAGCGCCCAGTCCTGGTGCGGGCAGCGGTTGCGATAGGCCCGGACGTCACCGTCGACGTTCATGAGCAGCACGCTCGTGCCGTCGACGGTGACGGCGGTCATCTCCCCCTCCCACAGCTCGTCGAGCTCCAGCGCGGGAACCCAGCTCGCCGTCACGCCCTCCACGCTCAGCCGACCGCTGCCGCTG
>NZ_JAOPWR010000199.1 GCF_025965585.1 Pseudonocardia sp.
GCGTCACGGTCTGGGCCGTGCTCGATCCGGGCCGCTACTCGAGTTCCGGTGACGGCTGCGTCGCCCTCACCATCCCCAACTCGACCGGCGGCGCCGTTCTGCACGCATGCGGTGACCCCGCACGAACACTGTGCCGCTCCGCGTTCTCGGACACGGATCGCATCGCGCTTCTGCTCCGGGCCCAGTGCGACATCGCCGGTCTCGGCGCCACGACAGGAGCGCAACAGTAGCCATCCGCGTCCCCAACCGATCGGACCCGGTCGGCGTGCGGCATCCCCGGCGCGGGAGCGCCGCAAGCCGTCGACGACGCTTCACGCCACCCTCTGTCCGGTCCAACGGAGTAGCCCTGCGGCCCGGACCGGAGCGTGGCGAAGATCGCGGTGGGCAAGGACACTGCCCTGGCGGGGTGGCCACCCGTCCGCCCCCTGGCGCTGTGAGGTCGAGGCGCCGCGTCGGAAGGGCGCTGACGATGGGTCGAACGCTCGCGGAACCAGGCGAGATCCTCGCGAGCCTGGCGATCGGCGGAGGACCCGGTGAACCAACTCGACCTCGCACGGTGGCAGTTCGGGATCACGACCGTCTACCACTTCCTCTTCGTGCCCCTGACCATCGGGTTCGCGTGGATCGTGGCCGGGTTCGAGACGGCCTGGGTGCTGACCCGCAACCCGATGTTCCGGCGTCTCGCGAAGTTCTACGGACGGATGTTCCTCGTCATCTTCGCGCTGGGTGCGATGACCGGGATCGTGCAGGAGTTCCAGTTCGGCATGAACTGGAGCTCGTACTCGCAGTTCGTGGGCGACGTGTTCGGCGCGCCCCTCGCCTTCGAGGGGCTGCTGGCGTTCTTCCTCGAGTCCACGTTCCTGGGTCTGTGGATCTTCGGCTGGGACCGGCTCGGCCCGCGCCTGCACCTGGCCATGATCTGGCTGGTCGCGGTGGGGTCGCTGCTGTCCGCGACCTTCATCCTCGCTGCGAACGCCTGGATGCAGCACCCGGTCGGCTACGTCCAGCTCGGCGGCCGGGCGCGACTCACCGACTTCGGGGCCGTCCTCACCAGCATCACCACGGTGGTCGCCGTCCTCCACACCGTGACGGCGGCCTTCCTCGCCGCCGGCGCGGTCGTCGTGGGTGTCGCCGCGTGGCAGTTGCGGTGGCGCCGGGAAAGCCCCGACGCACCGGCGTTCCACCGCGCCGCGAGGGCCGGGATGTGGGTGACGGTGATCGCAGGCGTGGCGGTCGCCGCGTCCGGCCACCTGCAGGGGGTGATCATGACGCAGCAGCAGCCGATGAAGATGGCGGCGGCCGAGGCGCTCTACCACACGGAGCAGCCCGCGTCGTTCTCGTTGATCACGATCGGCACGCTGGACGGGTCACAGGAGATCTGGAGCATCAAGGTGCCCGGGCTCCTGTCGTTCCTCGCCACCGGCACGTTCGACAGCCGCGTCGAGGGCATCGACGACCTGCAGGCCCGCTACGTCCAGCAGTTCGGGCCGGGAGACTACCGGCCCGTGATCCCGGTGACCTACTGGTCGTACCGGCTCATGATCGGGCTGGGCGGACTCGCGGCGCTCGTCTCCGCGGTCGGGCTCTGGCGGCTGCGCCGGGGTCGTTTCCCGGCCGGGCCCTGGTTCTACCGGGCGGCTGTGGCCGGGATAGCCCTCCCGGTCGTGGCGTGCTCGTTCGGCTGGATCTTCACCGAGATGGGCCGGCAGCCCTGGGTCGTCTGGGGGTTGATGAAGACCGCCGAGGGGGTCTCCCCGTCGGTCGGGGCGGGCACGGTGCTCGCGTCGCTGATCGTGTTCACGTTGCTCTACGGAGCCCTGGGGATCGTCGGGTTCGTCCTGCTGCGCCGGGATGCGATGTCCGCCCTCCCGGCGGACGAACCCGTGACCGACGACGCGGAAGAACGCCCGCCCACCTTCGCCTACTGATCCGGAACGGATCGCCATGCACCTCGCCGACCTCTGGTTCATCGCCATCGCGGTGCTGTGGACCGGGTACTTCTTCCTCGACGGCTTCGACTTCGGCGTCGGCGTCCTGCTCCCGGTGGTCGGCCGCAGCGAGGCCGACCGGCAGGCGATGATCCGCACGATCGGCGGGGTCTGGGACGGCAACGAGGTGTGGTTCATCGTCGCGGCCGGCGCGACGTTCGCGGCCTTCCCGCTCTGGTACGCCGCCATGTTCTCCGGGCTCTACGTGCCATTGCTGGTCATCCTCATCGCGCTGATCCTGCGCGGTGTGGCCTTCGAGTTCCGCGGCCGCAGGGACAGCCCGGCGTGGCGCCGGACCTGGGACGCGGCGCTGGTGTTCGGCAGCCTGGTCCCCGCCGCGCTGTGGGGCCTGGTGTTCGGCAACATCGTGCGGGGCCTGCCCGTCGACGCCCGCTTCGACGCCGATCCCGGCCTCGGCGGGCTGCTCAACCCGTACTCCCTGATCGGCGCCCTCACCTCGCTCACGGTCTTCGTGATGCACGGCGCGATGTTCCTGCGGCTGCGGACCGGCGGCGAGCTCCAGGTCCGGGCACGCGCGGTGGTGTCCGTCATCGGGCCGGTGGCGGTCCTGGCCGCCGTCGCGCTCGTCGTGTGGATCCAGCTGCACCGCGGCTCCGTCGTCACGGCGGCGACCGCTGCGGTCGCCCTCGCCGCACTCCTCGGTGCGGTGCTGGAGAGCCGGAGCGCCCACTCGCTCTGGGCGTTCCTGCTCACGGGCGCGGCGATCATCGCGGGCACGGCGACGCTGTTCATCGCGCTGTACCCCGACGTGCTGCCGTCGACGACGAACCCCGCGCACAGCCTCACGGTGCAGAACGCCAGCTCGTCGCCCTACACGCTCACGATCATGACGTGGGTGGCGGGCATCTTCCTCCCGATCGTGCTGCTCTACCAGGCATGGACCTACTGGGTGTTCGCACGCCGGATCGATGTGGCGAGGGAACCGCGTGAGAAGGTCCGGCGCGCGATGGCCCGGCACTAGCGACGATGCGCCCGCTCGATCCGCGCCTGCTCACCCACGCCCGTGCCGCGCGCGGCTACCTCGGGCTCTGCGTGGTCCTGGGGACGGCGACCGCGGGGCTCCTGATCGGTCAGGCGTTGCTGCTCGCCGCGGCGATCTCCGGGGCGTTCCTGTCCGGGCTCGGCCTCGCGGCCCTGCGCACGCCGCTGCTCCTGCTCGCCGCGACGGCCGTCGCTCGCGCACTGCTGGACTGGGGCCAGGACGTCGCCGGGCAGCGAGCGGCCGCCTCGGTGAAGTCCCAGCTGCGGTCGGGGCTGCTCGAGCACGCCGTGCGGCTGGGCCCCGGATGGGTGTCGGGGGAGCGGTCGGGTGAGCTGGCGCTGCTCGCCGTGCGCGGCCTGGACGGCCTTGACGGCTACATCGCCCGCTACCTCCCGGCGCTCGTGCTGGCGGTGATCGTCCCCGGCGCGGTGCTGGCCGCGCTGCTGGGCACCGACCTCACCGCCGGCGTGACGGTCGCGCTCACCCTGCCCCTGGTCCCGGTGTTCCTGGTACTGGTCGGGCAGGCGACGCAGCAGCGGACGGACCGCCAGTGGCGCGCGCTCTCCGTCCTGGCCGGCCACTTCCTCGACGTGGTCACAGGGCTACCGACCCTCAAGGTCTTCGGACGTGCGCGGGCGCAGGCCGAGACGATCCGGACCGTCACCGACGACCACACCCGGGCGACGATGAGCACGCTGCGGGTCGCGTTCCTCTCCGCGCTCGTGCTGGAGCTGGTCTCGACGCTGTCCGTGGCGTTGGTGGCGGTGGGCGTCGGCCTGCGGCTCGTCACGGGGACGCTGGGCCTGGAGCCGGCCCTCGCGGTGCTGATCCTCGCGCCGGAGGCCTACCGGCCGCTGCGCCAGCTCGGCGTGCACCACCACGCGATCGCCGAGGGGATGGGGGCGGCGAGCGAGGCCATCGACGTGCTGGAGACGCCGGTTCCCCAAGAAGGAGGGCGATACCCGGTCCCGGACGTCGCCCGGTCGACGGTGCTGCTCGACGCCGTCACCGTCCGGTACCCGGGACGGGGGGCACCGGCCCTGGCCGACGTGTCCCTGGAGATCCGGCCGGGCGAGACCGTGGCGGTGGTCGGGCCGTCGGGTTGCGGCAAGTCGACGCTGGCCACGCTGCTCGTCGGCGTCGTGCGCCCGGAGCGGGGTCGCGTGACGGTGGCCGGGGTGGACCTCGCCGAGCTCGACATCGGATGCTGGCGACGGCAGCTCGCCCACCTGCCCCAGCATCCCCGGCTGCTCGCGGGGACGATCGCCGAGAACGTCCGGCTGGCCGACCCGGCGGCCCCCGCCTGCGCTGTACGCCGCGCGCTGTACGCCGCGGGGGCCGACTTCGTCGACCGGCTCGATCGGGGCATGGACACGGTCCTCGGCGAGCAGGGGGCGGGGCTGTCGGCCGGCCAGCGGCAGCGGGTCGCCCTGGCCCGGGTCCTCCTGACGGCCGCGCCGCTGCTCGTCCTGGACGAGCCGACGAGCGGGCTGGACGCCACGAGCGAGCACGCGGTGGCCGAGGCCCTCTGCGCGGAGATCGCGACCCGCACCGTCGTCCTGATCACGCACCGGCCCGCGCTGCTGGAGCTCGCCGACCGGGTCGTCCACCTCGACCGGATCGCGGTGCCTACGTGACTCCGGGCGGGCACAGGAACGCCGTACGCCGCGTCATGGTGTTCGGCCGGCCGGCGCGCGGGCGGTTCGCCCTCGCGTCGCTCGCCGGAGGGGCGGCGCTCGGGTCCGGGACGGGACTCTTGGCCACGTCCGCCTGGCTGATCTCCCGGGCGGCCCAGCACCCACCGATCCTCTTCCTGACGGTGGCGATCGTCGGGGTCCGCACCTTCGGACTCGCCCGTGGCGTGGCCCGGTACGCCGAGCGGCTGCTGTCGCACAGCGGTGCCTTCGGGGTGCTCCGCGAGCTGCGGATCGCGGTCTGGCAGCGGCTGGAGCGCATCGCGCCTGCCGGCTTGCCGGCCTACCGGTCCGGCGACCTGCTCGCCCGGCTCGTCGCCGACGTCGACGCGCAGCAGGACCTGTTCCTGCGGGTGCTCGTGCCGTCCGCCGTCGCGGCGCTGGTCTACGCCGGGGCGCTCGCCCTGCTGGCGTGGCTGCTGCCGCCTGCGGCGCTCGTGCTGCTCGCCGGCCTGCTCACGACGACGGTCGCGGTGCCGTGGCTGGCGGGCCGGACGGGACGGCGGGCCGAGCGACGCGTCGCCCCGGCGCGGGGCGCACTGTCCACGGCCGTCGTCGACCTGCTGCGGAGCATGCCCGACCTGATCGGATGCGGCGCGGCGGATCGCCGGTTGGTCCGCGTGGCCGCGCTCGACCGCGAGCTGATCCGCGCGGAGTCGTCATCGGCCGGGGCGGCGGGGCTGAGCGCCGGCCTGGCCACCCTCGCCGGAGGGCTCACCGTCTGCGGTGCGCTCGTGGCCGGTGTGGCCGGGGTGCGGGCCGGTGTGCTCGACGGGGTGGCGCTGGCCGTGGTCGTCCTGACGCCGTTGGCCACCCACGAGGCGGCCGGGGCGCTGCCGCAGGTCGCCCAGCAGGCCGAGCGCGTCCGCCGGTCGGCCGACCGCGTGGTGGACGTGCTCGACCGGCCGGCGCCGGTGCGCGAACCGACCGCGCCGGAGCTCCTGCCGGGCCCGCCGTACACGCTGCGGGTGCACCGGCTCCGCGCCGCGTGGCCCGGCGCGTCGGCACCCGCCCTCGACGGGGTGGATCTCGAGCTGCGGCCCGGCCGGCGGGTGGCCGTCGTCGGTCCGAGCGGCTCGGGCAAGTCCACGCTGGTCGCGGTGCTGCTCCGGTTCCTGGACCCGACCGGCGGCCGGGTCACCCTGAACGGCACCGACGTCACGGCGCTCGCCGGGGACGACGTCCGGCGCGTGGTGAAGCTCTGCGCCCAGGACGCCCACCTGTTCGACACGACGATCGGCGAGAACGTCCTGCTCGCGCGCCGGTCCGCGACGCCGGAGGAGATGGACGCCGCTCTGGCGGCCGCGCGCCTCCTGGACTGGGTCCGCGCGCTCCCGGACGGGCTCGCGACCCGCGTCGGCGAGCACGGCTCGCGCATCTCCGGTGGCCAGCGGCAGCGGATCGCGCTGTCCCGCGCGCTGCTCGCGGACCCCCCGGTCCTGCTGCTCGACGAGCCCGCCGAGCATCTCGACACCGCGACGGGCGACACCCTCACCGCCGACCTCCTGGCCGCGACGGCGGGACGCACGACCCTGCTCGTGACCCACCGGCTCGCCATGCTCGGCGCGGTCGACGAGGTCGTCGTCCTGGACGGCGGGCGGGTCGTCCAGCGGGGGACCCACGCCCACCTGAGCGCCGTCCCCGGGCCCTACCGGCGCATGTGGGACATCGAATGCTGGGCGGACCGCGGACCCGAGGGTGCCGACCTTGCCGGTTGAGCAGCTGCTTCGCGATGTCGGCACGGTGGCGGCATGGGCCGCCGCGGCGCTGCTCGTCGGCTGGCTGTCGGGCATCGTCGTGGGCCGGGCGGCACGCCGGTACAACCGGCACGTGCTGGGTCTGCTGCAACGGCGCTGCCACAAGCCGTGGATGCTGTTGCTGGTGGTGTGGGCGGTCTACACCAGCATGCCCGCGGAGGGCCCTCTCGGCGGCACCGTTCACCAGGTGCTCCTGCTCGCGCTCATCGGCGCCGCGGCCTGGATGGTGATGGGGCTTCTCTACATCATCGAGGACATGCTGTTCCAGCGACTCCCCATGGAGGTTCGGAACAACCGCAGGATCCGCAAGGTCCGCACCGAGATCGGGGTGCTCCGCCGCCTGACGTCCGCGATCGTCGCCGTGCTGGCGATCGGCACTATGCTCATGACCTTCGCGCCGCTGCGTGAGCTCGGCACGTCCCTCCTGGCGTCGGCGGGAGTCGCCGGGGCCATCGCAGGCCTTGCCGCGCAGACCACCCTGCGCAACGTGCTCGCCGGACTCCAGCTGGCGCTTACCGACCAGCTCCGTCTCGACGACGTGGTGGTCGTCGAGGAGGAGTGGGGCCGGGTCGAGGAGCTCACCCTGACCCACGTCGTCGTGCGGTTGTGGGACGAGCGGCGCCTCATGCTTCCGACGGCCTACTTCATCACCACGCCGTTCCAGAACTGGACGCGCAACGAGGCACGTGTCACCGGGGCGGTGCTGCTGCATCTGCGTTACACGGCCCCGGTCGAGGAGCTGCGGGCCGAGGCCCGCCGGATCGTCGAGCTGTCCCCGCTGTGGGACAGGCGGGACTGGATTCTGCAGGTGGTGGACACAACCCCCTTGACGATGGTCGTGCGCGTCCTGGCCTCGGCAGCGGACGCACCCAGCTCCTGGGACCTGCGCTGTGAGATCCGCGAGCAGCTGATCGCCTACCTGCGGACCGAGCACCCCGACGCCCTGCCCGGCCTCCGGTGCGACCGGGCGCAGCAGGCCGCGGTTCCCGTCGACCTGTCGATCGTGACCGCGCCGGAGCGGCCCCGGCGAAGTCCGCACAGCATCCCGCCGGACGGGTGACCCGAGGTCGCTGTCGTCACCCGCTTTGCGACGGCGGGGCTCGGTGACACGGCTCAGCGCTCGGACGCGATCGGCTTCGCCGCGCCGGGCTGCCCGCGCGGTCCGTAGGCGTCGCGGGACAGTCGCTGCACGCGTCCCTCGTCCACCGCCTGCCGCAGAGCGCGGCGGAAGCGGCGTGGGCCCCAGTGACGGCCCTCGACATAGCCCGCGAGGGCTTCGCGTCGCATCGGACCGTGCCGGTCCACCGCCCGCCCGATCGTCTCGAGCTCCCGGTCCAGGGCCTCGTCGGAGGCGGCCGACCATCGGCTCGTGGTGCCCGCCGAGCCGATCTGGCCGGGTGAGTAGAACGCCGTTCCCGGACCGGGGCGGAGACGTCCGAGCCCGTGCCGCTCGTGCTCGGCGCGCTCGGCAGACCGCCGCAGGATGCGCATGTTGCGACTGAGGGCGGCCTGGTGCTCCTGCTCCGTCGTCCGCGCGGGCTCCCGTGCGGTCTGGATCGCACCCTGCTCGTGCGGGTCCGCCTCGGCCTCCTCGGCGGTGAGTGGCGTGGCGATGTTCTCCAGCGACTTCCCTTCGGCCCGCACTCCGAGCACCAGCTCGGCGATACCGCCGAGCGCCATCGCCGCGGCACCGATGAAGAAGCCGAGCGCGACCAGGTTCACGTTGCCGCTGTGGATGAAGTTGCCGAAGAGCAGCGGTCCGGAGATGCCGCCCACCGCCGTCCCGACCGCATAGAACAGTGCGATCGCGAGCCCGCGGACCTCCATCGGGAAGACCTCGCTGACGGTGAGGTACGCAGAGCTCGCACCCGCCGAGGCGAGGAAGAACGTCGCGAGGAGCAGCACCATGAACGTGGCCGTCGTGAGGCTCCCACCCCGCAGCAGGACGCCGAGCACGACGACCAGCGCGGCCGAGCCCAGGTAGGTTCCCGAGATCATCGGGATCCGACCGACGGTGTCGAACAGCCGTCCCAGCAGCAGCGGACCGAGGAAGTTGCTCGCCGCGAACAGCACCATGTAGAGCGGCACCGACGACGAGCTGACGCCGAAGAACCGGCTCAGCAACGTGCCGATGTCGAACACCACGGCGTTGTAGAGGAACGCCTGCCCGATGAACAACGCGAGCCCGAGGACCGCGCGGTTGGGGTAGCGCCGGAACGCGAGGCCGACGAGCTGCCGGTACCGGACGTTGCCGCGCACCCGGACGGTGACCTCGTAGCTGGGCGGCGGAAGGCCGGCCCCCGTCTCCGCCCGCACCGTCTCCTCGATCTGTTCGACGATGTGCTCGGCCTCCCGCACCCGGCCGTGCAGGAACAGCCAGCGCGGACTCTCCGGTACGTGCCGACGCACCAGCAGGATCCCCAGGCCGATCACGGCGCCGACGCCGAACGCGAGTCGCCACCCGATGTCCGGGGCGAACAGGGACTGGTCGAGCAGCAGCAGCGCCGCCAGCCCACCCAGCCCGGAACCCACCCAGTAGCTGCCGTTGACCGCGAGATCGACCTGCCCGCGGTTGCGTGCGGGGATGAGCTCGTCGATGGCCGAGTTGATGGCCGAGTACTCCCCGCCGATGCCGAACCCGGTGAAGAACCGGAACAGGAAGAAGTACCACGGGGCGAACGCGAACGCTGTCAGGACCGTGGCGACGAGGTAGATGGCCAGCGTGACCATGAAGAGCTTCTTGCGCCCCATGCGGTCGGTGAGCTGGCCGAAGAACAGCGCTCCGAGACACGCCCCGGCGACGTAGACGGCTGCGGCGGTCCCGATGTCCGAGGCGGTCAGCGAGATCCCGCTGCCCGGCTCGGTCAGCCGGGAGGCCACGGCACCGACGATCGTGACCTCGAGACCGTCGAGGACCCAGACCGTCCCGAGGCCGATGATGATCCGCCGGTGGAAGCGTGACCACGGCAACCGGTCGAGCCGGGCGGGGATGTCGGTGCGGATGACTTCTGGTGCGCTGGCGGTGGTCATGGCTGCGCTTCCGTACGGGGGTGGGCGTGCCCTGGGCATCGCTTCCGCTTCTCTCCCGAATCCTGCGACCCCGGCGGCCGCTACGACCTCGACCTGCCGACGCCACCCCCTGCGGGTCTCCTGGACCTGGCAGGGGCAGCTACGTCCGGGCGCCGGTGCGGACGACACGACGCCTGGGCGGTGCTCTCTACCGGTCGTCCAACCGTTTCTCGGCGAAGTAGTCCGCGATGTGGTTGTGGTTGTACTTCTCGATCTCCACGTAGCCGGTCTTCCCGAAGAGCACACGGCTGTGTTTCTGCTCGGAGCCCGCGTCGAGCCGCACCCGCTCGTACCCGAGATCACGGCCGGCCTGCTCGAGGGCGGCGAGGAGTGCGCGGCCGACGCCGTGCGAGCGTGCCTCGGGCACGACGTACATGCGCTTGATCTCGCAGATGCCCTCGCCCAGGTCGCGCAGCCCGCCGATCGCGACGGCGCGCTCGCCGTCGTAGCCGACGAGGAACGTGCCGGTCGGGGGCACCATCTCGTCCGGGGTGGTCACCGAGCCGGGCCGCACCACCCGGCCCGGGTACTGCTCGTCGAGCAGGGCCTCGAGGGCGGCCATCAGCTCGCGGCCGGGCGGTTCGTCGGAACGGCCGGCACGGAACTGGATGGTCATGGCGTCATGGTGGCGGACCCGGGCGCCCCGCGCCCATCGACCGCGCGGTCGAGGGCGCAGCACGCGCAGATCATCTGCCACGTCTGCTGGGGCGACTGGGGCGGAACGCCCCGCGTACATGCCCGGCGACACGGCCGCGGCCGGAGAGATCTTCGACCTCACGCAGCGCCGGGGAGAGCAGCCCTCGGCCACGGCGTCGCTCCCGTGTCGCGGGCTGCTCACCGGCCCGCACCGGTCACCCGGCAGGCTCGCCCACGTCCCCGAGCAGCTTCCAGCCCGACGACCAGGACAGGCCCTTGCGGGCGTTGAGGCTGATGTTGAGGAACGCCATGTGCTCGAGCGATCGCGCGGCCCGCAGGGCACCGACGTCGATCGGGCGCAGTCCCATCGCCGCGACGAGCTCTGCCACCGCGGTCTTGGCCGCTGCGTCGTCGCCGGCGTAGAAGCCGTCGAGCTGCACGCCGTCGACGACGGGCTGGGTGAGGAACCCGCCGAACACCGTGTTGAACGCCTTCACGACGCGCGTGCCGGGCAGCAGGACGGCGATCTCCTCGGCCACCGACAGGGTGGACTCGAGGACGCCGGACAGGTCGGGTTCGAGCGGGTTGGTCGGGTCGATCACGATCGCCCGCTCGACCTCGCGCCGGATCTTGTCGCTGATCCCGGCGACGGCGGTCGACGGGACGGCGAGCACCACCATGTCGGCCCCCTTGGCGGCCTCGGCCGCGGTTGCCGCCGCGCGGGCGCCCACGTCCTCGGCCACCTTCGTCGCGTGCTCGGGATGCTGGGCGGTGAGCACGACGTCATGGCCGAGCGACACGGCGGCCCGGGCCAGCCCGCTGCCGACCGTCCCCGTCCCGATGATCGCGATCCGCATGGCCCGCTCCTTCCGCGGGCGGACCGTGCCGAGGTGCCCGGCACCGGCCCGCCGGGGTAACGGTGGGGGCGCCGTCTCCGGCGCGCGTCGGTCCGGCAGCGCGAGAGCGGCCGGGCGCGTTGGACACGCGGGGCCCTCGACGCCCGGATCCTGACCGCGGACCCGTCGGGCGGTGCCTGGAACCGTGCAGGAGGGGTACGCCGGCGGCATGGCCGTGACACTGAACCAGCGCGCGTACGACCACGCGCGGCGGTTGGTCGCCGAGGGCGCCGTCGTCGACGACGACCGGGACGCGTGGAGCGAGCACCGGCCGTCCCCGCAGCAGGAGAACGCGTTCATCGCCGAGCACGGCTACGGCGAGTACGGGCGCTGGCACCTCGGGGTCGACGACGAACACGGCGCGGAGACGAAGGCGCACTACAAGTTCCCGTACGGGGACTTCGTACGGGTGCACCGTTGCGGCCTGCTCGCCGCCGAGTCGCGGGCGGGCCAGCGTGGCTACACCGACATCGAGCTGGCCGTGGCGCACCTGCACGGGATGGTGGAGGAGAGGCGTGCGCTGAAGGAGCCCCGGACGGCGGAGTGAGGACGGCCGCCCCCCCGGGCGGTCCGTCTCAGGTCGGTTCGTCCACGAGGTCGCGGAACTGATGGGGCAGCTGCCCGACGACCTTGGCGTAGGTCGCCTCGGGCACCGCTTCACGCAGCGTGGCCAGCACGGCCGCGAAGCCCGCGTGCACCTCGTCGAGCCGGAGCCCGGTGCGTTCGCGGACCTTCTCCTCGGCGTTCTCCAGCCCCACCTGCTTCGACGGCCGGCCCTTGATCCCCCGCACCACCTCGTCCAGGCCGTCGGGCAGACGCAGCGCCAGGTCACGGACCGTGCCCTCGCTCAGCCGCTGGGCGAGCGTCTGCAGGGTGGCCCGGGTCAGGTCGGCGGCCTCCTCGCGGCCGAGCCCGGTGCTCGCGGCCACCGACCGGAAGAACTCCTGCTCGTCCACGTCGAACTCCTCGGGGTGATTCCACCCGCTCATGCACGGTGTGAGCTGCCGATTGTGCGGACCGCGGCGCCGGTCGGCATCGCTCCACCGGAGTGAGGCGCGCCCGGTTCACTGGGCCCGGGAGACCCAACGGGCATGACGAGCACGAGCTCCGGGGCGCTGACCGCGCCGCCGTAACCTGCGGCACACGAGGTGGTCACACCGTGGAGCGCTGAATAACGTGGTGGTGCCCCTGCGTGCCGACGTCCGAACGCTCCCCGCTTGCCGGACCGGCCCGCGGACCCCCGAGGAGTGTTGCGTGACCGTTCGTTATCCCCTGGTGCCCGTCCCGTGCAACCACTGTCGTGCCGTACGAGAGAAGGGTGCCGTGCACCATCGCCCCGGTTGCCCCGCCGACCGGTCCAGCCTGGCCTTCTTCGGCCACCCGGATCTGATGGAGCTCGACCTCCACATTGTGACCTTCTACCCCGGGTTCTAGCTCCCCGCTGTGTGTCTGCCCTCCGGGGCGTGTCTGCCCTCCGGGGCCCAGAACAGCGATAGACCTTCACGCACCGGGGACGAGGCGCAGCGCCGACCGGATCGGTGACGATCGGCTTCCAGCCCGCTGGCGAGGAGGCCGTTGCTCATGGAGCACTTCGACGTAGTGGTCCTCGGCTCGGGCCCAGGCTCGGAGCCGGTCTGGTCGTCGGCCGACGGCCGCTCGGTCGCCGTGGTGGAGCGCGGGCTGGTCGGTGGGTCCTGCCCGTACCTGGCCTGCGTGCCCAGCAAGTCGATGCTGCGCAGCGCAGCGGCATGGGGGACGGCCGCCGACCCCGAGTTCGCGCCGTTCTTCCTCGGACCCGTCGACCCCGCGCTGGGCTACCGCCAGGCGGTGCGCCGCCGCGACGCGGCCGTGCACGGCCGCGACGACTTCGAGGTCGCCGAGCGGTTGGTCCGCGCCGGTGCCCGGCTCTTCCGCGGCGACGGCCGGGTCGTCGAGCCCGGGGTGGTCGACGTCGGCGGCGTCCCGATCCGTTACCGGGACCTCGTGCTGAACACCGGGTCGGTGCCGATCCTGCCGCCGATCGTGGGGCTGCAGTCGATCACGCCCTGGACCAGCGAACAGGCGCTCACCACCACCGAACTGCCGGAGTCGATCGTGGTGGTCGGCGGTGGCCCGGTGGGCTGCGAGCTCGGGCTGCTGTTCGCCACCTTCGGCGCCATCGTCACCATCGTGCAGCGTGCCGACCGGTTGCTCCCCCGGGAGGAGCCTGCCGTCGCCGAGACGCTCACCGAGAGGTTCACCACCCTCGACGTCCGCATCATGCCCGGTACGACGGTCGTCGAAGTGGCTCCGCGCGGTTCCGGGGTGCGCGCCACCGTCGACATCGGCCGCCCCGTCGACGCCGACCGGCTGCTGCTGGCGGTGGGCCGCGAACCGCGCGCCCACGACCTGGGCCTGGAGAACCTGGGGGTCGAGGTGCGCGCAGGCGCGCCGGTGCCGGTCGACGAGCGGTGCCGGGTGGTCGGCGCCGAGCACGTCTGGGCCGTCGGCGATGTCACGGGCGTTGCCCCGTACACGCACACCGCCGACTACCAGGGCCACGTCGTCGCGGCGAACCTCCGGGGCGAGGACGCCCGAGCGAACTACCAGGCCATCCCGCGCACGGTGTACACCGACCCGAGCGTCGTCGGCGTCGGGCACACGGAGGCGAGCGCACGCGACGCCGGGATCGACCCGCTGTCCGCCCACGCCGACGTCAGCGACACGGTGCGATCGGTCACCGAGGGGGTCCACGAGGGTTGGGTGCGGCTGGTGGCCGACCCGGCGGCGGAGGTCCTCATCGGAGCCACCGCGATGGGCGGCAGGGCCGAGGAGTGGGTGTCCGAGGTGGCTCTGGCGATCCGTGCGGAGATCCCGATCCGGGTCCTCGCCGACGTCATCCGCCCTTTCCCGACCTTCAGCCGCGTGCTGAACGGCCCGCTGCAGGAACTGGCCCGCGCCGCCACGCAGCGCCACGCCGCGACCGGTCGTCAGGCCAGGTAGCGGCCGGTTCACCCGACCCGAGCAGACCGGCGGGCTGTATCCGGAATGCGCGGTGTGACGAACCCAGCGATGCCGGAGTCTCGGGAAAGTCCTAGATTTGTAGGGTGAGCAACCTTCCATCCTCCAGCCTGACCCGTACGTGTCCTTGGTGTGCCGATACCACGGTCGTCGCCTTCAGCGAGGAGGGCCTGGTACGCGCGCTCGCCCGGCACCTGGAGCGCTGTGCGGGCGAGGTCGCAGGGGAGTCGAGCTAGACCTCGGGCCTCCTGCGCGGCGTCACCACGGCCCGGAGCTCTTCAGCCCTCTCTAGACGACCGCTGCCGACCCGATGGACGGCCGCAGGGTCACCGCGAGCGCGGCCAGCACGACGCCGTAGATCACCGTGAAGACGCCGAGCAGTATGGCCAGCCCGATCGCCGCATCGAGGGGCCGGATCAGGATCAGGATGCCGGCGATCACCGACAGGACCCCGGCCAGACCCATCAGCCAGATCGTGCCGCCGGCCCGCCTGAGTCGGATGGTGGCGACGACCTCCCCGACCCCGGTCACGATCGCCCACACCCCCACCAGGGTGGCGAGGATGACCGCCGTGAGGCCCGGCCAGATCAGGGCGATGATCCCGGCCGCCACCCCGACCAGGCCGCTCACCAGCCCCAGCCACCAGCGAGACCGTCCGCGGTGCCGGACGGCGTCGACGCCCCGCGCCACACCGTCGAGGATCGCGTAGATGCCGAAAGCCAGCGCGAGGGCGAGCAGCGTCAGCCCGGGCAGGAGCAGGGCGACCACGCCGATCGCGACCGCAAGCACGGCGCGCAGGACCAGCGTCGTGCGGAGTGCGTTCACCCCCGCCGCCAGCGGGTCGGTCACCGGATCGTCCGTCGCCGGCGTCGTGTGCTTCGCGTCCATCACGTATCTCCCGTGTGCTCGGAATGCGCTCCGTCGCCCGCTCCGCCGGCGGTCGCGTCGCGCACCACCAGCACCGGGCGTCCGGACCGCTTGAGGAGGTCCTTCGCCGTACTGCCGAGGAGCAGTTCGGCGAGTGGGGCGAGCCGCGGCGCTCCGACCACGATCACCGGCGCATCCTGCTCGTCGGCCACGCGGAGAAGGGTCGTCGCGACCGGTACGTCGTCGGCGACGGCGAGGCCCTCGGCTTTCAGCCCCGCCTCCTGAGCCAGGGCGGCACCGTTCTGGGCCATTCGCCGGGCCTGCTGCACGATCTTGTCCTCGGCCCGCAGGGCGTTGCGGACCTCGAGCTCGGTGACCGGGAGCCCGGCACTGAACTCCCCGGCCAGCACCGCCCCGAACGCCTGCCCCGCCTCGATCGCGACCACGACGACCGCAGGGCGCGGGGCGAGGAGATCGCCGGCTTCGCGCACCGCCCGTTCCGCCGCCGGCGTTCCGTCGAACCCGATGACCACCGGTCCGGATGCCATGTGCGCTCCTAGCGTCGGCCTCCGGTCACGATGGCGGGTGCGGCCAGGCGGTGCCTCGACCCACGCGGACGAATCAGGCGTCCGTGACTGGGCCTGGGAGGCGGTCGGGCACATCCCCGAGGGCACTGCGGATCGCGACGCCGGACGGGGATCACCACCGGGAACACCCGTGCCCCTGTCCCCACGGGTCCACACCGCCGCCGGTCTTGCGCGCTGCGAGGACGGAGCGGGTGCACCCGACGCGACCGCATCCTGGTGTGCCTGGCATCGCTCCCGTCACGCGGAGGTCCACCGATGACGTACGTGATCACCGAGCCGTGTGTGGACGTCAAGGACCGGGCCTGCGTCGACGAATGCCCGGTCGACTGCATCTACGAGGGCCGGCGGATGCTGTACATCCATCCGGACGAGTGCGTGGACTGCGGCGCCTGTGAACCGGTGTGCCCGGTCGAGGCGATCTTCTACGAGGACGACGTCCCGGACGAGTGGAGGGCCTACATCCGGGCGAACGCGGACTTCTTCGACGAGATCGGCTCGCCGGGAGGCGCATCGGCGGTGGGCCCGCTCGATCGCGACGTCGGCCCCGCCGCGGAGATGCCCCCTCGCCCCGAGGCGTGACCGCCTGGCGCCGCGGGTCCGGTCCTGCCGGGGGCCCGCGCTCGGCGACCTGCCCACCCCCCGGGCGGGCTCGACGGCGCGGTGCGTCATCGCTCTGTCAGGGCAGGAGACACACCCGAGGTTCCGCCTGCCGGCGCGATGCCGCCTGCGCGGGTGCGGGCGATCGTGGAAGGGAGCGAGAGGGGTGAGGGCGCCATGAGCGATCCCACTGACGGGGTACCACGGGGCGAGGTCGAGGTGCGCATCTTCGTCGGAGGCCTGGTCGGCCTCCGCGCGCGGAAGACGCCGCACAACCCCTACCTGGTGCTGACCGGATCCGAATGGCGGGCCTTCACCGACCAGGTCAGGCGGGGCGAGCTCGACGGCATCGTCCGGGCCGCGCAGCGTCGGTGAGTCGAGGTCGTGGCCGCGCCCTCGGACAGCACCCTCGGTCCGGCCCTCGGTCCGGCGGTGCCCTCGGCCGGCCAGGGCCTCAGGCGACCAGGCCGAGCAGCCGAGTGGCCTCGGCGGCGACCGGCTCGTCGACCATCAGCTCGTACTCACGCGGGCGCATGACGGTCGTGGAGGCGAAGTCACGCCGCCCGCGCTGCATCCAATGGACGAGCAGCCCGATCAGCGCACCCACGATCGCCCCGAAGACCAGCCCGTACACCGCGAGCAGCAACCAGGCGATCAGCGGGGTGAACCAGGCCACCAACCCGAAGATCCACCCGATCAGCGCCCCGGTCACCGCGCCGCTGGCCGCCCCCCGCAGCGCGGCCTTCGGGTAGTCCAACCGTCCGGTGACCTGCTCGACGAGTTCGAGGTCACGCCCGACGATCGCCACCCGCTCGACCGGGAACCCCTTGTCGCTGAGCGTGTCGACGGCCCTCTCGGCGTCGGCGTAGTCCTGGAAGCGCGCGATCGGCCGGCGTACCGGTGTGTCGGGCGTGAAGGTCGTGCCCGACGGCGCCGCACTCCGGGGTTCCTGCTCGTTCATCGTCGTGCTCCTCGTGGGACGTGTGCCGGTCCGGCCGCCCGGCTCGATGGGCTCCACCGTCACAGCCGGCAGCAGTGGGCGCATCGACACCCGAGCGGCAAGAGGGTTCCCACCGCTCACCCCGGCAGGCCGAGCCCCCTGTCCGGCTCGCTGCCCGGCAGGTTCACGCGTACGGCTCGTGCCTGCTCCAGCCGTCCCGGCGGGACCAGAGGAACACCGCCGGCCCGAGGACCGGGGCCAGCCACAGGTGGGAGACGCCCGTTCGGTCCGGGGGAGCAGCCGGTGGCACCCCGCTCGCCCGGACGAGGGCC
Organism: Pseudonocardia sp.; assembly: GCF_025965585.1. GTDB lineage: Bacteria > Actinomycetota > Actinomycetes > Mycobacteriales > Pseudonocardiaceae > Pseudonocardia. The sequence goes on from NZ_JAOPWR010000199.1 coordinate 17,367, forward strand.
TCGAAGGCGTCCGCGGCGTCCGCGGTGCAGCTGATCGTCAGGTATAGGTGGCGCTCCTCGGTCCGCCGCCTGCCGAGCCTGCCCAGCGCCCGGGCGGCCGCCTCGTCGGCCAGCCACCCGTCCAGGGCGGGCCCCACGCTCGTCATCCCGCGGTCCGCCGGCCGGCCCCGGCCCAGGGTCACGGTGGTGGGGCGGTCCAGCACCACGGGGTCGCCGACGAGGGAGGCCGGCCGGTTGTGCACCAGCCAGTGCAGGTCCGGAACCGTGATGGTCACCATGCCGGGGAGCTGCCCGGGCCGGCGGACGCCGTTCGCCTCACAGGCTCGGGCCGCGACCGGGAAGACCTCCCGCACCCTGGGCATCCTCCGCACGTCGTTGATCGAGACCTGCCACCACCAGCGCGCCGGGGCGGGCCACTGTATCTCCGGCTGGCGGCGCAGGTGCGCCAGGCTGAGGTCCGCCCGTTCGCCGACGGCGGCGGCGTCGAACGCGGACTGACGGCCGTCCGCGTGGACGAGTGTGGTCACCTCCGGCCGGCCCGCGCGCCGGACCGTGGTCCCGAGGACCCGGGACGCCACCTCCGCGGCCGCCGTCTCGTGCGCGGCGGGGGACGCGGCCACCGCGTCGGATGCCATGGCGGCTATCGCGTGAGCGGTCGGCTGGTCCACATGGGCACACCATTCCCCGCGATGTCGGCGAGCACTTGGGCCTGGCGTCAGGAACCACCGGCCGTGACCTCGGCTTGCCGGGGCCATGTCCCTGCTGGTCCGGCGTGGTGGGGCGGGCACGACCTGCCCGTGGACGCGGCATGGCCCCGGCGGGCCGAAGACGTTCCGGCAGGTTGCCTCCCTGAGGCCGGTCCGGCTCGCGAGCCGTCTTGCAAGGGTGGAACCGCTGCGGTGGGCGTCAGGGCTCATCGCCCAGCCGGATCCAGGAGGACCCAGTGACTCTGATGCGATTCGATCCGTTCCGCGATTTCGACCGGATGATGGAGCAGAACTTCTCGGGCGCGGCTCGCACGCCGCGGAGCATGCCGATGACGGCGCTGCGTCGCGGCGACGTCTTCCTCGTCGATCTCGATCTGCCAGGGGTGGATCGGAACGACGTCGAGCTGACCGTCGAGCGCAACGTCCTCACGGTCCGGGCGCAGCGCGCTCCGGTGCAGCAGGAGGGCGACGAGGTGATCATCGACGAGCGGCCGTACGGCGAGTACGCGCGTCAGCTCTTCCTGGGGGACATGCTCGACACCACCAAATTGTCCGCCGACCTGCGTGACGGGGTGCTCCACCTGACCATCCCGGTCAGCGAGCAGAGCAAGCCTCGACGCATCCAGCTCGGCTCCTCGGAGTCGACCCGCACCGAGGTCACCACCAACGCCGGCTGAGCTGGGAAAGGCATGACATGACCGCGCAGGCAGATTCACGGGAGAAGGAGCGTGATCGCATCACGCAGTGCGTCGGTGAGGCGTACAGCGTGCTCGATCTCATTCCGGGGGTGAACCCGAACGGGCCCATCCTGGTGTGGCTGGCCGAGCAGTTCCGGCAGCTCCAGGAGGCGGACCGGGCCGGGTGAGGACGCCGACAGCCCCGTGCCGACTCACCGGCACGGGGCTGTCGTCCGTCTCAGGGCCGTCGTCCGTCTCGTGATCGGCCGGCCGCGTGCGCTCATCGGCCGGGCTGCGCGGTGAGGGCGCCGGCGGAGAGGGCGTCGATGTGGTTCCGGACGGTGCTCGCCAGACCGTCGGCACCCGGGTCGAGCTCGGCCGCCCGCGGCGCGATGTCGGCGAGGAGCATGAGCGACTGCACGGCGAGTGCCCGTGCCTCCTCGGGGCGGTCGTCGCCGAGCAGCTCCTCGATCTCCTGGCTCAGGCTCGCCAGCGTGTACGTGGTGGTGTCCGGCACGAGATGGCCGGCGAGGCCGTGCGGGTACGGGTCGCGTTCCCGCAGCTCGCTGAGCGCCTGCACCACCGCGGCCGAGCCCGAGTGGAGATCGAGCAGCGCGATCACCCGGTACAACCGGGCTGTCAGCCGGGGCCGGCCGGGCCACCGGTCCAGCCAGGCCAGCAACGCCTCGTCACCCCCGAGATGCTTCCTCAACCGCGTCAGGTCGGCGACGAGGGGGTGCGGCAGCTCGTCGTGGAACGGGAGCAGCCGGGCGACGTCGTCGGCGAGCTCCGCCTGGGCGCTGTCGTCCATCCGGTCCTCCACGAACGCGGTGATGCGCTCGGGGTCGATCTGGAAGGCCGAAGCCGGCAGCTCAGACATGCTCACTCCTCGTGCGGCCGGGACCGGTCCAGGCCTCAGCCGATCGGGATCCTGCGTGGCCGGGCGTTCTCGGACTTCGGCACCTCCACCGTCAGCACGCCGTTGGACAGCGAGGCCCGGACGTTGTCGGGTTCGACAGCGCCGGGCAGGTGCACCCGGTACTCGAACCGGCCGACGGGGCGTGCCCGCCTCCGCAGGATGCCCACCCGTTCCCGTTGCTTGATCTCGCCGGTGACCATCAGCTCGTTGCGCTCGACCTCGATCGAGACGTCGTCGGGCGACACACCGGGCAGTTCGATCTCGACCAGGTAGGCGTCGTCGGTCTCCTCGACGTCCGCCGCCGGACGCCAGATGCGACTGAGCAGCGCGTCGTCGTCGAGCGCCGCCGACGGCGACCGGCCGGTCCGCTCGTGGAGTTTCGGAAGAGCCATGACGAGCTCCTTCCTCCCCGTGGCTTCGACGGGGGGTTCACGTTGCCCTGCCCACCGTGGCGGGTGGGGCAACCGCCGCGCATCGCTACGGCGGGGCAGGAGACGCACCCGCAGTTGGACCCGTCGGCGCGAATCGACCCGTCCCGCCGCCCGCGATCGTGGGGGCCTGACGGATTGCGTCGCAGCCGCGACCGACCCCCCAGGGTCAACGGCCGCACGGAGTTTGCACCTGCGGGACCCGTTCGGCGCGGCCGCCGCGCTGCCACCGTGAACGACGGCTCGGTCGCCCGGGTTCGGTGCCGAGCACCACCGACCTCACCGGAGGTTCCCGATGACACTGATGCGATTCGAGCCCTCCGCGAGCCCATCCGCCCGGCCGAGCACACGTCGTCGCTGGGTTCCCGAGCGGCGCGCAGCACGCGTCGTGAGGGCGCCGCGGCGCGAAGACGAGCTCCTCGTGTCTCTCGACCTGCTCGATGTCGAGGGAGACGACGTCGACCTGACGGTGGAGCGCCACGGCGTGAGCGTCAAGGCCCGTCGCGTCCTCCCGGCGTGCGGAGGTGGACGAGGTGATCATCGACGGGCGGGGCCACGGGGAGAGCACGCGACAGTCGTTCCCCGGCGAGAACCTCGGTCCCGGTCGGCTCAGCGCCGACACGGACACCGGCGTGCCGGCCCTGCGGATCCCGGTCAGCGAACAGAGCCGGCCGCGCCAGGTGGAGCTGGGCTCGTCCCACCCCCGCACCAGGACCCGGGGGCAACCGAGGCGGCCGGCCGGCCCACCTCCACGTCCGAAACAGCCACCCCGGCCACCACGTAGCCGGCAGTACCTCCAGGAGCCCAGTCATGACCGATCAGCCGAGCACCGTCGGGCGACCTGTCGCCACGACGAAGAACGGCACAGCAGCCGAGCCGATCCCGGCGTCCCAGCAGCGCACCCGGCGGGCGATCGCCAGCACAACCACCTACGCCGAAGCCGAACGCATCGTCGATCGGTTGGCCGACCTCAAATTCCCGGTCGAACGGGTCGCGATCGTCGGGCACGACCTGGAGCTGGTCGAACAGGTCGTCGGCAAATTGACCTGGGGCCGCGCCCTCTGGCGAGGCGCGCTGAGCGGCGCCGTGCCCGGCGTGCTCATCGGCTGGATCTTCGGCCTGTTCAGCTGGGTCAACCCGGTGATCGCCGGGCTGTTGCTGGCGCTCTACGGGTTGATCTTCGGTGCCGTGATCGGAGCGGTCGTCGGTCTGATCATCTACGTGATGCAGCGCGGCCGGCGGGACTTCATGTCGGTCGCACAGATGCGTCCGAATCGCTACGAGGTCGTGGCGGACGACGAGGTGGCCGACGAGGCCCTGCGTCTGCTCGGTGGGGGGATCTGATCATGGCTCGAGCAGCTGGTATCGACCTGGGCACGACCAACTCCGTGATCGCAGCCTGGGAGAGCGGCCAGGCCGACGTGATCCCCAACGCCGAGGGGCAGCGCACGACCCCGTCGGTCGTGGCGTTCACCGAGAGCGGCGAACGGCTGGTGGGCCAGTTGGCCCGCAGGCAGGCGATCCTCAACCCGAAGGGCACGATCTACTCGGTCAAGCGCTTCATCGGGCGCAAGTTCGACGAGGTCCGCGAGGAGGCCGACCAGGTCACCTACGACGTGGTGCCGGACGACCAGGGCAACGCGCGGATCAAGGTCCGGGACAAGCTGTACGCACCGGAGGAGATCAGCGCGATGATCCTCCGCAAGCTCGCCGACGACGCGGGGCGCCACCTCGGGGAACGGGTCACCGAGGCCGTCATCACGGTGCCCGCCTACTTCAACGACGCGCAGCGGACCGCGACCAGGGACGCCGGCAAGATCGCCGGCCTCGAGGTGCTGCGGATCATCAACGAGCCGACGGCGGCGGCGCTCGCCTACGGGCTGGACAAGAAGCAGCACGAGACGGTGCTGGTGTTCGACTTCGGCGGCGGCACGTTCGACGTCAGCATCCTCGACGTCGGCGACGGCGTGGTCGAGGTGCGGGCCACCGCGGGCGACACGCACCTCGGCGGCGACGACTTCGACCGCCGGATCGTCGACCACCTGGCCGAGCAGTTCCAGAAGGAGAACCGCATCGACCTGCGGAAGGACCCGCAGGCCCTCCAGCGGCTCTACGAGGCGGCGGAACGGGCGAAGATCGAGCTCAGCTCGGTCACCCAGACGCAGGTCAACCTGCCCTTCATCACCGCCGACGCCAACGGTCCCAAGCACCTCACCGCCACGCTGACGCGCGCGACGTTCGAAGAGCTCGCACACGACCTGATCGAGCGCACGATGGGCCCGGTCAAGCAGGCGATGTCGGACGCGAAGATCAGCGCCGACGACATCGACGAGGTCATCCTCGTCGGCGGTTCCACCCGGATCCCGGCCGTCCAGAACCTCGTGCGGCGGCTCACCGGGGGCAAGGAACCGAACATGACCGTCAACCCCGACGAGGTCGTCGCGGTCGGCGCGGGGATCCAGGCGGGAGTGCTCAAGGGCGACGTGTCCGACGTCCTGCTGCTCGACGTCACCCCGCTGTCACTGGGCGTGGAGACCCAGGGCGGCGTGATGACCCGCATCGTGGATCGCAACACCACGATCCCGGCCCGGCGCAGCGAGACGTTCTCGACCGCCGCCGACAACCAGCCCGCGGTGGACGTGGTCGTGCTGCAGGGCGAGCGTGAACGTGCGGCCGACAACCGGGTGCTGGGGCGGTTCCAGCTCACCGACATCCGGCAGGCGCCGCGTGGTGAGCCGCAGGTGGAGGTCACGCTGGACCTGGATGCCAACGGCATCCTCAACGTGACGGCCCGGGACAAGGACACGGGCAAGGAGCAGGGGATCACCATCTCGGAGAGCTCCAACCTCGACTCGGGCGAGGTCGACCGGATGGTGCAGGAGGCCGACCAGAACCGTGCGGCCGACCAGCAGCTGCGGCAGGAGATCGACGCCCGCAACGAGCTCGACGCCCTGGCCTACCAGGTGGAGCGCCGGCTCGAGGAGCTCGGCGACTCCGCACCGGCACACGAGAGGGCTCGCGCGGAGATGCTCGTGACCGACGCCCGGCAGGCGGTGTCGGACCAGGCACCACAGGATCGGGTACGGGAGCTGACCCAGGAGCTGCAGGGTGTGCTGGCCGGGCTGCAGGCCGTCTCCGCCGGCAGCGGCCAGCAGGCCGGGGCCGGCGCCGGGGGCGCCGGGTCCACGTCGTCCGCGTCGGACGACGACGTGATCGACGCCGAGTTCGACCGCTCGTGAGGCGGACGCGATGACGGCGCAGCGTCCCGGGCAGAGCACGGACCCCGCCCAGTCCACGGAACCACCGGCGGAACCGGCCCCGCAGGCGCAGGAGCCGCGGGGCGCCGGCCAACCGGAGTCCGCCTCGGCCCCTCCGGCGGACTCCGGCGAGCCGGCCGGGACCGAGCAGCCGCCGGACAGCGGCCAGGCTGTGGCGGGCCAGCAGGCGGAGGACGGGCCGACCGCCGCCGAGTTCGAGGACCGATGGCGGCGCACTGCGGCGGATCTGGAGAACCTCCGCAAGCGCTACCACCGCGATCTCTCGCGCGAGCGCGGCGCGGAGCGCGACCGGGTGGCGGGGGCGTTCCTCCCCGTCGTGGACAACATCGACCTCGCGCTGCGTCATGCGGAGGCCGACCCGAACTCGATCATCGAGGGCATCCGGGCGGTCCGCGACCAGGCGCTGGCGTTGCTGGCAGGGCTCGGCTACCCCCGTCAGGACGAGGCGGGGGTGCCGTTCGACCCGACGCGCCACGAGGTCGTCGGCGTCGTCTCACCCGAGGACTCCGGCGCTCCGCCCGGGGCGGTCGCGGCGGTCGTCCGGCCCGGCTACGGCGCTCCGGAGCGGCAGCTGCGTCCGGCCTCGGTGACCGTCACCAGAACCCCGGGGGACTGAGCGGATGGCCCGGAACTACTACGAGGTCCTCGGTGTGCCGCGGAACGCCGGGTCCGACGAGTTGCAGCAGGCCTTCCGGCGACTCGCCAGGGAGAACCATCCCGACGTCAACAAGGACCCGGCGGCGGAGGAGCGCTTCAAGGAGATCAACGAGGCCTACAGCGTGTTGTCCGACCCGTCGAAGCGGAAGCGCTACGACCGGTTCGGGGACGACTACAAGCAGGTCCCCGATGACTGGGAGGAGCGCGCGCGCGCAGGCGCCGGCGCAGGTGCAGGCGGGGGCCGGCGGGGCCGGACCGTCTACGCCTCCGGGGACTACGACGGCGGCGGCTTCGAGGGCTTCGGCGGCGCCGGCGGGGTCGACCTCGACGACCTGTTCGGGGGCATCTTCGGCGGTCGCGGCCGCGGTCGCAGCGGTCCGATCACGGGCGCGGACCAGGAGGCCGAGCTGCCGCTCACCGTCGAGGAGGCCTACCGCGGCGGCCGCCGCCAGATCACGCTGAACGGCACCGCGGGCCCGCGCAACTACACCGTCACGATCCCGCGCGGCGTCACCGACGGGCAGCGCATCCGGCTGTCGGGCGAGGGCGGCCGCGGGATCAACGGCGGGGACCGCGGCGATCTCTACCTCGTCGCGCGGCTCCTGCCGCACCAGCGGTTCCGCGTGGTGGGCCGGGACATCTACGTCGACCTCCCGGTGGCGCCGTGGGAGGCCGCGCTCGGGGCCACCGTTCCGGTTCCGACCCCGGCGGGCGAGACCAAGGTGACCGTTCCGCCGGGATCGTCGACCGGGCGGCGCCTGCGCCTGCGCGGGGAGGGGATGCCGAACCCGAGAGGGCGGCCCGGTGACCTCTTCGCCGAGGTCAAGATCATGGTTCCGCAGCGTCTGACGGACCGCGAACGGCAGTTGTTCGCCGAGCTCGCCGAGGTGTCCGACTTCGATCCGCGACGGGACACCTCGACGGCGTCGAAGGGTGCGGAGTGATGACGGTCGGGTATCTGCCGGCGCGGAGCTCGCGGCCGCTGATGAGTCACGAGGAGTTCGCGCGCCGCAGCGGGCTGCATCCCGACCTGCTGCGCCGCTTCGTCGCGCTCGGCTTGGTGCGCGCGAGCCGTGGCGTCGACGGGGCGCTGTGGTTCGCACCAGGCCAGCTGCCGTCGGTCGCCCGGATCGAACGGCTGCGCGCCGGGTTCTCCCTCAACTACACCGCGCTCGGCCTGGTGGTCGACCTGCTCGACCGGATCGAGGTGCTGGAGCTGGCTCTGCGGCGGCAACGGCACACCGGCTCGATCAGCACCGTGCCGAGCCGCACCGAACTTCATGACACCGACGGCGTACGGAGTGTCCGATGGATCTGAATCGCCTGACTCAGAAGTCTCAGCAGGCCCTTTCGGCTGCGCAGGATCTTGCTACTCGTGCGGGTCATACGGAGGTGGATGGGGAGCATTTGTTGTTGGCGTTGTTGGAGCAGTCTGATGGTTTGGTGCCGAGGTTGTTGTCGGGGTTGGGGGTGGTTGTTTCGAAGTTGCGTGGTGAGTTGGAGGGGGAGCTTGGGCGGAAGCCGCGGAGTACGGGTGGGGGGGTGGAGCCGGGGCGGGTGTCGGTGACGCAGCGGTTGTCTCGGGTGTTGGAGGCGGCGGATCGGGAGGCGCGTCGGTTGGGGGATGAGTATGTGTCGGTTGAGCATTTGTTGGTTGCGTTGGCGGAGGAGGGGGAGCGGTCGGGGGCGGGCCGGTTGTTGGTGCGGAACGGGGTGACTCGGGATGCGGTGTTGGCGGAGTTGACGAAGGTGCGGGGGAATCAGCGGGTGCGGTCGGCGACGCCGGAGGGTACTTATGAGGCGTTGTCGAAGTATGGGCAGGATTTGGTGGAGGCGGCGCGGGCGGGTCGGTTGGATCCGGTGATCGGGCGGGATGCGGAGATCCGGCGGGTGGTGCAGATTTTGTCGCGGAAGTCGAAGAATAATCCGGTGTTGGTGGGTGATCCGGGGGTGGGGAAGACCGCGATCGTGGAGGGTTTGGCGCAGCGGATTGTGAATGGGGATGTGCCGGAGGGGTTGCGGGATCGGACGATTTTCAATTTGGATATGGGTTTGTTGGTTGCGGGGGCGAAGTATCGGGGTGAGTTCGAGGAGCGGTTGCAGGCGGTGTTGGCGGAGGTGAAGGCGGCTGAGGGCCGGATTTTGTTGTTTGTTGATGAGATGCATACGGTGGTGGGGGCGGGGGCGGCCGAGGGTTCGATGGATGCGGGCAACATGTTGAAGCCGATGTTGGCGCGGGGGGAGTTGCATATGATTGGTGCGACCACGTTGGATGAGTATCGGCGGTATGTGGAGAAGGATGCTGCGTTGGAGCGGCGTTTCCAGCCGGTGGTGGTGGGTCAGCCGAGTGTGGAGGACACGGTGTCGATCCTGCGGGGGTTGCGGGAGCGGTTGCAGGTTTTTCATGGGGTGCGGATCCAGGATGGTGCGTTGGTGGCGGCGGCGTCGTTGTCGGATCGGTATTTGACGGAAAGGTTTTTGCCGGATAAGGCGATTGATTTGGTGGATGAGGCGTGTGCGCGGTTGCGTACGGAGATTGATTCGATGCCGGCGGCGTTGGATGAGATCACTCGGCGGGTGACGCGGTTGGAGATCGAGGAGGCGGCGTTGTCGCAGGAGACGGATGAGGCCAGTCGGTCGCGTCTTGAGGAGTTGCGCCGGGAGTTGGGGGATCTGCGGGCGGAGGCGGATGCGATGCGGGCGCAGTGGGATGCGGAGCGGCGGGCGATCAAGCGGGTGCAGGAGTTGCGGGCGGAGTTGGAGCAGGTGCGCCGGGAGGCCGAGGAGGCTGAGCGGGCGTATGACTTGAACCGGGCGGCGGAGTTGCGGTATGGGCGGTTGGCGGAGTTGGAGCGGCGGTTGGCGGCGGAGGAGGAGCGGTTGGTCGCCAAGCAGGGGGCGAAGCGGTTGTTGCGGGAGGAGGTGACGGCGGATGAGGTGGCCGACATCGTGTCGTTGTGGACGGGTATTCCGGTGACGCGGTTGACCGAGGGGGAGCGGGAGAAGTTGTTGCGGTTGGACACGATTTTGCATAATCGGGTGGTGGGGCAGGACGAGGCGGTGCGGGTGGTGGCGGATGCGGTGATCCGGTCGCGGTCGGGGATTCGGGATCCGCGGCGGCCGACGGGGTCGTTCATTTTTTTGGGGCCGACGGGGGTGGGGAAGACGGAGTTGGCGAAGACGTTGGCGTCGGCGTTGTTCGATTCGGAGGAGAACATGGTCCGGATCGATATGAGTGAGTATCAGGAGCGGCATACGGTGTCGCGGTTGGTGGGGGCTCCGCCTGGGTATGTGGGGTATGACGAGGGGGGGCAGTTGACTGAGGCGGTGCGGCGGCGGCCGTATGCGGTGGTGTTGTTCGATGAGATCGAGAAGGCGCATCCGGATGTGTTCAACACGTTGTTGCAGGTGTTGGATGATGGCCGGTTGACGGATGCGCAGGGCCGGACGGTGAATTTCCGGAACACGGTGATCATTATGACCTCGAATATTGGGTCGCAGTATTTGATTGAGGGGGTGACGGCGGAGGGGCGGTTGCGGTCGGAGGCCCGGGATTTGGTGTTGGCGGAGTTGCGGTCGCATTTCCGGCCGGAGTTTTTGAATCGGGTGGATGACACGGTGTTGTTCACGCCGTTGGTGTTGGAGCAGATCGCGGAGATCGTGGATTTGATGTTGACGGAGTTGCGGATCCGGTTGGCGGAGCGGCGGATTGATTTGGAGGTGAGTGACGCGGCGCGGGCGTTTATTGCGCGGGAGGGGTATGACCCGGTGTATGGGGCGCGGCCGTTGCGCCGGTTTATTGCTCGTGAGGTGGAGACTCGGGTGGCGCGGGCGTTGGTGGCGGGTGAGGTGGTGGAGGGTTCGACGGTCGAGGTGGATCTCGATTCGGAGGGGCGGTTGGTGGTGGGTCTGCATACGCCGGTGCCGGTGGATCAGGTGGTGGTGCCGGTATGAGTACCGGAGCGGGGACCACCGGCAGCACCGGGACCACCGGGACCGCGGGGAGCGCCGGGACCGCGGGGAGCACCGGGGTGCGGTCGGTGGTGGTGACGTGTGCGCATTGCGGGAAGCGGAATCGGGTGCCGGCGGTGGGGGATGGGATTCCGCGGTGTGGGAATTGTCATCGTCCGGTGCCGTGGATCGCGGAGGCGGGTGATTCCGATTTCGTGGAGGTGGTGGAGCGGGCGCCGGTGGCGGTGGTGGTGGATCTGTGGGCGACGTGGTGTGGGCCGTGTCGGATGGTGAGTCCGGCGTTGGAGCAGTTGGCGACGGAGCGGGCGGGGCGGATCAAGTTGGTGAAGATCGATGTTGATCGGGCGCCGGTGTTGTCGCAGCGGTTCGAGGTTCGTGCGGTGCCCACGTTGATGGTGGTGCGTAACGGGGAGGTCGTCGCCCGGCAGCCGGGAGCGGTGCCCCTCCCGCAGCTGCGCAGCTGGCTCGAC
>NZ_JAOPWR010000207.1 GCF_025965585.1 Pseudonocardia sp.
GTCTTCTGTGACGATGTCCTCGCCACGGCGATTCTCGATCGCGTACTTCATCATTGTGAAGTGCTCTCGATCAACGGACCGAGCTATCGGCTGAAACACCGACTCACCGCGATCGAAGGAGGTAGCACCACCGTGGCATGATCGGCCCGCCAGCCTCGCCACGTCAGGTCGTACCTGCCTCGGCACATGGGGTCGTACGCGGACAAGGGGGTCAGTGCCAGTCCAGGCAGACCGCGGTGGCGTCGTCGGCGAGGTCACCGCCGCGGTGGTCGAGCACGGCGCGGGTGAGGTGGCGGACGAACTCCGCAGGCGGCAGGTGCGCCAGGCTGGTGAGGAGTTGTTTGACGTGTGGGGTGCCGAACGGGGGAGCGCCGCGGTGGTGGGCTTCGGTGATCCCGTCGGTGAGCAGCAGCAGCCGGTCACCGGAGCGCAGCGGCAACGTGTGTTCCTGGTAGACGGTGGCTCGGTCCAGGCCCAGTGGGAGGTCTGGGGGCAGCTGCACGGTCTCGACCAGCCCGTCGCGCAGTAGCAGCGGTGCCGGGTGTCCGGCGTTGAGTAACCGTGCCGACCCTGTCGGCGCGTCGATTTCCAACAGGAGCCCGGTGACGAACTCCGCGCCGGGGAACTGTTCGACGAGGTGCTGGTTGGCGGCGGCGGCTTGGGCGCAGATGTCCTCGCCTCGGCGGCGCAGGTTGCGCATGGCGGTGACCGCGAGGCTGCCCAGCAGCGCGGCGCGTAGTCCGTGTCCGACCGCGTCGGTGACGGTGATGGTCAGTCGGGTGGCGCTGACCGCGTAGTCGAAGGTGTCGCCGCCGATGTCGTAGGTCGGTTCCAGGGCGCCGGCGATGGAGAACGCGGGTAGCTCGTAGGCCAGCACCGGTAGCAGTTCCCACTGGATCTCCGCGGCCAGCCCGAGGTCTTTGCGGCGGCGCAGCATCTCGAAGCGGTCGGTGTAGCGGCGGGCCACGACCAGCACGTGGGCCAGTACCCGGGCGGCGTCGGACAACAGCTCGGTGACCGCCGGTGTGAGCTGTGCGACCGCGACCATCAGCACCCCTAGACGCTCGGTGCGGACGGTGACCGGTACATACACCACGACCTCACCCGGGTCCGGACTCTGCTCCGTTCCGGCGGGTGCGGGATCGCGCACCACCCGCTGCTCGCGGTAGGCGGTCCCGGCCGGCCCGTCCGCCACGGTGTGCGGGCGCCCCGGTGACGTTCCGCTCCCGCGCCCGGGTACCGGTTCTAGGACCGTCTGGCTGTAGTCCACCAGCAGCAGCCCGCTCCACCGGGCGCCGACCCGTCGGGCCAGCCACGCCTGGCACACCTCCACGAGCTCGTAGGGTGTCGCGGTGTCGAGCTGCCCGACCAGGTCGCCCAGCAACTCCTGCTCGGTGCGCGGCTCGGGATGGCCCGCCATGATCGGCTCCTCTCTGGTGGGCACTCCGCCGGTCACCGGCCGATCAGGCTACGGCGGCCGATGAGGTGATCTCCTGCGCGGGTGGTCGTCCGGCCAGACTTCCTCGGGGCTGGGGTGAGTCCTGGCCGCGTGGAAGGCCGGGCGTCGGTGCGGTAAGGGGGGCGTGGGATCGGCGCCGGCGCCGCACGCCGGGTTGGGCTATGCCGATCTGGCCGGGGTCGCCACCCGCACGTTGGTCAGACCCACCGCGGCCTCCCACCTCATCAATTGTCGGCGATCAGCTAATTCCCCAGGGCTGCGATCAAGTTATTCCCCAGGGCCCGGCCCGTGGTGATGTTCTACTCGGTGGTCTGCTTCGGGTCCAGGGTGGAGCGGCCGGGGCGCTTGTTCGGGCGGTAGCTGGGGCCGTTCATCAGGACTTGGTGGCTGGTGTTGATCAGTCGGTCGAGCAGGGACTCGGCGACGACGGGGTTGGGGAACAGCGGATACCAGTCGACCGGTGATCTGTTCGAGGTCAGCACCAGTGATCGTCCTGAGCGTTCGTTGATCAGCTCGTAGAGGTCGTCGGCCTGGCCGGCGGTCAGCTCGCGCATGGCGAAGTCGTCGAGGATCAACACGTGCGGGCGGGCGAGCTCGCGCAGCCGTCGTTCCCAGCTGCGGTCGGCGTGCCCACCGGCGAGGTCGGCCAGCACCCGGCTGGTCTTGGCGAATCGGACCTCGGCGCTGTGGCGGATGGCCATGTGCCCCAGCGCCTGGGCGACGTAGGTCTTCCCGACCCCGACCGGCCCGTAGAGGATCACCGACTCTCCGGCATGGAGCCAGCGCAGCGCAGCCAGGTCGCGGATCTGCGCGGCGGGCAGTTTCGGGTTGGCGGCGAAGTCGACCCCTTCGAGGGTGACCTGTTCCTCGAACCGGGCCCGGCGCAGCCGCCGGGCCATCCCGACCTGGTCGCGGCGGCTGATCTCGTCCTGGCAGAGGACCTGCAGGAACTCCAGGTGACCCAGCTCGCCGACGCGGGCCTGGACCAGGCGGGCGTCGAGGGTCTCGAGCATCCCGGACAGCTTCAACGCGCGCAGGGTGTCGCGTAGTGCGGCTTCCACGATCATCGCTGGCCCCGGATCATCGCTGGCCCCGGCGGCTGCGCCCGGTCGTCCCGGTGGCCGCGACGGCGTCGACCGTGGTGGTCGTGTCCGGCGGGTTCGCGATCTGCGCGGTGGCCGACGTGCTGGTGGAGGTGCTGGTGAGGGGGACGACGTTGGCGAACAGGCCCTCGGGGCCGTGCAGGTGTGCCGCGGCGCCGCCGTCCCCGGTGGCGCGGGCGGCGGGTTCGCTCTCGGTGCCGGCGAGCAGGATCCCCTTGATGGTGCGGTAGGACGGATCACCGACCGCGACGGCCAGCGCGCAGGCGCGCTCGAGGCGGCCGGTGCCGTATTTGGTGGCCAGCCCGAGCACGCCTTGCGCGGCGCGCAGCCGGAACAGGGCGTTGACCTCCAACAGCTCGGCGATCACGGCGGTGGCCGATGGTCCGACCATCGCGGCTTGTTCCCGACACCAGGTCGGGGTGCGCATGTGGAAGCGATCTTCTCGGGTGGGTAGTCGCCGGTGTGGGTCTGCTTGCCCCGCGGCTTGGCGATGTGGGTTTTGACCAGCGCCCCGTCGTGGAACACCTGCACCGTGTGCGCGGTCGCGCGGGCGTCGACATGCTGACCGATCAGCCGCCACGGCACCGAGTAGAGCGTCTTGCCGACCTTGATGTGGATGTCCGGGCCGGCCTTGGGTCGCGACCAGGAGGCCAGCTCGAACTGGCTGCGCGGCAGCGCCAACAGCGCCGGCTGCTCGACCGTAGCGAACACGACGCCCGGCGCGGCCCCGTCCAACGCCCGACAGGCCCGGGTGCCGGCGACCTCGACGCACCAGCGCAGAGCGTCGGCCTGCATCCCGGCCAGCGAGGTGAACTCGCGGCCGCGCCAGAAGCTGTCGCGGACATAGGGCATCGGGCGTTCGACCCGCGGTTTGTCCCGGGGCTTGCGGGCGCGCGCGGGGTCGATCAGCACGCCGTAGTGCGCGGCGAGCTCGCCGTAGGAGCGGTTGAGCTGCGGATCGTAGAGATCCGGGCGCTCGACCCCGGTCTTGAGGTTGTCGGGCACCAACCTCACGGGGGCGCCACCGAAGAACACGAACGCGTCCACCGTCGCCTGGGTCCAGGCCTGCTGGTCCATGGTCAGGACCGGGCGCACGAACATGTGCCGCAAACAGGCCAGCACCATCACGAACGCCCACACCGCCCGACGCCGCCCCGTCTGCGGGTCGCACCACATGCCCAACTTGCCGTAGTCGACCTGACCCTCGGCGCCGGGCTCGACCTCGTCCGGGCGCAACACCCGCACCTGATCGCGGCGGGCCTGCTCAGGCAGATTCGCCCGCACCCACCGGCGCAGGCTGGCCACCGAGGCCTCCAGCCGGTGCTCGTCATGCAGCCGCTGATGGATCGTCGCCACGGTCACCCCCTGGTTCAACTGCTCGTAGATGTAGTCGCGGTGGGCCTCGATCGCCGGCCACGACACTGCCGCAACCGCGTGTCGACCAGCTCCGGGAACCACTCCCGCACCCGCCCCGCCCACTCACTACTCGACACCGGCGGCCCGCCCGGGCTGAACCCGCCCGCCTCGGCCGGGGCCACGTACTTGCGCGCCGTCTTGCGGTCCACCCCCAACGACTCAGCCAACACGGTCTTCGGCCGGCCCGCATACCAGTGGACCAAGATCTCGGTCACGTCGATCACGGTGAAACTTCTCCTCGCCATCGGCTGTCCCTCGCCTCGAACACCTGGTCGAGGCGAGGCTCGGCACTACGAGGGCCAGACCCCCGGCGACACGCCGCGCGGCATACGTCGTCCCCATGGGGAATTCCGTGATCGGGGTGGGGAATTACGTGATCGCGAGACCGCTACCACTGGGGAATTTCTTGATCGCCGACAGCGTTTCAGCTTCGAGAAGTGTGGGTTGCGTGCGATGAGCAATGTCCCGTCGAACATGTCGAGGGCTTCCTGACCCCGCGGTATCGCGCTGAGCACTGGCCCGAAGAACGCCACACCGTCTACGCCTG
>NZ_JAOPWR010000219.1 GCF_025965585.1 Pseudonocardia sp.
CGTCCGCCGCCGTCGCGCCGCGGGCCGTCGCCGTGCGCACCGCCGCGCCTGGGGGTGGTCATCGGCGCCACCCGCCCGGGGTTCGGCCTGGTCGGAGCCGTCCGGTCATACGAGCAGCTCCCCTGCCTCGATGCGTACCCCGCGGGCCCAGTCGGGTGCGGGCATGGCGCGCTTGCCGACGGGGCGCACCTCGCCGAGCTCCAGGGGTGCTCCCCCGGTGCCGACGAGCACGCGCCTCTTCTCGGCGTACAGCTCGCCGGGCTTCAGCGCGGGCGCCCCGGCGCCCGTTCCCGCGGCGTCCGCGATGGGCCGCAGCGGCCCGAGGCCGAGGCGCTCCTCGCGGAAGGTGGTCCAGGCTCCGGGGTCCGGCGTCACCGAACGCACCAGACGATCGACGGCCGCCGGGACGGTGGACCAGTCCACGCGGGCGTCGGCCGTGGTCACCTTCGGGGCGTGCGAGATGCCGTCGGCGGGCTGCGGCCGGGCCACGAGCGTGCCGTCGGCGATCCCGTCCATGGTGGCCTCCAGGAGCGCCGCGCCCGACACGGCCAGCCGGCCGAGCAGGTCGCCCGCGGCGTCGGAGGCACCGACGGCCTCGGTCACCACACCGAACGTCGGGCCGGTGTCGAGGCCCTCCTCGATGAGGAACGTGGTGGCGCCGGTGATCTCGTCGCCGTGGCGCACCGCGGCCTGCACGGGAGCGGCGCCCCGCCAGGCGGGCAGCAGCGAGAAGTGCAGGTTCACCCAGCCGTGGCGGGGGATGGCGAGCGCGGCGCGCGGCAGCAGCGCGCCGTAGGCCACCACGGGGCAGCAGTCGGGCTCGAGCTCGCGCAGGGCCGTGAGGAACTCGGGGTCCCGGGGACGGGCGGGGGTCAGCACGGGGATGCCCGCCTCGTCGGCGAGCGCACCGACGGGTGAGCGGCTCAGCTTCCGGCCGCGGCCCGAGGGCGCGTCCGGGCGGGTGACCACGGCCACCACCTCGTGCCGCGACGACGCGAGCAGCGCCCGCAGTGACGGCACGGCGGGCTCGGGGGTGCCGGCGAAGACCAGCCGCACGCCTACCTGACCTTCCCGAACAGCGGGTGCGGGCTGACCTTGACCGGCGGTGCCCCGGCGCCGAACCACTCGGCGGCGCGGATCTCGGCCATGGCCTGCTTGCGCGTCTCGGCGTCGAGGCGGTCGACGAACAGTACGCCGTCGAGGTGGTCGGTCTCGTGCTGGATGCAGCGGGCGAGCAGCTCGCTGCCCTCCACGGTGACGGGCTCGCCGTACTGGTCCCATCCGTGGGCCACGACGTGCAGGTGGCGGCGGCAGTCCCAGCGCAGCTCGGGGATGGACAGGCAGCCCTCCGGGCCGATCTGCTCCTCGTCGCCCACCACGTCGAACGTGGGGTTCACCAGGTGCCCGGCGAAGCCGTCGCAGTCGTAGGTGAACACGCGCAGTCCCACGCCGAGCTGCGGCGCGGCCAGCCCGGCCCCGCCCTCGTCGTGCATGGTGTCGGTCAGGTCGGCCACCAGCTTGCGCAGCTCGGCGTCGAAGGTGGTGACCTCCGCCGCGGGGGTGCGCAGCACCGGGTCGCCGAAGAGCCGGACGGGCTGGACGGACACGGATCTCCTCACGGGTCGGACCGGGCGGGTTCGCGGCCGGTACGGATCGGCCGCCGTGGTGCCGGGCGACCCCGGTGTAGGGCGAACCTGCTGCCGAGGGCCCCGTGACGACGAGCCTCGACGGGGCTGCGACCGGCACCGACCGGCGACCCCCCATTCTGCCACGCGGGTCCGCGGCGCCTCGCCCCGCCGATCATCGGCATCCGCGCGGCGCGACGCCCGCCGCCATCGGTCAGCCGATCTCGACGGGGTCGAGGCGCACGCGCACCGGGTCGGCCGCCTTGCGGGCGGTGCGGGCGGCCTGCGCGCCGTGCAGGAGCGCGGCCAGGGCCCTGCCCTCGGTGCGCGGCACCCGCAGCAGCGCGCGCTCGCGCACCTCGGGAGGCGCGCCCGGACCGGGCATCGCCTCGATCTCCACCGGCCCCAGCACCTCGACCGCAGGGGGCAGCTCGGCGAGCACCTCCTCCAGCGCGGCGGCCGCGCCCTCGACGGCGGCCATGCGCACGGCCGGCGGGAAGCCCACCTCGGCGCGGGATGCGAGCTCCCCGGCCGCGAACCCGGCGGGATCCCACCGCACGAGGGCCTGCACCGCGGACTCGGCCGCCTCGGCCATGACGACGACGCGGCCGCCGTCGGTGTGCGGCACCACGAGCGCCGCGGCGCCCAGCCATCGGCGCAGCGTCTCCTCCACCACCCGCAGGTCCGGCCGCGCGAGCAGCGCCCATCCGTCGAGGAGCAGCGCTGCGCCGTAGCCGCCGACGGCCCGCGGCTCGGCGCCCGGGGTGCACACCACGATGGCGGCACCGCCGTCCACCTCCGCCAGGACGGGCGCTCCGCCGCCGGACGCGCGCACGACGGTGCCGGGAAAGGCCCGGCCCAGCTCCTCGGCGGTGCGTCCCGACCCGATCACGCCGGCCCGCAGCCGCCGCGAGCCGCAGGCGCCGCACCGGAACGCGCCCTCGGCCCGCCCGCACCACCGGCACGTCGGCAGGGCCGCCGCCTCGTCACCGGGGGAACCCGCGGCCCCAGGGCCGGATCCCGCGCCACGGCGGCCCGGGAGCCCCATCGGCCCCGCGCAGTGCCGGCAGCGCACGGTCTCGCGGCACGACCCGCACGACAGCCAGGGCACGTACCCGGCACGGGGCACCTGCACGAGCACCGGCCGCCCGCCGGCGAGCGCGGCGCGCGCCGCCTCGAACGCGACGGCGGGCAGGCGGGCGGAGCGCGTCTGGGGGTCGCGGACGAGCTGGACGTCGGTCTCCCCGATCGACGTGACGCGCGGCATCGCGGCCCGCACCGCGTCGCGCTGCGCCACCACCTCCCGAGCCCACCCCGACTCGACGAGCAGCTGCCCCTCGGCCGTGCGCGCGTACCCGGCGACGAGCAGAGCGGCGCCGGCCGCGTGCGCGCGCAGCACCAGCACGTCGCGGACGTGCGGGTAGGGGGCGCGGGGCTCGGCGTGCAGGTCGTCGCCGTCGTCCCAGACGGCGAGCAACCCGAGCTTCTCGACGGGGGCGAACGCGGCCGACCGCGTGCCGACGACGACCCGCACGCGGCCCCGGCGGACGGCGAGCCAGCGCCGGTAGCGCTCCGCCGGGCCGAGCTCGGCGGTCAGCGCGACCACCGCGTCCGCCCCGACCGCGGTGGCGCAGGCGGC
>NZ_JAOPWR010000236.1 GCF_025965585.1 Pseudonocardia sp.
CGTCTTCGGCGTCGTGCGCGTCACCCACGCGTTCCTGCCATTGCTGCAGCGGTCGGCCGCCCCGGTCATCGTCAACCTCAGCAGCGGCCTGGCTTCGCTGGCCCGGGTCACCGCTGCGGGCACCCCGACGTACGCGTACCCAGGGATCGCCTATCCAGCGTCGAAGGTCGCGGTCAACATGATCACCGTCCAGTACGCGAAGGCGTTCCCGAACATGCGGATCAACGCCGTGGAGCCTGGTTACACCAAGACCGACCTGAACGGGAACACGGGCACGCAGACTGTGGAGCAGGGCGCCGAGATCATCGTCCGCATGGCCGAGGTGAACCCCGACGGCCCGACCGGAGGCTACTTCGACACCGACGGCTCTCTCCCCTGGTAGGAGGAGGGGCAACCAGGTGGAGGGCACCCGCCTGGTCGGCCCCGCGTGTGCGTTCGGCATCGCCTCCGCTCGCTGATGGAGGTCGACGACCCGTGATCGGGGGTCGATCAGGCGCTGCGTTCGCGCAGCGTGTCTCGCGGGAGCTCGTTGAACCGCTCCTTGTACTGCTGTGCGAAACGGCTCTGGTGGAAGAACCCCCACCGCAGGGCGACGTCAGTGACCCTGGTCAGCCCCGGGTCGCAACGGAGAAGTTCGGATCGGACGTGGTCGAGCCTGATGCGTCGAAGGTAGGCCATGGGTGGCTCGCCGAGCTCCTGCTGGAACGTCGCATGCAAGGTCCGGACGCTCATGTTGCCGACCCGCGCGAGCTCCGGTGGGCTCAGCGGCTCGTCGGCATGCTGTTCCATGTACTCGATCACGGCCCCGAGCCGGCCCTTGCGGACCGGATCCCCGGGAGCCGCCAGTGCATCGGAGTACTGATGGCGTCCGGTGTGGAGCAGCTGCGTCATGACGAACGCCTCGAGCTGCTCACGGGCGATCGGCATGTCGGCCAGCCCGCCGGGTCGATCAAGTTCGCGTGCGAAGAACTCCACGGAAGACAGCAGGGTCATTCCCGCTGCAGTCGAGAGGTCGATGCCGAAGTCGAAGTCGAGAACGTCGTTCACGGGACGGTTGAGGTGTTCGCCCAGGTGGTTCTCGAGGCTCAGCCGCGGGATCTTCAGGATCAGCTGCTCGGCGTCGGGCGACCACCGAACCGTATTCTCCTGGTCGGGAAGCAGCACGATCCCGCTCATGCGGCCGGCGGTCGTCTCACGCTCGCCATCGGTCCGGGTGGCATCCGTGCGCCCGGCGATCGTCAGGTTCACGTGGTAGCAGTCCTCGGTCGGAGGCATCACCAGCTTGGCGCACGACTTGTAGGTCAGGTAGCCGAGGGTGAAGAGCCGGTCCGACGTCGCGTTGAGCGTCATCTCCAGCCGGTCGTCCGGCGCCGACAGGTCGTGGTCGAGATAGACGCGCGTGACAGCATCGCGGGCCTCTTCGAGGCTGCGCGTGCCCAGTACCGGGTAGCGCGCCAGCAATGCGGTTGGGCCGTGCACGAGCGGTTCTACCATCGTCCGACACCTCCACGTGTCGTCGTTCCGCGAGCTCGGCGCACCTCGCTGTCATGTACTACAGCAGTGCGCCCACTGCCCGCGTAGATCGCCGAACGATATTCGAAGCGGCGGCGGCCCACTAGCCGCTGGGAGCGGCGCGCTATCCGCTGAGTGCATGCGGGAGCCGCTGGGCTGTGGCTCGGGTCTCGCTCGCCTCGCGCAGAACGGATGACCAGCTGCCCTGTGCGGATATCCACACCGGTCATACCTGCTTAGCGTCTGCGGTCATCCCCTGCCAGTGAAGGCAGCTGACGGTGGGATCTGACGAAGGAGGTCATGAATGTCCACCTCATCCCCACCGTTGGAAGAGTTCAAGCTCTTCATCAACGGCAAATCGGTAGACGCGCGATCGGGCCGATCGTTCGAGTCGCAGAACCCGTACTCCGGCCAACCGTGGGCCCGCATGGCCGACGGCGGACCGGAAGACATCGACGAGGCGGTGGCCTCGTCCCGCGCGGCGTTCGAAGGCGAGTGGGGAGCCATGACCGGCTTCCAGCGGGCCGCGATCATCCGGAAGTGCGGTGACGCGATCGCCGCCAACGCCGAGCGGCTCGCCCGCCTCGAGGTGAACGACTCCGGGAAGCTTTACCGGGAGATGATAGGGCAGCTCAACGCGCTGCCGAACTGGTACTACTATTTCTCCGGGCTGGCCGACAAGATCGAGGGCCGCACCGTGCCGCCGGTGAACCCGAACTACTTCGGATTCACCACGCGCGAGCCGGTGGGCGTCGTCGGGGCCATCACCCCGTGGAACTCCCCGCTCCTGCTGCTCACGTTCAAGCTCGCCCCCGCACTGGCCGCCGGCTGCACGATGGTGGTCAAGCCGTCCGAGCACGCGCCGGCCTCGACCGTCGCGTTCGCTGAGATCCTGCACGAGGCGGGCCTGCCGGCCGGGGTGCTCAACGTCGTCACCGGGTGGGACCGCTCCACCGGCGAGGCGCTGGCCACCCACCAGGGCGTGGACAAGATCGCGTTCACCGGCTCGTCGGCGACGGGGGCCAAGGTCGCCCAGGCGGCGGTGGCGAACTTCAACCGCGTGACGCTGGAGCTCGGCGGGAAGAGCCCGCAGATCGTCTTCCCCGACGCCGACCTCGACGCCGCTGCGAACGGGCTGATCGCGGGCGTGTTCGCCGCCACCGGGCAGACCTGCATGGCCGGCTCGCGGCTGATCGTCCACGCCGACGTGCACGACGAGCTGATCGCGAAGGTCGTGGCGCGGGCGAACAGCATCAAGCTCGGCGACCCGAACGAGGCCGAGACGGAGATGGGCCCGGTCGCCAACCGGCCGCAGTACGAGAAGGTGCTCGGCTACCTGCAGGGCGCCGCGGCCGAGGGCGCCACGTTCGCCTGCGGCGGCGAGCCCGACGCCGAGCGCGGTGGCCTGTTCGTCAAGCCGACCGTGGTCACCGGCGTCGGACCGGAGAACACCATCGTCCGCGAGGAGGTGTTCGGCCCGGTGCTCTCCGCGTACACCTTCGCCGACGAGGACGAGGCCCTCAAGCTCGCCAACGACACCCCCTACGGTCTTGCCGGCGCCGTCTGGACGAAGGACGTGCACCGCGCCCACCGCGTCGCCGGGAAGCTCCGCGCCGGCACCGTGTGGATCAACGCCTACCGCGTGATCGCGCCGAACATGCCCTTCGGCGGCTTCGGCGCCAGCGGCATCGGCCGCGAGAACGGCATCGACGCGCTCGGCGAGTACACGGAGAACAAGTCGGTGTTCGTGGAGCTCACCGGCGGCACGCGCGACCCGTTCCAGCTCGGCTGAGCGCAGCTTGCGTAGCGAACATCAACGCTGAACCACCCATCCCCGGCAGAACCAGGAGACCATGATGACCGCCACCGTCACCGCCAACGAACGCCTCGGCCTCGCCCCCACCGACCCCCGCCCGGCCGCGGAAACACAGCCCGCGGCCGACCGCACCGAGACCAACCCGCTGTTCGGCGACCAGAAGATGAAGCTGGGTCTGTTCGGCACCAACTGCTCCTACGGGCTGATCATGAGCCACGCCCCCAGCAGCTACGAGATCACCTGGGAGCACACCAAGGAGATCGCGCAGCGCGCCGACCGGCTCGGGTTCGACGTGCTGGTCCCCGTCGCCCGCTGGAAAGGCTTCGGCGGGTCCACGAACTTCAACGGCAACTGCTTCGAGACCTACACCTGGGCCGCCGGGATCGCCGAGGCGACCGAGCGGATCGCGATCGCCGCCACCTCGCACCTGCCGACGATGCACCCAATCGTCGCAGCCAAGCAGGCCACCACGGTCGACCGGATCTCCGGGGGCCGCTTCGCGCTGAACATGGTCATGGGCTGGGTGCCGCCGGAGATGGAGATGTTCGGCTCCGAGCAGCGCGAGCACGACGAGCGCTATGCCTACGGCCAGGAGTGGCTGGACTTCGTGAACCGGCTCTGGACCGAGCAGGGCACCTTCGGCATCCACTCGACGTACTTCGACGCCGAGCTGCTCGAGGCCTACCCGAAGCCGCACCAGGGCCCACGGCCCGCGCTGATCAACGCGGGCAACTCGCCCTCGGGCATCGAGTTCTCCGCGAAGAACGTCGACTTCAACTTCGCCTCGCTGGACACGCTGGAGAACATCAAGGCCTACACGACGGCTCTGAAGAATAAGGCGCGCGAGGAGTACCAGCGCGAGATCCACGCGATGACCTACGGCCTCGTGGTCTGCCGGGACACCGAGGAGGAGGCAAAGGCCGCCTTCCAGCAGGTCGTCGACGAGGGCGACTGGGGCGCGGCCGGCAACGTCATCAAGATCGCCGGATCGGGCGCGAGCCAGTCCTTCGACCACGCCGTCAAGGAGATGCAGGAGCGCTTCATCGCCGGCTGGGGCGGCTACCCGATCGTCGGCACACCGGAACAGGTGACCGAAGAGCTCGGCCGTCTCAACGAGGCCGGGATGGAGGGCATGATCTTCGGGCTCATCGACTACAACGAGGAGCTCAAGTACTTCGGCGACAACGTCATGCCGCTCTTGAAGGAGGCCGGCCTCCGGCACTAATTCCCTCCCGACAGATGGGTCTCCGTACAACGTCGGCCGGGGCGGGGCGATCCGTCCCGGCCGACGACGAACGACATCTCCGGCATCCTGATCCTCGAGCACTGCCGACTCGCCGAGGAGAAAGCATGTGTGACAGCGACAAGATCAAACGTGACGATCCTGCCCACCGGGATCATGCACGCCGACCTCACCTGGCTACTGATCAGCCCAGTCGCGGATACCGGCCAGTGGGATGAAAACCGAGCGGATCGCGGATCACCTCCGGGCCGGCCGCATCACCGTCGACGGTGAGATCGCGCACGAACTGGAACCGCCAGCGCCTGAGCGGATCGTGTTCCACTAGCCTCACGCCCCGCCGCGCTCCCCCGCGGCGCAGCAATGTTTGCGTGCGAGCGGGGAGCCCCATGTCGTCGGATGCGGTGACCACGGCCGAGGAACTGGCCAACCAGCTCGCCCTCTACGCGGGCGACATCCACGTTGTCCTCCGGCAGCACGACGTGCACGCTGAGGAGCTCCTCCCCCACAACATCCTCGACGTGCGCGCCGTGCTCGATCCCGACGGGGAACGGACCAGCCACTCCTCCTGCAACGCCGCCGTTCCAGCCTCAGGCCTGGACCCGTCACACCCCCACGCCGGAGGGAGATCACGCAGGACAGAGGCTGAGCATGTGCCGGTGCCACCATCGGGAGCACGCTCGTGTGCGGGTGAGGCAGTCCGCGCGGTCAGGACCTGGCCCGGCCGGACAGCTCGTCGACGAGCAGCCGCAACGCGGAGTGGTCCAGCGATCCGTGTCCACGCGCACGCAGGGCTCCCATCAGCTGGGCAACGACTGCCCCGAGTGGGATGGCGACGCCGGCCTCGCGGGCCGCGGCGGTGACGATGCCGAGGTCCTTGTGGTGCAGGTCGACGCGGAACCCGGGTGTGTAGTCGCCGGCGATCATCCCGGCCGCCTTGCGGTCCAGGATCCGGTTTCCCGCAAGACCACCGGCGAGAACTTTCACCGCGGCCTCCGCATCGACGCCGTGCGCATCGAGGAACACCAACGCCTCGGCGACCAGCTCGATCGTGCCGGCCACGATGAGCTGGTTGGCGGCCTTCACCGTCTGACCGGACCCCGCGGGACCGACGTGCACGACGGTGGTGCCCATGGCCTCGAGGATCGGGTGGGCCGCGTCGACGTCGGCGGCCGCGCCGCCGACCATGATCGACAGGCTGCCCTCGATCGCCCCGGCCTCACCACCGGAGACCGGCGCGTCAACAGCACGGATGCCCTTGTCGGCTGCTGCGGCGGCCATGCGCACCGTGACGTCGGGCCGGATCGTGCTGGCGTCGATCCACAACGCCCCGGACGCGGCGTGCTCGAGCACGCCGTCCCCACCGGCCACGACCTGCTCGACGTCCGGCGAGTCGGGCAGCATCGTGACGATGACGTCGGCGTCGTGGACCGCGGCGGCGATCGTCTCCGCACCGCGTCCGCCCTGCTCGACGAACTTCGCGACCTTGGCGGGGCTTCTGTTGTAGCCGATGACGTCGTAACCGGCCCTGAGCAGGTTGTTCGCCATCGGTCCGCCCATGATGCCGAGACCGAGGACGGCGACGGCCGTGGACGACCTCATGTCTGGGACCGTTGGTCGGGCAGTGGGCGGTAGAGGCGCGGTTCGCGGCTCTCGAGCAACGGGAACAGCCCGTTGACCGCCAGCGTGGTGAAGTGCGCGGAACTGCGATGCGCTTCGAGTCCGGCGTCGTCGCGGTAGCGCTCGTAGAGCAGGAACTCCTGCGGGTCCTCCTCCGAGCGGTGCACGCGGAACGTCAGGCATCCCGGTTCCTGCGCGCTCGCGGCGGTGAGCTCACCGAACAGCGTGACCGCCTCGTCTTCCTGGCCGGGCCGAACGCGATAGGTGACGACGGCGCAGATCACGCCTTGTCCCACGCGACGAGCTGTTGACGCTGCCGCCCGAGCTTCTCGATCTCGAGCTCGACGACGTCTCCCTCCTGGAGGTAGGGGAACCGGCC
This sequence comes from Pseudonocardia sp., assembly GCF_025965585.1. Classification (GTDB taxonomy): domain Bacteria; phylum Actinomycetota; class Actinomycetes; order Mycobacteriales; family Pseudonocardiaceae; genus Pseudonocardia. The sequence goes on from NZ_JAOPWR010000236.1 coordinate 6,568, forward strand.
GCCGAGCGCGACACCACCCGGCGTGCCGGTCAGGACGATGTCGCCGGGCTCCAGGATCATGTACTGCGACAGGTCCGAGACGAGCCACGCCGCCTTGAAGATCATGTCCTTGGTGTTGGAGTCCTGGCGGGGTTCCCCGTTGACGAAGGACCGGATGTCGAGCACCTGCGGGTCGATCTCGTCCGCGGGCACGAGCACCGGGCCGACGGGGCAGAACGTCGCGGCTGTCTTGCCCTTGGTCCACTGCCCACCGGACCTGTTGTTCTGCAGGTCGCGTTCCGACACGTCGTTGCTGATCGTATAACCGGCGATGTACTGCTGCGCTTCCTCGGGGGAGTCGACGTACTGCGCGCGGCGGCCGATGACCACCGTGAGCTCGACCTCCCAGTCGGTGTGCGTGCACCCGCGCGGTATCGCGACGTCGTCGTAGGGGCCGACGACGGTGTTGGGGTGCTTGAGGAACACCACCGGGTGTTCCGGGGTGGACAGGCCGCACTCGGCGACGTGTGCGGCGTAGTTCTGCCCGACGCAGATCACGGCGCCGGGCCGCGCGACCGGCGCACCGACGCGCTCGTTCTCCCAACCGCTGATGACCGGGAGCGACCCGTCCGCCAGTGCGGTTCGGGTGCGTCCGATCCCGCCGTCGTCGAAGAAGATGCCGTCGATGTCGTTCGTCAGCGAGGACATGTCGTGGACCGTGTCGCCCTGACGGACGACAGGACGCTCATGTCCGAGCGGACCGAGGCGCATGAATTCCATGGTGATCTCTCCGGGTCAGTGGGCAGCGGGGCCGAAGTAGAAGTTCAGCAGCAGGTCGGTGACCTCGACAGGACGTTCGAGGGTGAGCCAGTGCGCGCACCGGGACAGCACCTCGAGGTGCGAGCCCTTGATGCGGTCGGCCAGTGCTCGTGCGACCGGCGGTGGCCCGGTCAGGTCCTCGTCGCCGGTGATCAGCAACGTGGGGCAGTCGATGTGCTCGACCTCGGCGGGCTCACTCGCCGCCGTGGCTTCGCAAATCTGCGCGTAGCCCTCGGGGTCCTGCCGCATGACCAGTTCCCGGACGAACGCGGCGACCTCCGGCCGGTTGGTCCGGGTGCTGGCCGACGTGGCGACCCCGACGGTCGCGTCGGCGATGGAAACCATGCCCTGCTCACGGGCCGTCGTTGCGCGCTGCCGCAGTCCGGCGCGACCCTGCTCGGGCGGGGCACCGAGCGGACCGAGCAGGGCCAAGCTGCGCACCAGGCCCGGATGCCCGACGGCGAGGTGCTGGGCGAGGACCGAGCCGTAGGACCACCCGACGACGTCGACCGCCGCGCCGCCGCCGTGCTGGTCGATCACCGCGACGAGGTCCTCCACCAACGTCGCGGTACTGATCGTGCCGGTCGTCGCGCTGCGGCCGGAGCCGCGGAGGTCGGGCCGGATGACGGTGAAGAACCGGCTCAGCGCGCCCACCTGCGGGCCGAAGATGTTGCCGGTGGCCCCGATGCCGGGGATGAGGAGAAGCCCGGGGCCGGACCCGGTGACCTCGACTGCTACGTCGTGCACTGCCATCGTTCTAGACGATCCTCTCAGCGGTCGCGACGGTCGCGCCACGATCGGCGGCCGCCGGGTCGAAGTAGCGCAGGTCGCGCTTGTGGATGACGCCGTCCTTGAGCACCATCACGATGTTGTCGCGGTCCTGCAGGATGCGAATGTCGTCGAGCGGGTCGCCGTCGACGAGGAGGACGTCGGCGAGCCAGCCCTCCTTGATCATCCCGAGGTTGTCGATACCCATGCACTCGCCGCCCCACTTGGTGGCCGACATGAGCGTGTAGGTGGGGGAGAAGCCGAGCAGCTCGACGAAGTGTTCGAGGTCGCGGGCGTTGTTGCCGATCGGGTTCCAGGCGAACCCGTAGTCGCCGCCCGGCATGATGCGCAGCCCGCGCTTCTGCAGCTCCGCGTACACGCCGGGGCACGTATCGAGCATCTTCTTGTAGCCGATGACCTCGTTCACCTCGGGGGTCAGGCCCCACGGGCTGCCCTCGTGGACCGAGGCGTAGATCATGCCGATCGCCGGCGCGAGGAAGATCGAGTCCTTCTTCTCCTCCAGCAGATCGAACGTCTCACCTTCGATGTAGTCGCAGTGGTAGATGTTGCGGAACCCGTACTTGAGGGCCAGCTTGACCGAGCTGTCCGACCGGGCATGGGCCGCCATCCACAACCCACGCAGCTGCGCCTCCTGCGCGGCGGCGGCGACCTCCTGCTCGGTGTATGCGGTCTGCTCACCGTTGCCAGGGCGGACGAACCCGTCGCCGGACAGGTTCAGCTTGATCACGTCGACGCCCTCGCGCCAGGCCGTACGGATGATCTTCCGCAATTCCAGCTCGCCGTCGGCGATGAGGGAGAACGTGGTGCGGTTCTGGTGGTAGAGCCGGGCGTCGCCGAGCCCCCCGGTGCAGGTGATCTCCGGCGACGCGGCGCGGATGCGGGGGCCGGGGAACTGACCGGAGTCGATCGCGTTGCGCACGACCACGTCGGTGCGCATCCGGGCGGAGGCGGCCGAGTACAGCGAGGTGAAGCCGGACATCAGCATCAGCTCGGCGGCCTTGATCGTGTTGAGGACGTTCTCCTCGGGGGGGATGTCGCCCTGCTGCTCGAGCGTGGTCACGTTGCCGTAGCTCAGGTGCGAGTGCGCCTCGACCAGACCGGGCATCAGGAACGCGCCCTTGCCGTCGATCCGCTCGGCGTCGGGGGCCTCGATGGCGCCGACGGTGTGTTCGACCCGGGTGATGAGGTTGTCCTCGACGAGCACCTCGCCCGGCAGCGCCGGGCCGTCGGAGCCGTCGAAGACCTTGACGTTCGTGAACAACAATCGTGCCACGATGCACTCTCCTTGTTCTGTGGGCTTCCTGATGTGCGCTTACGGTCGTGCTGAGCTACGTGGGCCGCGCTTGGGGGCGACCCCCGAGATCGCTGGTCGAAGATCGGCCGGCACGTCCCACTCGCCGGGATCGCCGGTCGGGGACGCGTCGTAGGCGGCGCATGCCGTCCGCAGGTCGGCGACCCGTTCGGCGGCGAGCCCGGAGAACCGGACGCGCGACTTGCCGATGCCGTCCAGCGCGACATTGCCCGGCAGGTCGCAGGCGCCCAGGCAGTTCACGTACAGCGCCTTGGTGGGTGCCTCGTCGTCGACGGCCGGCGCGCGGGTGACGGCGCGGACCGCGTCTCCGAACGACCCGGTGTCGCGGTGATCGCGGGGGCACGTCCTGCAGACCAGAAGCATGCAGCTCCTCCTTGAGCTTCACTGACGACGACTCCGGCCACGGCCGCACTCGATCGATAGTTCAGAAGGTATGTGGCGGCCGACACGGCGGCAAGCATTTATCGATAATCGATGGTAAGTGATCTTGGGCTACCCTCGAGCCGTGAGCAGTGCAGACGAGACCCCGGGCGTGGGGCGGGAGACGCTCGCCAACCGCATCCGGGACGCCCTCGTCAGGCGCATCACCTCGGGTGGGATCGAGCCGGGCACCCGGCTCGTCGAGACCGCGATCGCCGCCGACTACGGCACCAGCCAGGCCCCGGTGCGGGAGGCGCTGCGCGCGCTCGAGGCCATGCGGATGGTCGAGGTCCGGCCCCGCCGTGGAACCTTCGTTCGCCCTTTCATCCAGCAGACCCTGCGCGAGAGCTACGTAGTGCGCGCAGCTCTCGAGGAGACGGCGACACGCTTGGCGATACTCAGCGGGTCGCTGCCGCTCGATGCGCTACACGCCGACATCGACGCCATGCGCGCCGCGGCGGAGTCCGACGACGCCGACGCCTCCTCGGCGGCGAGTGTCGCCTTCCACCGGCACATCGTGGAGGCGGCGCACAACGGGCTGCTGCTGCACTCGTGGGAAGCGCTCCAGATCGGCATCCGCACGTCGGCGACCATCGTGGCCGCGGATCTCGACCTCGGCGTCATCGCCGACGAGCACCAGGAGCTGCTGGTCGTGCTCGAACGCGGCGATCTCGAGGAAGCGTGCGAACACGCCCGCGACCATCAGTGGCACTACGCCGACCTCCCGCACGACGCGCGAGGACGGGCGAAGGACTCCCCGGCGGGGCGAGTCGGATGACGATACGAGACCCCCTGGTCGACGGCACGCGCACTTCCTCACCCGCGGGTACGTGGTGGCGGCGACCGCAGCCGGGCACCACAGCCCCGACGGGCTGCCCGCCTGGCCCAGGTGATCGATCGACGAGAAACTCGACCTCATGGACCGCACGGGCATCGAGGTCGCCATGCTGTCGATCTCCGGTCCCGGCACGCATTTCGGCGACGATGCCGCTGCCCGGGCCCTCGCTCGGCACGTCAACGACGACGACGCCGCACTCGTCGACCGACATCCGGGACGGTTCGGTCAGGAGGTGGTCGAGCAGGCCCGCGTGCACCGGCTGCATCCGCGGGCCGACGACCACGCCCGCGACCGGCCGACGGGCGTCGCGCGATGAGCCTGCAGATTCTCGCCGCAGTCGCTCTCGTCGTCGCGGTGGCGGCGTTCGTGCAGGGCACCACCCGGGCTGGGGCTCGCCCTGATCACCGCGCCGGTCATCGGCATCGTCGACCCCGGCGCGAACGGCGGTGTGGCGGGCCTTCGGGTCCAGCGTCGGCCCCCGCGGTACGGCCCAGCTAACGAGCACGCCGTCGAGCTCGAGGCGGAAGTCGTAGTGCAAGCGCCGGGAGCGATGGCGCTGCACGACGAACCGATGCCCGCCCCGCTGAGCCGGAACACCGGCGGGCGGCTCGGGGGTCCGGGCGAAGTCGCGCTTGCGGCGGTAGGTCTCGAGGGCCATGCCCATCGAGTACCCGCTCCGACAGGTTTCCCATGTGCCGCAGCGGGCACCCTCCGGGGAAGGATCAATCGACGACGGGAGAGACTGTCATGACCGACAGCGACCCGGTTCCGGACGGCACCCGCACCGACCGGACCAGCCCCAACCCTGCTGGGATCCCTCAACCGGACCCGCCCGTCGGCGGGCCGAACAATGATCCCGACGCCCCGGACCCAGCCGATCTGGCTCCCGGCTTCGGTGGGACATCGGAGACCCGGCCCGAGAGCGAGGCCTGACCGGGCCGGGCCGGGGCGGCAATGCTCGTGACCGCGAGCGCCTGCCGCCATGCCGTCTCGGCCGCGCACATCGCCTGCGTCACCCCGCACGGCGTACGGCAATCCTCGGCAGAGGTGCATCGGCCCATGCTGACGGATCTCGGTGCACCGGAACGCCGGCTCCGGGCCTCCAGTGCCAGCACCACGACGAGCAGGGTGATCTCTCGGCCGTCCGGGTCAGCACATGGCCGCCGTCCCGGCCCTCGACCGCGCTGACCAGGCTGGCCCTGCCCAGGCACTGGAGGTGCTCGGCGAGATGGGTCCGGACACTCCGGGCTGAGGGCGAGGCCGGAACAGCGATCAGAGGCGGTAGCCGTGGTGGCGGTACAGGCTGACGTGGTCATGGCCGTCGTTCGGGTCAAGGCTCCCGCCGAAGTCGACCCGTACCTGATTGGAGCCGAGCTGACCCGCGCGATTTTCAACCAGACGCTCCGGGATATGACCGCGGAGGTGACGCGCCCACATTGACACCACGGGGTTCTTACCGTTCGGCGGTCCGAGCCGTCCAAGATCGCCGGCCTGGCGTCGTTACCGGCGGATCGCGTCCGAGGCGCGACCGGTCTCCTTGTACAGCAACCCTTCGGCCAAGCCTCGGGAGATTTCCTCACGATCAGCCAACATCAACATCACACGCACCGCAGGGATCCTGTTCCACCGAACTCACAAGATCAAAGGCTTCGACCGGCTGAGCCCACGGTGCACCCGCCGAAGCGGATCGCGACAACGGTGACGTCGACGTTTCTCCTCATTGAGACAGAATTTCGATCCGCCTGTTCCGCACGTGCTCGGCACAGCCAGTCGAACGACGGTGGGAAGACGCAGGTAGCTGATGCTGCTCGCTGCGGCGCGGTCGGGCCGCAGCGAGATCGGACGGACTACTTGATGGCCTGCGGGTTGATGGGTGACCCCACGGCCTTGCTGATGGTCAGCGGCGGGGCGACGAACATGAACTCGTACACGCCATCACCTGCACAGTCCTCGGCGAGGGCTTCGAGATCGAACATCTCCCCGATGGTGATTCCGGCGTTAGCGAGCATGATCGCGTGGAGCGGCTGCCACATCTCCGGCAGGCTCTCATTCGGTTGCACCTCAAATCCCCAGGTGTCCGTTGCGACCGCGGCGACGTCGCGAGGGCAGAAGAAGTGTGCTGCGCTCACTCCGAGTCCGGGAGCGTGCCCTCCGGCGTACTCATCGCCCCAGCTCCCCCTGTCGCGCACGAAGGAGAGCCGCCCGGTGCGGACCAGGACGACGTCGCCCTCCCCGACGTCGACACCCTGGCTGTCAGCACATCCCGCGAGGTCCTCGTCGGAGATGGGTTCGCTGAGGTCGAGCCAGGGCTTGCCCTTGTACCGAGCGACGTCGAGCAGGACGCCGCGGGTGACGATCTTGTCCTTCATGCCGGTGATCGAGCACTTCTCCGCGCCTGCACTGGTGACCGAGCCCAGGCCGTGACCGTTGTACATGTGCTCGTCCATGAACACGTGTGCCAGGGCGTCCCACTGGGTGGCGCACTGCAGCACCATGTACACCGCGTCGTCGGTGTAGCCGAGGGGCGCCATGGCGGACTGCGCTCCGGAGGCGATGTCGCCGCCGTCCTGGAGCATGAGGTGCACGGGGTTGGTCCGCCCGAGCGCACCGGTCATCGGGCCGTCGGCGTCCAGCGGCAGGGAGAGCGAGAAGACGGCCCCCCGGCGCACCAGCTGCGCGGCGGCGGTCACCTTCTCCGGGGTGACGAGATTGAAGGTTCCGATCTCGTCGTCCGCGCCCCACCTGCCCCAGTTCCGGTAGCGGGTGCACAATTCCCGAATGTCGTCCAGGGAGTACATCGGTTGCGCGCTCCCCTTGGTTCCTGCGGCCTGCGTCATTGCTCCTCCACAAATTGCTCGTGCGACAGCGTTCCCACCGGGGCCGCCGGTAGCGACCCCGTCCCCGCGACTCGATCAGTGATGGATCTCGGTCGGGCTCTTGACCTCTTGCTCGAGGACGTTCTTCTTGATCTTCCCCGAGGGCGTCATCGGGAAGGCGTCGATGATCTTCACTACGGGTACCTTGTACGTCGACATCTGCGTACGAGCCCAGCTCTGGATGTCCTCGGGACCGGTTGATGAGCCGGGCTCGACCGTGACAAAGGCCAGTGGTCGTTGGCCTGCCTCCGGGTCTTCCACCGGCACGACCGCCACAGCGGTGATGTCCGCGTGCCGGGCGAGGATGAGCTCGACCTCGGCCGGGAAGACGCTCATCCCCTTGACCTTGATCATTTCCTTGGCCCGGCCCAGGTAGTGCAGAAATCCGGACTCGTCGAGCCTGCCGTAGTCACCGGTGTGCAGCCAGCCGTCGATGAGCTGCTCGGACGTGGCCTGCGCGTTGCGCCAGTAGCCGGTCATCACCGATGGGCTGCGCACCACGATCTCCCCGACCTCACCGATCGGCACCGGCTTCCCGTTCTCGAAGGAGACGACCGCGATGTCCGTCCCGGGAACGGGGATCCCGCAGAAGGTCGGCTCCGCGAGCAGGTCTTCATCACCGTCGGCGAGCCCGTAGGGCAGCGCATCCATGGTGTGTGTCTCGGTCATCCCGTAGGCGCACTCGCGCAGCACGCCGCCACCGACAGCCTTCGCCCAGCGGTGGCGCAGCTGCGGAGTCAGCTTGCCGACGAACGACACAACCTGTGGGTCACGCAGCGAGGTGAGGTCGTATCGGTGCAGGTCGAGGTGGTCGAGCAACTCCAGGTAGTTCTCGGCGGTGCCGACCATCGTGGTGGCCCGGTAGCGGTCGATGGCAGCGAGGACCGCGGTCGCGTTCCAGCGCGCCATGAGGACGACGGTCCCGCCGAGGACGAACGGGAACAGGATGCCCAGATCCTCACCGCCGATCCAGAAGATTGGCAGGAAGCACACCGTCACGTAGGTGTCGCCAGAATGCATTCCCGACGCGCCTGTGCCGGTAGCGGCGGTGTAGAGCATGTGCCGCTGGGTGTGCATGCAGCCCTTGGGCAGACCAGTCGTGCCGCCGGTGTAGTTGAGCGCAGCGAGCGCGTCCAGGTCGATCTGGCAGTCGTCCTGCGGCTCATGGGCGATGACGGTCTCCCAGTGCGTGACCGGCAGGCCGACCGCCGGCTCGGCACCTCCCACCAGGATCACGTGCTCGACGGCGATGTCGTTCCACGCCGCCGCGACGACGTCCTGCCAGGCCGCCGCGGTGACGATCACTCGAGCCCCGCTGTCCTGGATCTCGTGGGTGAGCTCGCCCGGGCGAAACATGGGGTTGATCGGGACGTGCACCGCGCCGAGCCGCAGGACCGCAAGGAACGCGATCACGAACTCCGGTCCGTTCCCGAGATGGACGCCGACCCGATCGCCGACCCGCACCCCCGCGTCGTGCAACCAGCCCGCGACGCGTCGGTGTGCGTCGTCGAGGTCGAGGTAGCTCAGCTCCCGCTCCTCATGGCAGATCGCGACCCGGTCCGGGACCGTCGCCGCCCAGTGCGAGACGTGCTCCGGAATGGTGATCTCACCCACCGGATAGGTCACTGTCCTAGGGGTGTCCGTTGGCCGGCGGGTCTCCTGGCGTGCCCGCAGGTCCGCCAGGTGGTCGGTTATGTCCACGTGCGCTCCTCTCACCCTCGTCACCAGGTGTCGATGTAGGACCGGGGCTGCCGGTCGGCATCCGGGCCCTGCCAGGCCGCGAGGGCATCGGTGATGACGCACCGCGTGTCGGCGGGGTCGATCACGTCGTCGATCTCGAATACCCGGGCTGCGTTGATCACCTTGCCGGCCTCGTAGTGCTCGGCGACCAGTTCGTCGTAGCGCCGCCGCCGCTCGTGCTCGTCGGGGATGGCTGCGAGCTCCTGGGAGTAGCCGAGCTGAACGGCTCCTTCAAGTCCCATGCCCCCGACCTCACCGGTCGGCCAGGCGACCGTCGCCAATGTCTCCCGGAAGCCGCCGGCTGCCATCGCCTGTGCGCCGAGGCCATAGCCCTTCCGGAGCACGACAGCGATCATCGGGACGCGCAGATGGGCACCGATCACGAAGAGCCGGGAGAAGTGCCGCACCGTCGCGCTCCGCTCGGAGTCGGGGCCGACCATGAACCCCGGGGTGTCGCACAGCGAGACCACCGGAAGCCCGTGCGCGTCGCACAACTGCAGGAAGCGAGCCATCTTGTCCGCCGCGTCGGCGTCGATCGCCCCGCCGAGGTGTCCGGGGTTGTTGGCCACGAGGCCCATCGGTCGTCCGTTGATGCGCACGAGCGCTGTGATGATTCCATGCCCGAATCCTCGGCGAAGCTCCAGCATTGAGTCGGTGTCGACGAGCCCGTCGATCACCTCGCGGACGTCGTAGGTCCGCATTCGGTTCTCCGGGACCAGGTGCCGCAGGACGCGCTGGTCCGCGTGGGTGTACTTCGCCTGATGGCCCTGGAAGTAGCCGAGATAGCGCTTGGCTACCTCGACGGCCTCGGCGTCGTCTTCCACCAGCACGTCGACGACCCCGTTGGCCACTTGGACCGACATCGGTCCGACCTCCTCTGGGGAGTAGCGGCCCAGGCCGCCCCCCTCGATCATCGCCGGGCCGGCTATGCCGAGCGTCGAGTCCTTCGTCGCGATGACGACATCGCAGCTGCCGAGAAGAGCCGCGTTGCCGGCGAAACAACGCCCGGTCAGCACACCGACGAGCGGAACCTGCCCGCTCAACCGCCCGAGGGCGGCGAACGTCCCGCAGTCCAGCATCGACGAGGTGATATCGGCGACGTCGACGTCACCTGGTCGCCCTCCACCGCCCTCGGCGAAGAGCACCACCGGCAGCCGCTGCCGCCCGGCGAGAGCCAGCATCCGGTCAGTCTTTCGATGCCCGAAGAAGCCTTGAGTGCCTGCGAGGACGGTGTAGTCGTACCCCATCACCACGCAGGGCCGCGGGTCGGCCATCGAGTCACCGTTCACGGTGGCCAGGCCGAGCACCATGCCATCGGCGGGCGTTGCTGCGGCGAGTTCGCTAACGGTGCGCCGCCGGCGCTGCGCGCCGATGGTCAGCGCGCCGTACTCGCGGAAAGACCGAGGATCGGCCAGCTCAGCGAGGTTCTCCCGGATCGTGCGGTGGCCAGTCCCGCGACGGCGCTGCACGGCCCCGGGTCGAGCAGCGTCGAGGACAGCGGCCTGCAGCTCCAGGAGCTCCGCGAGATCCGGTCGAACGTGCGCGAGGTCAACCTCTTCGACCTCCGGCCCAGAGTCGTCCGCGTCAGCGTTGACTTCGAGGTGGACGACGACCTGGCCCTCGCGCACCTGGTCTCCGGGTACGACGTTGACCTCGGTGATGACGCCGGCGGCCCCCGCGGTGACCACGTGTTCCATCTTCATCGACTCGATGACGGCGACCGCGGTCTTCGCTGTGACGGTCTCCCCCACCTCAATGGGCACGACCACCACCGTGCCGCCCAGGGGTGCGTGGACACCGCCTGCAGCGCCACTTCCGATGTGGACGGGTTCGGCTGTCACGTCCACGGGAAGCTCGTCGGCGATCTCGGTCATGAACGACGTGGTGGCCTCGCCGGACACGAAGGTCGGGTGGGTGAGCACCCCCTGCAGCAGGGCGGCATTGGTCGTCACCCCCTCGACGTGAAGCTCGGCGAGCGCACGGGCGGCGTGTGCCGCCGCGGCCGGGAAGCCACCGCAACGGGTGTGCGTGATGACCTTGGCGAGCAGCGAGTCGAAGGTGCCGTCAAGGACGAGCCCGGCCCGGGCGTGCGTGTCCACTCGCACCCCAGGGCCTCCCGGTGGCTCGAACCTGGTCAGGGTTCCGGTGGCCGCGTACGTCTCGCCGTCGGGCGCGCGCCGCTCCGCGTTGAGTCGGCTCTGGATCGCGAATCCGGCCGGGGCCGGCGCATTGTTCCCGGTCAGGCCCACATCCTCCAGAGATGCGCCAGTCGCGATACGAAGCTGTGTGGCGACCAAGTCGACACCCGCCACCTCCTCGGTCACGGTGTGTTCCACCTGCAGGCGTGGGTTCAGCTCGATGAAGGCCGCGTCGAGTTCGCCCGCCCTCAGCGCGTCGGCGTCGACGAGGAACTCCACCGTACCGAGGCTGGAGTAGCCGACCGCCTCCGTGAGGCGAACGGCCAGCGCACCCAGGTTGGCGCGCTGATTGTCGTCGAGCGACGGGCTGGGTGCGACCTCGATCAGCTTCTGATGGCGGCGTTGGACGCTGCACTCGCGCTCGCCCAGGTGGACCACCGTGCCACTGCCGTCGCCCACCACCTGGATCTCGATGTGCTTGGCTGCAGACATCAAGCGCTCGACGTAGAGTTCGTCATGGCCGAAGGCCAGGCTTGCCTCCGAGCGGCTGCGGGCGAACGCCTCGTCGAGTTCTGCGGGGTCGACAACCGCACGCATGCCTCGACCGCCGCCGCCGGCCACAGCCTTCACCATGATCCCACCGGGATTGTCGGCCAGGAACGCTCCCGCCTGCTCGAGCGAGACCGGGGCCGGCAAGGCGTCGAGCACTGGGACGCCGACTGACAGCGCGTGGGCGCGAGCTCTCGACTTGTTCCCGAACAGGGCCAGCACCTCGGGTGACGGACCCACGAACACGAGCCCCGCGTCGCGGCACAGTTCCGCGAAGTGGGCATCCTCGCTCAGGAAACCCGAGCCCGGATGGACGTGCGTGCAGCCCGCTTGCTTCGCGATCGCGACCATGGCCTCGCCGTCAAGATGGCCGGCGACGCCCTTGCCAGGCAGCGGCGACGACTCGTCGGCCAACTGCACGTGGAGGGACCCGGCATCCCCGCGCGTATAGACCGCGACGGTTGCTGCCCCGATACCGGCTGCCGCCCGCATGACACGCACAGCCACTTCACCCCGGTTGGCGACCAGGACCTTCATTCACCCACCCCACTGTCGGCGTCCTGGAGAGCATCGTTGACGTTGGCGTCACTGTCAACGCGGTCAGCCGTAGACTGCGCGAGTGACTGGGAAAGGCTGGGCGAAACGCGAGGCGCACTCACGGGAGGACGCCGAGCGACGCCATCAGCTCGTCGAGGCGGCTCGGAAGGTCTTCGAACGCCGTGGCTACCGGCTCGCCACGATCGCTGACATCACCGAGGAGGCGGGGTCGAGTCGCGCAACCTTCTACGTCTACTTCGCCAGCAAGATGGACGTCTTTCTGGTCCTCGCCGAGACAGTCCGCGCAGACTTCCTCGCAGCGCAGGACATATCCGACATTGACCCAGACGACCTAAAGCTGGTTCTGACGATCACGACTGAGAGGGCGCTCGCCGCGGCCGTGAAGCATCGGACACTGATCACGCTGCTGGATCACGAAGCCATCAGCGATCCGGACGTCAAGCGCATCTGGGGTGGGATTCGGGAGGGCACAATCGAGCGCACGGCGCGCTATCTGGCCGACGCCGGAAGTCGTGGCTTAGCCGATCTGCAGGCCGCGCCACAGACCATTGCGCGCATGGGCCTGGGGAGCATCGAGGCATTCGCGCTGCCCGTTGTCGATGGCCGGCTCGAACACACGGAAGCCGTGGAGGAGATCGTTCGACTGTACGTCCCCCTCGTCGGACTCAAGCGCACTGAGACGCTTCCAACTTGACGTCCTCGCAGGTGAGGCCACAGGGGCTGGGCAGCTGGCCGGTCGGGCGCAATGGCGTAACCTGCGGTCGAGACGGCGCATTCTGGTCGCGGCGCAGGTAGTTACCTACTTCGGATCCCAGCACACCGGACTACACGCTCCTGCACGTCACGGAAGGCATGGTCCCAAGCTCGCCACGGGCAGTCAATTTGCGCAGCCCATGACCGGACCTCATGCCGACAGCCCGCATTCCAACGGGTGACGTTCAAACGTCACCCCGCTGCCCCCGGAACCACCCTGGTGGACTGCAACACTCGGCTTGAGCCCGTCCGCGCCGACGACCTCCTTCCACGCGTCGAAGCCCGTCTGAAACGCGACGATCCCCGCCTCCGGCAGGCTGATCTCGATGGCCTCGAGGATCTCCTCGGGGCTGACGCCGAGGTCGAGCGCCACCCGGGTGTGGCTCTGGATGTGGCCCTTCGACGCCCGCATCACCGTGAGGCTGACGATCAAGATGAGCTCCTTGGTGCGCCGGTCGAGCCGGCGCAGATCCAGGTTGCGGCGCCGACAAGGCCGCACGAACGCGAGCCCAGGATGTCGGATACGACGCCGGCCCCTGAACGACTGGATCTCCAGCGACGGTCAAGCGCCACATCAAGTGCGGCCGCGCTGCGTAGCTACAGGGCGCCTTGCCTCTCGCCGATCTTGGTTGTCCCCCGGTCCGGGTCAGTCGGCGGCTGCGGAGCCCCACGTGGCCGCTTCGACGTGTCGCGCCGCGTCGCGGACACGAGAGCCGTGTAGCGCGCCAGGGCTCGGCGCCAGTCGCTGCAGGGGTCCGGACAGGCAGAGGGCGGCGACGATCTCGCCGTGGTGGTACACCGGCGCGCTCACCGAAGCGATGCCCGGGGTTCTAGTCCCGCTGGACTCGAGCCAGCCCTGGCCGGGTGGGATCGGAGCCCCGACCAGGACCTGCCCTGCAGACCCGTCCGGGAGGTCGAGGAAGCTCCCGACCGGGAGCGCGGTGCGTAGCTCTTCGCGCGATTCGACGCTGACTGCGCACATCCGCTGCGTCCCTCGGCGCACCCAGAGCTGGACCGATTCACCGGTGTCATCCCGAAGTGCCTCCAGCGCTGGGCCCGCGGTCTCGAGCAGCGGTGCGGTCGCGAAACGCGGCCCGAGATGGAAGCGGCCGTCTGCGTCCCGGCGCAACAGCTCGTGGGCCTGCAGTGCTCCCGTGAGCCGGTGGGTGGTGGACATCGTCATCGCGAGGGCTCGTGCGAGCTCGCTGGTGCTCATCGGTCTCGTCTCGACGGCGTCGAGGACCGAGACGGCCTTGTCGAGGACCCCGACACCTGTTGCTCTCGCCCCGGGAGTTGCCATAATACGAATCCTAACTTCCACATAGTGGCAATCGCAAGAGAGGGTCACCCATGGATCAGGACGGCACGCGACTCCCGGTGCTCGGCTGCATCGCTGATGACTACACCGGTGCGGGGGACGTCGCCAGCGCGCTACGACGCGTCGGCCTGCGGGTGGCTCTCCTGTTCGGGGAACCAGGCGGTGAGCTGGAGATCCCGGTCTGCGACGCCCTGGTCGTCGCCCTCAAGACTCGCACCGCACCGGTGCCGGTCGCCCTGGCGAGCTCGGGCCGGGTTGCGGCGTGGATGTCCGAACGTGGCGTGCAGACCGTCTACTTCAAGTACTGCTCAACCTTCGACTCCACCGATGCGGGCAACATCGGGCCGGTCGCCGAAGCCCTGGCCGAGAAGGCCCGGCACGTGACGGTCGTGTGTCCCGCCACCCCGGAGCACGGTCGCACCGTCTACGCCGGCCACCTGTTCGTCGGTGAGCGCCTCCTCGCGGAGACGAGCATGCGGGACCATCCGCTGACGCCGATGACCGACTCCGATCTGGTCCGCGTGCTGGGGCGGCAGGTCCGCGTCCCTCCCGCCCTGATCGGCCTCGACGTCGTCCGGCGTGGCCCCGATGCGGTGTCCCGTGAGCTCGCCGCCCTGACCGGCCGCGGCGTCCGTCTCGTCGTGGTGGACGCGACCGCGGAGCAGGACCTGCGAACGGTCGCCGAGGCCACCCGCGGGCACGCGGTGCTCACCGGCGCGGCGGGTCTGGCCCGCCAGGCAGGAAGCGTCCGTGCAGAACAGCTCGGGTTCGGGGACGGCGTCCCGGTTCGCCCGCTTCCAGGTGGACCATCGGTGATCGTGGCCGGCAGCTGTTCGGCGGCGACCCTGGAGCAGATCGCGCTCGCGCGGGAGCACATCCCGGCGTTCCGTGTCGACCCCCGCAGAGGGGTGGACGTCGGGGGCCTGACCGGTGAGGCAGTCGCCTGGTTGGACCGCAACCTGACCGACTCCCAGGACGCCCTCATCTACTCGTCCGTCCCTCCCGAGCAGCGCCGCGACGGAAGCGCCGACGCCGCCGTCGTCGAGCGGGTCCTGGCGAACGTCGCCGTGCACGCGGTGGAGCGGGGTGCACGTCGGCTCGTCCTGGCCGGGGGCGAGACCTCCGGAGCGGTGATCGAGGCGCTCGGGGTGCGGGCCGTCGAGGTCGTCGAGGAGGCCGACGTCGGCGTGCCCTGGACGAGGACGACAACCGATCCCGAGCTGGCACTCCTGCTCAAGTCGGGCAACTTCGGCGGCCCCGATCTCTTCCTGCGCGCAGTTGGCCGGTGACCCCGCACGACGAGCTGGCTGCCCGCGGCGCTTCGCTGTTCCGGCGCGGGCTCGCCCACGGGCGGACGGGCAACCTGAGCGTCCGGGTCGGCGACGAGATCGTCGTGACGCCCTCGGGTGTCGCGCTGGACGAGATCGATCCCGGGGCGTTGTCCACCGTCGCACTCGACGGCACTCATCTCGCCGGACCCGCCCCCTCCAAGGAGGCGTTCCTGCACGCCGCGGCGTACCGGGCTCGACCGGACGACTGTGCGGTCGTGCACCTGCACAGCGTGCACGCGGTGGCCGTCTCCTGTCTGCCCGACCTCGATCCCACCGATGTGCTCCCGCCGCTCACGCCCTACTACGCCATGCGGGTGGGGGTGATGCCGCTTCTGCCGTACCACGCTCCGGGCGACCGCACGTTGGAACCGCTCGCCGAGGCGGCGTCGACGGGGCACCGGTGCTACCTCATCGCGCGACACGGACCGGTCGTCGCGGGCTCTGACCTGGCCACCGCGGTGGATGCCGCGGAGGAGCTCGAGCACTCCGCGCGCCTGCATCTGATGCTGCGCTCCGAGCTCGTCCGGCCCCTGGACGACGCAGAGGTGCGGCGGCTGCGCGAACTCTGAGACGCCGAGGCCTTGTGCTCCGTCACTCGATGTAGCTACGTTGCATCTAGCCACAATATGGCATCCAGTTCCCAATATATGGCAGTTCTCGACGAGGAGGGTCTGTCGTGACCGCATCCGATGTCCGCGCCGCACTCGAAGCACCATTGCCGACCGACCCGGACGTGATCCGGACATGCACCCATGCGGAGGCCCGGGATTGCCTACGCAGCAATGAGCTGGAGTCGGCCCGCCACCTGACCGGGTGGCCGGTCATGGGCGGAGCCATCGTGACCGTCGACGGACCTGCGCACCGTTCCCGACGTCGCCTCGAGAGCGTGCTGTTCGGCCACACGCACCTGCGCCGCTACGAGTTCGAGATGCTGCAGCCGGCGGTCGACGCCGCATTGCGCCGGGCCGCGGCCGGACGCGACGACGACGGCATCGTGCGGGTCGATCTGGTGACGCTCGCCCGGCGCATCATGATCACGATCAGCGCCTCGATCGTCGGTCTCGACCTCGCCGATACCGACGAGGTCCGGCACCGACGGCTCGATGACTGCCTGGCCGGCCTCGTCCGCGGGGTGACCGTCGAGTGGACCCACGAGGACCGCGGCGCGGTGCTCGAGGACGCCATCGGCTGGAAAGAGGTGTTCGACCGGGAGTTCGTCGAGCCCGCCCTGGCGCGCAGGCAGGCGGCGCCCTCCGGCGCCACCGGAGAGGCCGAGCACTACCCCGACCTGCTGGCAGTGCTGGTAGCCGACGAGTCCCACGGCCTCGACCGGGCCGGGATCCTCACCGAGTGCGTGCAGTACCTCACGGCATCCTCGGGCACCACCGCCACCGCGGTCGTGCACACCGTTCACCACCTTCTGGCCTGGCTTAAAGCCCACTCCGAGGACGCGGGGCGCCTCGGCGACAGCGACTTCCTCCGCGCGGCCGCGATGGAGTCCCTGCGGTTGCATCCCGGGCCGCACCTGCTGCTGCGACGGGCCACCGCCGACGTGGAGCTGCGCGGACGCACCATCCCCACCGGGCGCCTCGTCGCCGTCGACGTCCGTGAGGCGAACCGCGACACCGAGGTCTACGGCGAACGCGCAGACGAGTTCGACCCCCGCCGCAGCACAGGCCCAGGTGTGGCCCCGGAGGGGTTCACCTTCGGGGGCGGCCGTCACGTCTGCATCGGGCGCCCCCTCGCCCTCGGCACCTACGGGCGTCGGGGAGAGGCCGAGGTCGACGGAACGATCGTCCGCATCCTGCGCAGCGTCTTCGCCGCCGGTGTGCGACCGAGCCCCGCTGCCGAACCCACCCGGGTCAACGGGGTCGAGGACCGCTTCGGTTCCTACCCCGTCCATCTCACCGCACTGTGACCGGATCGGAGAACCACGTGCCGGACTTCAGCGACTGCGTCGCGCTCGTCACCGGGGGAGGCGCTGGTATCGGCCGCGCCACCGCCGCGGAGCTCGCCGCCCGGGGAGCATCGGTGTCTATATTGGACATCGACCCGTCCGGGGCGCCCGAGGGCGTCCGCGGCATCGTCGCCGACCTTCGCGACAGCGACTCGGTGAACCGAGCCGTGCGCTCGGTGGCCGAGTCCGCCGGGCGTCTGGACGTGCTTGTGAACAACGCCGGCGTGAGTCATGTCGGGGGAATCGAGGACGGCGACCTCGACGAGTGGCACGCCCTGCTCGACATCAACCTTCTCGGCTACGTCCGCGCCACCCGCGCCGCCCTGCCCTATCTGCGCCGCTCCCCGCACGCCGCAATCGTCAACGTCGCCTCGTGCAGTGCCGCGTCGGGTATCCCGCGGCGGGCGCTGTACAGCGCGTCGAAGGGCGCGATCGCGTCGATGACGCTCTCGCTGGCCGCCGACCTGATCAGCGAAGGCATCCGGGTGAACGCGGTGAACCCCGGCACCGTCGACACCCCGTTCATGGACGACCTCGCCGCACGCACCGACGACCCGACCGCCGCCCGGGCCGCATTCCACGCCCGCCAGCCCACCGGGCACATGGTCGACCCGTCGGAGGTCGCGGCCGCGATCGCCTACCTCGCCCACCCGAGCAACCGCTCCGCGGTCGGCAGCGTCCTGACCATCGACGGCGGACTCGAGCGGCTGCGCACCACTCCAGCCGCCACCCCCGTGGAGGAGCCGTCACGATGACCCGAGCCGCCACCGACTCCGTCCAGACCCTGTCCGGGATCCGCGTCCTGGAGCTCGGCAACTTCATCGCCGCACCGACCGCGGGCCGCCTGCTCGCCGAGTTCGGGGCCGACGTGGTCAAGGTCGAGCGCCCCGACGGGGGGGACGAGCTCCGCCGCTGGCGCTTGCACGCAGGCGACACGTCCCTGCTGTTCCGCAGCATCGGGCGCAACAAGCGCTCGGTCACCCTCGACCTGCGGCACGCCGAGGGCCGGGATCTCGCCCTCTCGCTGATCGCCCAGTCGGACGTGGTGCTGGAGAACTTCCGGCCCGGCACCCTCGAGCGCTGGGGCCTCGGGCCGGAACAGATGCGGGCGGTCCGCCCCGATCTCGTCCTGGTCCGGATCTCCGGGTACGGCCAGACCGGGCCCTACCGCCAGCGCGCCGGATTCGGCGCCGTGGCCGAGGCCGTCGGCGGCATCCGTCACCTCACCGGCTATCCCGACATGCCCCCCGTGCGCACCGGCGTGGCAATCGCCGATTCGGTCGCAGGCCTCTACGCGGTGATCGGTGCACTGATGGGTCTGCTGCGGCGAGGCAGGGTGGGCGGCGGCGAGACCGTCGACGTGGCGCTGTACGAGGCCGTCTACTCGCTGATGGAGTCCCTGACCCCTGACTACGACGCGTTCGGGATCGTACGGGAGGCCACCGGCACCAGCATCCCCGGGACGGTGCCGTCGAACACCTATCGGTGTGCCGACGGGAAGTTCATCGTGATCGCCGGCAACGGGGACGCCATCTTCGCCCGGCTGATGCACCTGATCGGCAGGACCGACCTCGCCGACGACCCCGACCTGAAAGCCAACGCCGGGCGGGTTCCGCGCGTGCAGGAGCTCGACGACGTGATCGGGGAATGGACCGCGACGCTGGACGCCGGCTCCGCGCTCGAGGCGCTGGCCGAGGCCTTCGTGCCCAGCGGCCCCATCTACGACGTCGCCGACATCCTCGCCGACCCGCATTTCGCCGCCCGAGGGATGCACGAGGTCCACCCGGTCCGAATCGACTCGGACACCCCACGTCCGGTGACGTTCCCGGGCACGGTCCCCCGGTTCGAGGCCGGCGCGGGCACCACCCGCTGGATGGGCCCCGAGCTCGGGGAGCACACCGACGAGGTCCTCGCCGAGCTCGGCCTGGACGCACCCACCATCGCGGCTCTGCGCGAACGAGGAGTGATCTGACGTGCCGGAACAGGTCCATGTCACCGAGGTCGCGCTCCGCGACGGCCTGCAGATCGAAGCGATCGTCGTCCCGACCGACCGGAAACTCGAGCTCGCCCGAGGGTTCGTCCGAGCGGGAATCACCCAGCTCGAGGTGGGCGCTTTCGTGCACCCCCGGCTGGTGCCCACGATGGCCGACACCGCCGATGTCGTCGCCGGTGTGCGGGAGCTGCCCGCCATGGCGCACGCACTGGTCCTCAACCAACAAGGAGCCCGGCGCGCCGTGGCAGCAGGCGCGCAGTCGGTTCGCCTTGTCACGTCCGCCAGCGAAGGACACAGCCGCTCCAACGCCGGTGTCGGAACCGAGGAGGCGATGGACCGAATCAGGGCGGCCGCGGAGATCCTGAGCGCCGCCGGGATCCGGATGGAGGGGTGCGTGGCGACGGCATTCGCCTGTCCCTTCGACGGCGACACGCCCGTCGAGCGGGTCGTGCGCGTCGTGCAGAACTACGTCCGCATCGGCGTCGAGGTCGTCCACCTCTCCGACACCATCGGCGCCGCCTCGCCCGGTGACGTGCGCCGGGCGGTTACCGCCGTGCGGGAGCTGGTGAGCGAGCAGGCGCTGAGCCTGCACCTGCACGACACCTACGGCATGTCCGCGGCGTGTGTCTGGGAAGGCCTCCAGCTGGGGGTCCGCCGGTTCGACGCCGCCCTGGGCGGACTCGGGGGGTGCCCGTTCGCGCCGGGCGCCACCGGCAACATCGCCACCGACGACCTCGTACACCTCCTGCACCGCGAGGGGTTCGACACGGGCATCGACCCGAGCGCACTGGTCGAGCTGCGCGACGAACTCGCCATGGTCGTCGGCCACCCGCTCGACTCGTCCCTCGCACGCGCGTCGGCACGTCCCCAGGCGCGCAGGCTCCTCCCCGTCTGATCCCCTCCCCAACTTCATCGGAGGCCACGGCATGAGTGCTCTCGACAAAGACGTCGAGGTCGACCGGGCGACGCTGCGGCGCGTCATCGCGTCGAGCTTCACCGGAACCACGCTCGAGTACTACGAGTTCTTCGTCTACGCGACCATGGCCGCGTTGATCTTCAACCATCAGTTCTTCCCGACGATCGATCCCGTCACGGGCATGCTCGCCTCGTTCGCCACCTTCGCGGTCGGTTTCATCGCGCGGCCCATCGGCGGCATCCTGCTCGGGGCGCTCGGCGATCGTCTCGGCCGCAAGAAGACCCTGGTGTGGTCGCTGCTCTTGATGGGCGGCTCCACCGTCGCGATCGGCTTCATCCCCTCCTACGCGACCATCGGCGTGTGGGCGCCGGTGCTGCTGGTCCTGATGCGCATCCTGCAGGGCCTCGCCCTCGGCGGGGAGTGGGGCGGGGCGGCACTCATGCTGGTGGAGAACGCCCCGCGGGGCCGTCGCTTCGCGATGGGCAGCGTGGTGAACATGGGAACCCCCGGCGGACTGGTTCTGTCCACCGGCGTCATCGCGATCTGCGTGGCCGCCACCGGCGACGCCTTCGACCAGTGGGGCTGGCGGATCCCCTTCCTGTTCAGCGCCGTGCTCATCGCCATCGGCTGGTACATCCGCAATAAGGTCGGCGAGACCCCCGAGTTCCGTCGCGTGATGCAGGAGGCCGAGGTCCGCAAGCCGGCGCGCACCCCGATCCGTGAGGTCCTGAGGTCGCACTGGCGCGACATCGCGCGCATCTTCCTGATCTGCTCGCCGTCCAATGCGGTGTACTTCATCGTCGCGACCTACACCCTGAACTACGCGACCTCCGCGCAGGGCCTGAGCCCCGACTCGCTGATCGCGGCACAGTTCGTCGCGGCCGCGATCTACCTGGTCGTGCTCCCGTTCTGGGGCATGCTCGCCGACCGGGTCGGCCCCCTGAAGGTGATCATGGCCGGGTGCGTGATCTCGGCGCTGTTCGCCTTCCCCTACTTCATGCTGCTCGAGTCCGGGTCGTTGTTGCTGACCTTCGTGGGGATGGCGTTCGCCCTGATCTTCATCCACGGCACGTTGCAGGCCCCGCAGGCCGGGCTGTTCGCCGAGCGCTTCGACGTCCGGATCCGCTACAGCGGGGTCGCCTTCGGCCAGGCCATGCCCACCGCGATCGTGGGCGGGACCGCCCCGTTCATCGCCACGCTGCTGTACTCGCTGACCGGCACCACGTACCTCATCTCGGCCTACATGCTCTTCTTCGCCCTGGTCGGGGCCGTGACGACCTATCGCTGGAAGCGGAGTCCGGGCCCCGCTCCGCAGGGCACGCCGGCCGCCGTGGTGCGCGAGGCCACGCCGTGACCGCCACCAGCCCGGCGGAGGTCCGCTACGCCGCCAACCTCACGCTTCTGTTCGCCGAGCTCCCGCTGCTGGAACGTCCTGCCGCGGCCCGGGCCGCCGGGTTCGAGCAGGTGGAGTTCTGGTGGCCCTTCGCCACCGACCCGGCGCCGCCCGCGGCGACCGTCGACGCCTTCGTCGACGCGGTGGGCGCCGCCGGCGTGTCGCTGCTGGCGATGAACCTGTTCGCCGGCGACATGCCGGCCGGCGAGCGCGGGGTCCTGTCCTACCCCGCGCGCACTTCCGAGTTCCGGGAGAGCGTCGGGGTCGCGATGGACATCGCCCGGCGGCTAGGCGTCCGCCTGTTCAATGCGCCCTACGGTCACCGCAGTTCCGATGTGGACACCGATATCCAGGACCGGACCGCGACCGAGAACCTCGTCTTCGCCATGACGGCCGCTCGGGAGCTGCACGGGACGATCCTCCTGGAGCCGCTCAGCGGGATGCCCCGCTACCCGCTCAAGACCCTCGACGACGCCGTCGGCGCGCTCGACCGCGTCCGCGCGGCCGGTGGTCCGAACAACCTGCGCCTGCTGCTCGACCAGTACCACCTGGCCGCCGGCGGGCATGACCTGGCAACCGGTATCGACGCACACGGTGACCTGATCGCGCACGTCCAACTCGCGGATGTCCCCGGCCGGGCGGAGCCCGGCAGCGGGTCCTTCGACATCGTCGGCACGGTGCGGAAGCTGCTCCGCCGCGGTTACGACGGTGCTTTCGCCCTCGAGTATGTGCCGCCGGACTCGACCTCTGCGTCGCTTGCACGGTGGCGGGACGAGCTTGGCCGTTGGGCGGACACCACAGCTGACGAGAAGGGATAGGACCGTGGAAGGTGTGCACAACTCCGCGCCACGCGAGATCATCTCCGGTTCCGGGTTATACCGTGCGCGCCACGGAAATCGGATCGAGCTCGTGCTGGCCCGCGGGCATGTCGGGAACACCCTCGACGCGGTGGCGCTGCACGCGGCGAACACGGTCCTGCGGGAGGCGCGGGACGACGACACCATCGCCGGGCTCGTCCTCCGGTCGACCGCCACCAACTTCTGCTCCGGGGGCGACTTCTCCGACCCAGGTCGGCCCGGCGAGCTGTCGCCCGACTACGGACCACAGATCGAGGAGTTCACCCGACTCTGGTGCACCCGGCAGTATCCGGTCCTTGCCGTCGTGGACGGGCCAGCCCGAGCATTCGGATGTGCGATCGCGCTGACCGCCGACCTGGCGGTCGTCCGGCCGGAGGCAACCTTCGCACTGCCCGAACTCGGCAACGGCCTCGTCCCGGTCTACGCCATCGCGCTGCTGCGCCACCGTCACGGCTCGGCGTTCATCCGCGGCCTGACACTGACGCGCCGCGCCCTGAGCGCTGGAGAGGCCCACGCGTCGGGCATCGTCAGCGACCTCGCAGACGGGGCGGAGGAGTCCGCGGCCGCCGTGGCGGCGTACGTGGCCTTCTGGGACGCCGTCGGCCCGACCGTGACCCGGCACGCGATGCGGACCATGGCCCGCTTCGACTCCGCAGCCTCCCTCGAAGAGACGCTCCACATCGCGCGGGAAGGCCTCACGGGACTCCTCGAGCGGGTCCGGCGCCGAGAGTCGAGCCAGAGCTATCTCGACGCGGACCGCGCACCATCCCCGGCCGCCGAGTGACGCGAGGAGTGCCCGGCGGTCATCTGTTGCCGGTCGAACGCTAGGTGTGGTGTCTCGGGACCTTGGTTACACGAGGTCCTCGAAGGTGAGCTGCTGCGGGATGTCCGCAAGTGGTTCGGGCGGCAGGTCGAAGGCGATTCGGTAGTCGCTCCCGGCGGTCCGGCTGATTGGGGGGGTCGGCCGCCGAGCGCGGTGTGCGGCCGCTCGCGGTTGTAGTTGTTCACGAATTCCGCGAGCGCGAGGCGGCGTTCATGCTCGGCTGTGTAGTCGCGGACGTACGCCCACTCGGGGGTGAGCGTCCCGTTATACCTTTCCACCTTCCCGTTCGTGCGCGGCGTGTGCGGCCTGGTCCGCTTGTGCTTCGTACCGGTCGCGGCGAGTGCGTCAGCCCAGGTCGTAGACCGGTAGCACGCGCCGTTGTCGGTGAGGCAGCGGCGGATCGGTGTGATGCCGTGGGCGGCGAAGAGGGCAACGGCCCGGTGCCAGAAGGCGACCGCGGTGACGGCCTTCTCATCGTCCAGGGCCTCGGTGTAGGCGAGCCGGGAGTGGTCGTCGAGCGCCGAATGCCGGTACGTGTATCCGACCTTGCCTGTGCCGGGACCGGTGCGTTCGGAGGCGCGGGCGGACTCGGTGCCGACGCCGTGCATCCGCCAGCCGCCGCCGGTCGGGATGCCTCCGAGCTTCTTGACGTCGACGTGGACCAGGTCGCCAACCCGGTCGTGCTCGTAGCGGATGACCTCGCGCAGCTGCTCGCCGGTTGGTGGATCGAGGTCCCGGAGCCGGTTGAGTCCTCGCCTCACCAGGATGCGGTGCACGGTCGCCGGCGCGACGGTGATGCCGTGCAGCTGTTGAAGGTCGGCGGCGAGTCGCGCGGGGCCGTACTTGGTCTGTCGCCGCAGTGCCTCCACCAGGTCAGCGATGTCCTCGAGGGTGCGGGCGGTGCTGGTGGCGGGCGGGAGGAGTGGTCGAGCAGTCCGTTCTCGCCGTGCGCGCGCCAGCGGGCGTACCACTTGGCCAGGCAGTGGCGGGAGATTCCGGCTTCCGTAGCGACGTGTGCGATCGGACGTCCGGCGTCGATCCGCAGGCACAAGCGCAGACGTCCTTCGGGGATCAGCGGTGCGTTCCGATGTCCCCTGTTGATGGCGCTCCTGGACTCGGCGACCGCGTTCACCGGGAGCCCTGGGATCTCATGGCTCCCGCGTGAGCGGCAGTGCGTGGTGTCAACGTGCGAACTTTTCGATGGCCGCCGGGGTGACGGGGGTGAAGAAGTTGACGAGGTTGCCGTCGGGGTCGCGGAACAGCAGCGACCGGTTGCCCCAGGGCATCGTGGTGGGCTCGGTGACGAAGTCGGTGACGAAGCTGGTCAGGTTCTGGTGAACGCGGTCCACGTCGTCGACGAGGAACTCGGTGATCACGCTGTGGTTGTCCGCCGGGCGGGCGGAGCCCGGGGCGAACAGCGGGACGGTGCGGGTGCCAGCGATCGCGAGGGTGGCGCCCGCGGTCTTGAGTTCGGCGAAGTCTTCGGTGGCCCACGTCGCCCGCGCCCCTGTGGCTCGCTCGTAGAACTCGACGAGGCGCGCGACGTCGCTGGTGATGATGCGGATCGAGACGAAGTCCATGGGAATCTCCTTGGCTGTGCTGGAGGCGTGCACGTCGCAGGCTAGGGGGAATAGTGGACAGGATCGGTCCTGTATTCGCGTTAGGCTGTGAACATGCCTCGCTCCACCGGCCGCGTGCTGACACTCCTGGAGCTGCTGCAGTCGGGCGGCACCCGGACGGTGGCCGAACTCGCCGACCGGCTCCGCGTCGACGGGCGCACCGTGCGGCGGTATGTGGACCAGCTGATCGACCTGGACGTGCCCGTGGAATCGGTGCGCGGCCGCTACGGCGGGTACCGGCTCGCCCCCGGGTACCGCTTGCCTCCGCTCATGCTCAGCGACGACGAGGCGCTGGCCGTGCTGCTCGGCCTGGTCGCCGGCCGCCGAGCAGGGTTGACGACGACGGAGCACACGGCAAGCGAGACGGCATCGGCGAAGATCCGGCGGGTGCTGCCTAAGCACATCGCCCGTCGGCTCGACACACTCCTGGGAGCTCTCGCCTTCACGGATCAGCCCGGTGATTTCGACACCCCGGACGCCGAGGTCCTGCTCACCGTCGCCGATGCGGTGCGCCACCGCCGACCGGTCTCGATCCGCTACACCGACCGCGACGAACGGCGCAGCGAACGCACGCTGCACGCGTACGGGATCGTCGCCCATGCGGGCCGGTGGTACGTCACGGGCAAGGACGCCCAGATCGGCGAGGACCGAACCTTCCGGCTCGATCGCATCGCAGACGCGAGGACCCTGCCCGGCTCATTCGAAATGCCCGTGGCCCCCGGTCCGGCACAGCGGGTGTTGTCAGCGTTCGCCACCGCCGAGTACCGGCATGAGGTGACCTTGCGGATCCACGGGACGGTTGGGCAGATCCGCGCCCACCTTCCCGCCAGCGTCGCGAGCCTGGAGGAGTGCGCGCCCATGGCAGGCGAGGACCGAACGACTGAGCGCTGGCTGCGCGTCGAGCTGCGGGTGGAGCGGCTCAACTGGTTGCCTCCGGTACTCGCCTCACTCGACCGGCCGTTCGTCATCGAGCGCCCCGATGAACTGCGCGACCTCGTCACCGCGCTCGCCGATCGCCTCACGTCCTGCGCCCGCCAAGCCTGACAGCGAGGAACCAATGTCATGAGATGGCGACGTCCACACCCCTCGAGGCCGCCGGGCCCCTCATCCTCGGGCGCCAGCTCCCGCACGGGCTGGTGCTGATGCCCGCGACGACCGATCCCGCCGTCGTCCGCGCCTGGCTCACGCGTCATTCCGCCGCCGGCATCGAAGGGGTGGTCGCCGAACGCCCCGACCAGCCCTACCGGGCCGGGGCCGGACCTGGCGCAAGATCCGAGGTTGTCATGAGGAGCCGGCGCCCGCCGCTGGATCACGGCACGGCCTGCGCCGCAGGCCATTCTCGCAGGACCAGCTCTTGAAACCTCGTCGGCGCCCGGTTGATGAGCTGGGCAAGGGTCCACGACCCGCCTGTGAGTCCATACGCGTCGTAGTGACCGAACATCGCAGCCAAATCGTCGATCACATGTGCTGGCATACCCGTCGCCACCGCGTTGGCACGCCAGGCGGCCAGTGGTTGGGGTTCGGCGCGGACGTCTCCCACGCCTGCCTCCCTCAGCACCTCAGCCATGTCCTTCGTGCTCAACAACTCTGGCCCGGCAAGTTCGTAACTTGCGTGTTCGTGCCCGCTCTCCACCACGACACGGGCGGCGGCCTCAGCGACATCCAGCAGGTCGACCGGGCTGAAAGGGGCGTCGACCGAGTACGGGACACGCACGACACCGACCGTCCGACCGAGAGTCAGCACGCCGAAGATGTTCTGCATGTAGGACGCAGGCTGCAGGATCGTCCACCGCATCGCCGACAACCTGGCCATCTCTTCGGAGCGGGCTTTGCGGAGGTGGTGGGGCATCGACGGCAGGTACGGGGCCAGCACGGAATGGAGCACGAACCGCTCCACCCCGGCCGACTCGGCGGCGGCGATCACCCCGGCGGTGAGCTCGTCCTCGCGCGGGTGCATATTCGGCGGAATGTGATAGACCGCCGAGACGCCCTCCAACGCCGCACACAACGGCTCCGCCGGACCGTCGAGAGCGACCACCAGCACCTCGGCCGTAGCTGCCGACCGCACCGACGCCTCCTGCCCGGCATTGCGCACCAGTGCCCGGACCGGCACGCCCCGGCCGGACAGTGCGCGCAGCACTGCCCGGCCGGTCTTGCCCGCAGCGCCGGTGACGGCGACCAGGGACGTGCGATTCACAGCCAGTCGACCTCGGCCGAGGTGGCGCCCGCAGCGAGCATGGCGTAGCCGGGTCCGCGGTCGAAGAACGGTGCCGGTGAGTCCGCGGCATCCTCCCGCCGCTGGGCCCGCAGCGCGGTGGAGGCCTCGACGTCCAACTCGAAGCGGAGGTCCAGCCCCGCGCCCGAGCTCGTGACCACTGCGGCGTAGTCAGCCCTGGCGCTCTCGATGGAGACCTTGCCCCACTGCACGTCCTGCAGAACCTCCCCCAGCGGGCGTTCGAGCGGGTCACCCCAGCCGCCGCCGCCGGTGGTCCGGATGCGGATCACCTCGCCGGCCACGACCGGCTCGGAATCGGTCAGGGCCTCGACCTCACGCTCGTCGGGGCCGCCTGGGTCGATCACCACCGAGAAGGGTTTGCCCGCCTTACCGCCCTTCAGGCCCCAGCACGCCAGGATGGAACGGTCGGCAATGGACATGAAGTACCCGTCCTTGAGCATCCGGATCTGCTTCTCGTAGCCGAGACCACCGCGGTAGCGACCAGCGCCGCCGGAGTCCACGGCCAGGCTCAGGCTCTCCACCCTGAACGGGAAGCGCGACTCGGTGAACTCGCTCGGCAGGTTCCTCGAGTCGGGCACCACGTGGATGGTGTCCTCGCCGTCGGAGTAGTACCGACCGCCGGACCCGCCGCCGAGCACCTCACGCATGGGATAGGGCTTGCCGGCGGCGTCCTCTCCGTAGACCCCGGTGTAGCGGATGGTCTCCTGGTCGGCCGGCATCCGGCCGTCCACCGCCTTCGCCACGACCCCGGCCAGCACCCCGAGGAGACGCAGGATGACGAAGGTCCGCGCGTTGGTGGGAGCAGGGAAGATCGGGGTGAGCAGCGTGCCGGGCGGAGGGAAACGCATCTCGATGAGGGGGACGATGCCCTCGTTCACGTCCAGCTCCGCCATCCGCTCCGGCGTGTCGGCCAGGTTGCGCAGAATCGGTGCCAGCCATTTCTTGAGGAAGTTGCCCTCTGCGTAGTCACCGCAATGGTTGATCGGCCCCTTGGCCTGTGGCGCGGTGCCGTCGAAGTCGATGATCAGCTTGGCGCCCTCCGGGGAGTCGTCGGGCGTGCGGGTCAGCGTGATCGGCTGGGTGTGCAGCTTGGGTTCGTCGACGCCGTCGTGCTCGGCGTAGTCCTCCCAGGTCCATGTGCCCACCGGGATCTTGCTGAGAATCTCGCGCCGGTAGGTCTCGGTCGTGCGCTCCGCTGCCGAGATGAAGTGCTCGCGCCGGTCTTCGATGAACTTCACCGGCCGCTCGAGTCGCCGGGCGGCCCAGGCCACCATGACCTCCTCCGGCCACGGATGCACGATCTTGACCCCGAAACCACCACCGACATCCGGGGTGATCACCGTGACGTTGACCAGGTCCAACCCCAGCTTGGAGGCCACCGCGGCGCGCACACCCGTGGAGGACTGGGTGGAACTCCAGATGCGCAGCCGACCGGAGTCCGTGTCCCAGCGGGCGAGGACGCCACGGCCCTCCATCGGCGTGGCGGCCGACCGCTCGATGGACAGGTCGAGCTCCAGCACGTGCGGTGCCGCATCGATCGCGGCCTCGGCGTCACCGACCTGCTGCACGACGTTCGCCGCCACGTTCCCGGGCACGTCCTCGCGTACGAGCTGAGCCGCGGCGCGGGCGTTCTCGATGCCCACCACCGCCGGCATCGGCTCGTACTCGACGGTGATGCGCTCCGCGACGTCCTCGGCGACGTACCGGTCGACCGCGACCACCATGACGACGGCCTCACCGACGTAGTTCACCTCATCCTTGGCCAGGATGTGCTGCGTTCTGCCGTGGGACAGCGCCGGGTGCGGGATGAGCAGCGGGAGGCGGTCGGCCATGGGGCCTTCGAGGTCCTCGTAGGTGTAGATGGCGATCAGTCCGTCGACGTCCAGCGCGCCTGTGACATCGATGTCGATGACCTTTGCGTGGGCGTGCGGTGAGCGGACCACCGCCATTGCGAGCGCATCCCGGCCGAGGTCGCCGACGAAGGCGCCGTTGCCGGACACCAGCCGTTCGTCTTCCACCCGGGCGACCCGCTCGCCGAACATTCTCGTGGTCATGAGCGGGGTCCCGTCTGCGGGCACTCGGCCCTCACGAGTTGGCCGCCGTCCGGTCGTTGGCGCCGGTGAGCGCCGCGGCCCGCAGTACCGAATCGACGATGTTCTGGTAGCCGGTACACCAACACAGGTTGCCGGCGACCATGTCCCTGGCCTGCTCCCGCGAGGGATCGGTTGTCCCGCAACCTGGCGGTGATGGTGGTGAGGAAGCCGGGGGTGCAGAAACCGCACTGAAGGCCGTGGCAGTCACGGAAGGCCTGCTGCACCGGGGACAGGCGCCCGTCCGGCAGGATGAGCCCCTCGACCGTCGTGACCTCGTGACCGTGGACAGAGACAGCCAGCAGCAGGCAGGCTCGCACGGGCTCGCCGTCCAGCAGCACCGTGCAGGCACCACACACGCCGTGCTCACACCCGACGTGGGTGCCGGTCAGCTGAAGGTCGTGACGCAGGCAGTCCGACAGCAGCCGTCGAGCCGGCACCGAGACGTCGTGCGGTGCGCCGTTGACGATGATGCGGATCTCGTGGAGCTGCTCACTCATGCTGTTCTCCCTGGGTCAGCGGCGGCGTGTGCCGCCTCACGAACGGCGCGCTGGGTGAGTACGCCGGCCAGATGGCTGCGGTAGGCGGCCGTGGAATGGATGTCCGGTTCCGGGTCGATTCGCGCCTGCACGAAAGCAGCCAGGTCCTCGGTCTGGGTGTCGTCGAATGAGCGCCCCTTGAGCACCTCTCCCAGGTCGAGGACGAATGGTGTCGCCGAGACGGACAGGAAGGCGGCGCGAGCCGTGGAGATGCGCTGGGCGTCATCCAGCTCGAGCACGGCACCCACCCCGCAGACGGCATAGTCGCCGTGCCGCCGGGAGATCTCGGCGAACGAACTCCCCGAGCCGGGGATGCGCGCCGGGAAGAACACCTCTACCGCGAGCTCGCCCGGTTGCACAGCGGACTCCAACGGCCCGAGGAAGAAATCCTCGGCAGCCACCGTCCGCAGCCCCCGTGCGCCGGCCACCCGCACCGTGCCTCCCAGCAGGCTGAGTACGGCAGTCATCTCCCCAGAAGGGTCGGCGTGCACGATGCTCCCCACCGTGGTGCCGCGATTACGGATGGTCGGGTGGGCGACAAGACGGACTGCCTGACGGAGCAACGGCTGCACTCTGGCTGCATCAGTGCTGCGCTCGAGCCTGGCGTGCCGGGACAGCGCTCCGACGCGCACCCCGTCGTCTGTCACGCGCAGGTAGTCCAACTCCGAGACGGCATTGATGTCCACGAGGTGTTTCGGGCCAGCCAACCGCATGTTGAGCAGCGGCAGCAGGCTCTGACCACCGGCCAACACCTTGCCGTTCTCACCCAACCCGGCCAGGAGGTCCACCGCCTCCTGCACGGATGTCGGTCGGGAGTAGTCGAATGCAGGCGGCTTCACCGGGTGGAACGTCCTCGTGGCTCGACGGGATTCGCGTGGATGCTCGCAGGTGCCGGTAAGGGGACCTCGCCGGCGTCTTGTGGCACGCCCTCGGGCTGCGGAGCGAAACGATTGACCGTGTGGTAAAGGACGATCGCGACGATCGTGCCCAGGGCGATGCCACTCAGCGAGAAGGTGTCGGAGAAAACCAGGCTCACGTCGCCGATTCCGATGGTGAGTCCGGCCGCCAGCGGGACAAGGTTGGCCGGATTGGAGAAGTCGACCCGGTTCTCCACCCAGATCTTGGCCCCGAGCAGCCCGATCATGCCGTAGAGCACGACCGTGATCCCACCGAGCACGCCACCGGGAGTAGCGCTGACGATGGCGCCGAACTTCGGGCACAAACCCAACAGAATCGCGACGAGCGCCGCGATGTAATAGGCCGCAGTGGAGTACACCCTGGTCGCGGCCATCGCCCCGATGTTCTCCGCATACGTGGTGGTCGGTGATCCACCCACCGCGGTGGCGACCACCGTCCCCACTCCGTCCCCGATGAAAGCCCTCCCGAGGTAGGCATCGAGATCCTCCCCGGTCATCTCCGCGACGGCCTTGACGTGACCGGCGTTCTCAGCGATGAGGACGATGACGCTGGGCAACATCAGCACGATGAAGGCGGTGGCGAAAGTGGGCGCGTGCCACCCGACCACGAGATCGTGGCCGTCCGCAGTGAAGGTGGACTTCGCCGGGAAGCCGAACCATTTCGCTGAAGCGACCGCCGACCAATCCACGCGGAGATGCGTGACCGGAGTGGTCGAGCTACATGTGATGGACGTGATGGGGCCGATCAGCCGGTCGAACACCCACGACAAGGCGTAGCCGAACAACAGTCCCAAGAAGATGGCGATGCGGGAGGCGAACCCGCGGAAGACGACGGCGGCGATGATCACGAAGGTTGCGGTGAGCAGCGCAATCCACTGATCCTGGGGCCAGTAAGCCTTGGCGACGACCGGGGCAAGGTTGAACCCGATCAGCATGACGACCGCACCGGTGACCGCAGGCGGGAGCAATCGCCGAACGATTCCGCCGCCGGACAGATGGACGATGACGCCGACAGCCACCAGGATCAGCCCCGCGATCAACGTCGCCCCTGTGATGTTGGCAGAGTTGCCGCCCTGCTCCCGGATTGCCGCGGCACCGGCGACGAACGCGGCGGACGTGCCGAGGTAGGACGGGATCCTGCCCTTGACGATCAGCAGGAACAGGATCGTGGCAACCCCGGACATCATGATCGCCAAGTTCGGGTTGAGCCCCATGATCACGGGGAAGACGAAGGTCGCACCGAACATCGAGACGACGTGCTGGGCCCCGATGCCTGCGGTCCGGCCCCAGGACAACCGTTCGTCGGGTCGCACGATCTCGCGGCTGCCCGGCGTTTTGCCTCCGTGCACCATGGTCCACCTGAAAGCTGCCACGTGCACTCCTCTTCCTTGGCCGGACACGCATCGTCCGGGCTGCGAACCTGGAACGTATGGGGGTGATGGACGTCGCAGCGGCGGGTGTCCCTGCGGGTGAGCTGCTCGGAGCGGGTGAGGGTGCCGGAGCGAGACGCCGGGCGCGAGTGATCGACTGAAGGCCTGGGGCCTTCACGATCCGTGATCACGACCGAGTGCTCACGACCGTGAAGGGACCCCTAGGGATGGAGAACGGTACTGCGTCGATGACGGCTGCGCTCGTGGCGGGGCTGCTCCGCCTGGACGGGTTCACCGTGCTCGGCCAGGCTGAGATCGACGGCGAGCGCGAGCTGCTGGTGGAGACCACCGCCGACTTGGTCCGTTGCCCGGGCCGCGGGGCGGTGGCCGGGCGAAGGACCGCCGGGCGACGTGGGTGCGCGATCTGCCGCTGGCCTGTCGAGGACCTCGCCGAGCCGGACCACGGGCGGTTCTGTCACGGGCACACCGCACCACAGCGGAGCGCTCCGCGGACCGGAACGGGCGAGAGTTCCCGACGGTGAACGCGCGACGCCCGGATCTTCCCGACCCGCCGCACGACGGCCGGTGCCCGTGCTGCTGGCCGCCGACGTGACGGTGCCGATCGGCTGGTGCGTCTGATCCGCTGGACCTGGCTGCTCGTTGCCCTCGTCACCATCGCGACGCTCGCGCACCGCTTGCCCTTCGACCTGGCGCTCCAGCCGATCTTCGGGCTGATCGCCGGCCCAGCCCGGGCCCGGCACTGAACGGTCAGGACGGCTCGCGCACTACAGGCCCGACGGCTGCCCGCGGCTCCCCGAGGGCAGCCGTGTGGTGCGGGTCGAGCAGGAACACGGCCTCCACGTTGCAGCCCTCACCTGCAGTGGTATCGGTGTCGCACCGTGGGGGACATGGCGATGACGGTCCGGTTCACCGACGAGGAGACAGAGGCGCTGCGCGCTGCCGCGGAGGCCGAGGGCCTGTCGATGAACG
Organism: Pseudonocardia sp.; assembly: GCF_025965585.1. Taxonomy (GTDB): domain Bacteria; phylum Actinomycetota; class Actinomycetes; order Mycobacteriales; family Pseudonocardiaceae; genus Pseudonocardia. Next base: position 39,688 of record NZ_JAOPWR010000236.1, read on the forward strand.
ACTACGCGCGGCGTGCGGTCCGCGAGCAGATCAGCCGGCGCGCCCACAAGACCAAGGTGGTCGCCTCGGCCGAGCGGGGCGCCGCGCTCTACGGCGAGGCTCTGGAGCGGCTGGGCAACCTGTGATGGTGCCCGAGACGATCTTCCTGGATTTGGAGGATCTGGTGAAGATCGCGCTGGGCGGGCGGGTGCTGGTGCACGACTACGGCCTTCTGGAGTCCGCCGCCGCGGTCCAGGATGTGCAAACCTCGATCGACTTCTACACCACCCACCTCGAGTTCACACTGCGTTCCAGTGCCGCACCCGCGTTCGCCGACGTCACCCGCGGGCATCTGCGGCAGTTGTGAGCAGGTCGGCCAGCTCCGCGGGACGACCCATACCCGACGGGCGCCTGCCAGCCCCCGGCGGCTGGAACCGTATCCATCTCACCGGTGACGCCCAGCTCGGTCCGCTGCACCGCCGCGGAACGCCCGGCCTGCTGATCCGTCAGACGACGAACGACGCGATGTAGGCGATCGCCATGTCCAGCGCAGCCTCCAGCGGGGCGGTGTCCCTGCGCACCTGCGTGAGCAGCAGCCCGCCCTGCAGCGCGGCCAGCGTGGCCGTCGCCAGCCGGGCCGGGTCGGCACCGGCGCGCAGCTCGCCTCGGTCGCGCATCGCAGTCAGGCCGTCGCGGATCGCGCCCTCCCACCGGGCGAACCCGGCGGCGAGCTCGCCACGGGCCGCCGGATCGATCTCGGACAGCTCGGAGGCCAGCGATCCGATCGGGCACCCGCCCTCGCAGTTGCGCCCGGCCTGCAGATCGACCACCAGGTCCCGCCAGGCCTGCAGCGCCGCGACGCTGTCGAGCCGGCTGAGCACGGGCTGCTGGGCAGAGAGGACCGCCTCGGTCTGGTGCGCGATGACGGCGTGCACGAGATGCTGCTTGCCGTCGAAGTAGTGGTAGAGCTGCGAACCGCTGATCCCCGACGCCGCCTGCACGTCCTCGGTGCTGGTGCCGGCCACGCCGCGCTCGAACATCAGCTGCGACGCGGCCGCGACGATCCGCGACCGGGTCGCGAGGCCTTTCCGGGTCAGGCGCGGGGACGACACGGCGTCCACTCTAACCCGTTTCTGGAGTTGACAGTCCAGAACAAGCGGCGTAGAGATTGGGGTGATCAGTCCAGAATCTTTCAGGCGATGGAGCAGACCATGACCAGCACGCACGAGACCATCGCCACCCGGGTGGCCGCCCTCCAGGCCGGGATGGCCGGGCAGCTGTCCGCCGACGTCGGCACCGCGTTCGCCGCCGAACAGACCGCCCTGCAGGCCGCGGGCGTCCCGGCCGGGGTCCCGACCGCCGGCACCGCGTTCCCCGACGCGGAGCTGATCGACGCCACCGGGCAGCCGACCACCGTCGCCACCGTCGCGGCCGCGCGAGCCGCGGTGGTCGTGTTCTACCGCGGCGCCTGGTGCCCGTACTGCAACGTGGCGCTGCGCACCTACCAGGAGCAGCTCGCACCCGAGCTCGACCACCGCGGCATCGCGCTGGTCGCGATCAGCCCCCAGGCCCCCGACGGTTCACTGACGATGCGGGAGAAGAACGAGCTGGGCTTCCCGGTCCTGTCCGACCCGGGCAACCGGATCGCGACCGCGCTCGGCATCCTCACCGGCCCGTCCGACGACGCCCGGGCCGCCCAGAACGCACTCGGTCTCGACCTCACCGTGGTGAACGCCGATGGCACCACCGGCCTGCCGATGCCCACCGTCGTGCTGCTCGACGCCGACGGAATTCTCCGCTGGATCGACGTGCATCCGGACTACACCACCCGCACCGAGCCCGCCGAGGTGCTGGCTGCGGTCGACCGCGAGCTGGTCTGATCCACTGGTGCCCCGGACCATCGCGGATCTGCCCGCCGACGTCGCCGCCCGCTACCCGTACCGGTCGCGGTTCACCACCGTCAACGGGCGGCGGATGCACTACGTCGACGAGGGCCCACCCGACGCGCCGCCGGTGCTGCTGCTGCATGGCAACCCGGCGTGGGGCTACCTGTGGCGCGACACCGTCGTACCGCTGCTGGCGGCCGGGTACCGCGTCGTGGTGCCCGACCAGATCGGGTTAGGGCTCTCGGAGAAGCCGCACGACCACCGGGTGCACACCCTCGACAACCACACCGCAAACATCGTCGCGCTGCTCGACCGGCTCGACCTGCGCGGCGTCCTGTTCGTCTGCCACGACTGGGGCGGCCCTACCGGGCTCGGCGCACTGCTCACACGCCCGGAGCGGGCCGCGGCGGTCGCGGTGATGTCGACGTGGGCGTGGGCGTCCCCGTCCTCGGAGTTCCACCACCGGGTCCTGCCGTGGCGGCTCATGCACGCCCCGCTCGTCGGGCCTTACCTGCTCGGCACGCACGCGGCGATGCCCGGCCGCGGCATGTACCTGTCGGTCGTCGACCGCGCCCGCTACGCCGAGCAGGCCATGGGCGCCTACACCGCTGTCCTCGACGATCCCGACGAGCGCGCGTTGACCTGGATCTGGCCCCGGTCGATCCCGCTCGGGCTGCCGTCCGACACCACCACCGGGCGTTTCGCGTGGTTGGAGGCCGGCGTGCGCGACCTGCGGCTGCCCGCCACCGTGATCTGGGGACGCGAGGACGACGTGTTCACCCCGGACGTGTTCGCCGCCCGCTGGCACGAGGTCTGGCCGCACGCCGAGGGCACCCATCTCGTCACCGGCAAGCACTTCCTGCAGGAGGACTCGGGCACCGAGATCGGCGCGCTGCTGGTCGACTTCGCGGACCGCACCGTGGGGGCGAACCGATGACACCGACACCGATGCCGCACACCGACCGGCCGACCGGCCACCGTCTGGTGCCCCTGCTCGCCGAGCACGACCTGGGCCACTACCCCGAGTTCCGCACCTTCCTGGGCACCATCTTCGGACTCGACGACGACCCGTTCGGCCCGCCCGGGCTGCTACGGGTCGGCGACCGCATCTACGAGTTCACCTTCGTCGGGCGGTCCGGCCGACCGTTCCCGGACGGGACCGAGATCGGCGCACTCGTCCCCGGCCTGGAGCCGCTCGACGAGACCGCGGCCGACCGCGACCTCTGGGCGATCCTGGCATGGCTCGTCGACGGCGTCGGCGGCGAATGGAACAGCGATGCGCTGGCCACCACCGGACGGATCTACCGCATCCCCGCCACCGAGGAGACATCGTGAAGATCAGTGACCGCAGGGTCATCGTCACCGGCGCGGGCAGCGGGATCGGGCGTGAGCTCGCCCTGCGGTTCGGCGCGGCGGGCGGAACGCTCGCCCTCGTCGGGCGCCGTGCCGACGCACTGGAGGACACCGCCACACAGGTTCGCGCGAGCGGCGGGACGGCGCACGTGATCCCCGCCGATCTCGCCGACCGGTCCGCGCCCGACCGCGTCGTCGCCGAGGCCGTCCAGCTCCTGGGCGGCCTGGACATCCTGGTCAACAACGCCGGCAACGTCCGCGCCGGCGACCTGGAGTCGTTGTCGCAGAACGACATCGAGGCGATGGTCGACATCGACCTGCTCGCCCCGATCCTGCTCACCCGCGCCGCACTCCCCCACCTCCGCGCCGCCGGGGAAGGGCTCGTGCTCGGGATCGCCTCGGGCATCGCACTCGTCGCCCTGCCCTACTACTCCGTGTACTCGGCGGTGAAGGCCGGGCTGGCCCACTTCGACGAGTCCCTGCGCCGCGAGCTGCTCGACACCGGCACCCGCGTGGTCACCGTCTACCCCGGCGCCACCGCCACCCCGATGATGGACAGCAGCGACGCCGGCGAGGACCTCGGCTTCGGCCGCCGCCCCGTCTCCGACGTCGTCGACGACATCGTCGCCGGCATCGAGGCCGACCTCCTGGAGATCAACACGGCGCTGGAGTCCCGACGGGCGATGCAGGAGCTCAACCGCACCGACGTCGCCGCCGTCGACAAGGCGCTGCAGCCCCGGCTGGCCGCGTTGCGGGCCGCGGTGTCGGGCCACCGCAGCATCTGACCTCAGGAGCGGTATTGGGGGTTCGGGAAGTCGAAGCGGGCACCCGCGTCCCACTCGCGGCGCTGGTTGCCGTACGCGGGGAACCCGGCGACGTCGCGCAGCATCCAAGCCAGGTGCAGGAGGTCCCACGTCATGAACGTGGTGTTGCGCTGGGTGAACTCGTTGTCCACCCCGGCGCGCGTGCCGTCCTCGAGCTCGTCGCCGTAGCTCGGCCCCGGCCCGGCCTCACCGATCCAGCCGGCGTCGGACTGCGGCGCAACGGTGTAGCCGATGTGCTGCATGCTGTAGAGCACATTGGACGCGCAGTGCTTGATCCCGTCCTCGTTGCCGGTGATCAGGCACCCGCCGACCTTGCCGTAGTACAGCCACTGCCCGCACTCGTTGAGCTCGCCGGAGTGGGCGTCGAGCCGCTCGATGGCCTTCTTCGTCTCGCTGCTGTTGTCCCCCAGCCAGATCGGCCCGGCGATGACGAGGATGTCGGCGGCCAGCACTCGCGCGAACAGCTCCGGCACGCATCGACCTCCCACCCGTGCTCGCGCATGTCCGGATACACCCCGCTGACGATGGGATGGTCGACCGCCCGGAACTGGTCCACCCACACCCCCGGAGGCGAAGGACCTGGTCGAGCGGGTCAACGGCTACTTCGAGACCTCGTTCCTGCCCGGACGCAGCTTCACCGGCCCGGCGGATTTTGAGGTTCCCCCCGGTAGCTCGGAGACCGACGATCATGGCCGTAGGCCGTGAAGGGAGTCTCTGTGGCAGCACCGAAGAAGTACCCCGACGAGCTGCGTGAACACGCTGTCCGTCTCTACCGCAAGACGCACCCGCGCCCGGTGATCCGCCGGCTGGCCGAGCAGCTGGGCGTGCACCACGAGGCGTTGCGGAACTGGATCCGCCAAGACGAGGCCAACCGCGGCGAGCGCACCGACCGGCCCACCACCGA
>NZ_JAOPWR010000256.1 GCF_025965585.1 Pseudonocardia sp.
CGGACGTCCTGCGGGTCGCGGATCTGCGCGGCCCAGCTCTCGGGGGTGTAGCCGACCTGGCTGAGGTAGTACGGCATGACAACTCTCCTTCTCTACTCGGGCTTGCGGCCCCAGGCCGTGTGCACGGATTTCGAGGCGGCGTGCCGCGGGTTCCCTGGACTGCGTGACGGTGCAGTCGGGACGAGCGGGGCCGGCGTTACCCGGCTGCGGCCTTCCGGCTCGCGAGGGATGTTCCGGGAATGTGGCCGTGGCTAGCGGGACATGAGTGCGCGGACCTCGGGAGGTCGAGCATGCCGTCCGCGCGCGGATCCAGCTGCTGCGGGTCGCGGAGTAGCCGATGTAGCGCGGCGGCGTGAAAGTCAGCAGCAGGGACGCAGGCTCGTCAGGATCGGTGTTGCCGAAGGTTGTGCGGCGTCCCTTGACCGGCGGTGAACAACCCACCCGGTGCTAGCAAGGGTCCTGCCCCGGATGTTCGGCAACGAAGTCCAGTCTGTGGATATGGCACGGACAGGACGGCGACCGGGCGAGGTGATTCTGGCCGAGGTCGAGCGGGAGCAGCGGGAGCGATGGTCGCGCCGGGCGAAGTCGTCACAAGCCCTGGCACAGCGGTGCAAGATCGTGCTGGGCTGCGCGGACGGCCTGTCCAACGCCGGGGGGTGTCGATCCGGCGCATGACACTGGCGGCTCGGCGAGCTGCTCCCCGCCACGTGGGTGACGACTGGGCTGTGGATGCTGGTTTCTCATTCATGCCGGTAGCTGATGGTGAACGTGTTGCCGGAGAGTGGTCCGGTATGGTCCTGGTAGCCGTTGTTGCTGCTGGCGTCGAACGCAGTCAGGTGATAGGCGCTCAGATTCTTGCCGTCGATGGTCGTCTCTGTGAAAGAGAACTTGCCGAAGTTGGGAAACGCTCCTGTCGGGGACTCGAGGATGGCTTCGGCGGAGGCATTATCGCCGTTGGCGGTTTCATTGACAGTTTTCGTCCAGTGTCGGGTGTTGTTGGTGATGGTTAGCGTGTAGTGGGTATTTGTGCGTACTACCTCGGCGCTGATCGAGTCGCCCTGGCGAATCGCGTTTCCGTAGTAGGCCGGCGGCGCCGGGTACATCTCGAACCAGAGCCGATACTCCGGCTTCCCGGACAAGCAGCTGATTTCCATCCCGGTCTGCTCGACCGAGTTGCCGACGACGCCGCCGAGGCCGACCCACGGTCCAGTCACGTCGATCGTAGAGTTGCACTTCACGGTCGGGGCCGTCCAGTTTGCGGAGACTGAGGTGAATCCAGATCCTAGCGCCGCGTAACCTGACCAGGCGCGGCCATTAATGTTGAATCGATTGTGTGCATGCTTCGCGCTGTCCGCCTGGCTTTGGAGGACTGCAAAGCCGGCGGGCGGGTGAGTTCGGGCCGGAGAGTATGAGGTTCCTGGTGTTCCGATCAGTAGGACGGCAGCGCTGACCAGTGCGGCGGTAAAACCGCCGATTCGGTCAATTCGACTGCTGGCACGGTGAATCTTCATCTATACCCCACGTGCGACCGATGCGCTTCCGCTGATCCACTCCGCCACCGCGGCTCAACGCTCGACCAACTAACCACGTCGTCTCCGTCGCCGGTAGGTGCAGGCGGTCAACGGTGGAAGCGTTGCCCCGGTTCACCGCCGGGTGGTAAGCAACCGCCGCCGCCTGTCCCGAGGGGGCTGACGCAACCCTCGACGCACTCGACCCACGTCAGAGCCGCGACGGGCCACTCTCTCGAGTCGTCGGCGGTCCGGTGTTCGGCTGGACCACCGGAGCAAGCCCGTTCCACTGACGGATCGCCGATCCTCGATCGGAGGACTGAGGACCGTCCGCGTGAGCCACCACGACGACACGTCCCGAACCGCCAGTAGCCGGACATCCCATGACCTCGGGCGTCGAGCCGCAGCTTGTTGATCGTGCGATTGGTGGTGTCCCCGGGCCGGCAGCGCGCGGGAGATCACCGCGCCTAACGGGCCAGTGCTCGCCCAACGCGCGGAGCGGGCACGTCATCCATCAGCGGTCCACGACCTGCCGACCACCGGCGGGGGCCCTGTCTGGCCGCAGGACTCAACTGCGTCCTGGCGATGCGAGTGCTCACCCACCGGCGGCTACCGACGCCGAGCCTCCCTACCCGGACCCGGCAGGTCCCATCAGGCAATGCCGCACTGCCCCGACAGCGGGTGGCTGCCGGCTACACGGATTGCTGCTCTCTGGTGCTCGCCGATTGCGCCGGACGAGGCAAGTGACGGGCGAGGTGTGTTGCGGACGGGCGACCAGCGTGGCGCGTTCGCGTGGTCCGACACCCGAAGGCCTTGCGATCGGCAAGGCCGTCCGTACCGTCGAGACGGGGCGCTGGCGAATCGCCGCAAGCACCCACGGGCTCTTCTGGAAGCCTCCACGGGCTCGTGCGGTCTCTCACATGGGAGCGCGCGAGCGGCCTGACCGTTGGCTTGCACCTTCTTGCCCCCGGCCAGCGCCTTCCGTTCCGTGACACTCCCGACGCGCGTAGAGGTGGGGAACTCAATGAGCCAGACCATGACCCACGACCAGACCATGACCCAGGAGCATTTCAACAGGGCCCTGCGCACCGGGCAGGAGGCGATCTCCACAGCTGTTCGGACCTGGGGCGAAGCCGTACAAACCGCGATGGGGATCGGCACCGGTCGCGGTGAGCTGCCCACACCCGCGCACCTGGTCGACGGGTGGTTCGACATCGCCTCAGAGATGCTGGAAGCGCAGCGCGAGTTCGCCGAGGGCGTCCTGGGCCTCGGCAATCCCGCCATAGAAGTCATGTCCCGCGCGGCACAACAGACCGCCGAGGCGATCGAGCAGTCCACCCACGCCGCCTCGGAGGAGGCCGACCGCGCGGTGAGCACGGCTCGCCGGCAGCGGGCCGAGCGGCCCGCCGACCGCGCCGACGCCGCGGCGCGCAAGGACGGCTGATCCACACCGCGATACCCAAGGTGCCCGATCGAGATCTCGCCGTCATGCCGAGCGGCATGACGGCGGCCGGGGGGCGGGGAAGACGCGGGCACCGCCATAGCAGCGGTTCCGGCGGGCGTTTCCCGAGGAGCTACAGCTACGGGCAGTGGACCGGCTGGGCGCGGGCTGTGCCGGACGCCCGCGCAGCCGTAGCAGAACCGCTGACCGGGGCCGGGTACTTCCGTCGGCCTCCGGGCTGCATGGTGTTGCCCCGCAGTCGACCCGCTCCCCGTGGCTGACGATCGGCTCGGATGCAGGCGCCGGCCGTGCTGCCCGCCCGGGTCGTGCTGTACCGGTGACCGCCGAGGACGAGCTCGCGCGCCGGCGGGCCGAGCGGGACCGACCCGTCCACCCTGCCGGCGCTGCCGAGCGAGGATGTGGTGCGCCCACCGGGATGGGCCGCGTCTGTTGCCGTTCGTGGTGCAGCCCGCCTCGACGCGCTGCAGAGCATCGTCGTGGAAGTGGCCGACGAGCTCGACGACCGCGGCGTGCACGACCACGGCGAGCGTTTACGCGGTGCGCTCCCCGTGCGGATCTGATCCGTACACCGCTTAGGCCGTTCGGGCGAATTGCATTGATGTCATCCGCGGCCGCTACGCTCCCTGGACGCGCTCCCCGGCGAGAGGAAGTGGCCCCATGGGCTTCGAGCTCGACGAACGTGCCTTCAAGTCCGCGATGAATAATGCGGTCAACAACGGTGTCTCCCGCCTCGCTGGAGAGCTTCCGTGGGCGGTCGACGACGTGCACGCGCAGTACCGGGGCAAGCCCATCGAAGAGATCAAGAGCGCGCTGCAGCTGCGGTTCGCCCAGATCGAGGGCACGAACCCGCTCGCCGATCCGCAACTCTCCCGGTACGCGGAAGCCGTCGCGGAGGGCCGCCGCCTCCGGATCGACTACCAGCCGATCTGAGGCCGCCGTCTCGGCGCGGTCGTACGTATTGTCGGGGTTCGTCAGCTCACCGGAATCGAAGAGGCGCTCGAGCCTCCCTCACGGTCCGCGGTGACGACCCCATCGGCACTGCCGGGTATATCGCGCCGAGCGGTTGCACGGGACGCTCCCGTAGTGTGCTCGCTGAGCGTATCGAACGTCCTCGCATTGTAGGTCCCGTCGAACTGGCGGACGGCAGGTAACGAACCGGGCGCAATTCCGAGACCTGTGGGTAGCAAGAACTATGGGGGACGGCAAGAAGGGGGACAGCGCAATTTCCTGCATGGGCCCGGCGTACCAGGCCTGTTGCCAGAGGAGGCTCGTGATGGTGAACGATGACGATCTACTCGACAGCGGGGCCGCGCCGGTCCGGCAGCACGGTTCCGCGCTGCGCTCGGCAGACCACCCTGGCCACGAGGTCATGGAGGGGAGCGGTGAGTTCGAGGGATACCTGGTATCGGTCAATCCCACCTTCCAGGACGTGCTCGGGTGGTCGGCAGACGAGCTGACCTCGGTTCCGTTCTGGGAGCTGCTGCACCACGACGACCAGCACCCCGCGGTCGAGCTGGTCGAGCGGAGCTTGCTCAGCGGCCCAGGCAGGCTGACGGACGTTCGGGCCCGGATGCTGTGTCGTGACGGGTCCTACCGATGGACCCGCTGGAACGCCGATGCCGATCAGAAGACGCAGCGCTGGTGCGCGCGTGGCGTCGACATCAGCGGTCTTGTCGCGGTCGAGGACGGGAAGCGGGTGCGGGTCGGAGCGTGGGACTGGCATGTTCCGACGAACACGCTGACCGGGTCGGACGGCCTGTGCGAGGTCTACGGCGTCCCGGTGAGGTCAGGGCAGAACATGGAGCTCGCTCTGGCCCGCATCCATCCGGAGGACCGGGGCAGGGTCACTCGTCTCGTCCGGCGCTTTCTGGAAAGCGCCGTCGTGGAGTACGCGACCGACGGGGTTGCCGAACCTCTTGTCGTGGATCACCGGATCCTGCATCCGCAGGACGGTGTCCGATGGGTGCACTCCGTGGGACGGGTCATCTTCGGCGACGACGGCCGGCCGGAGCGGATCCGCGGCCTCGTCCGTGACGT
>NZ_JAOPWR010000265.1 GCF_025965585.1 Pseudonocardia sp.
CCTCTGCCACACCTCGGCTCACGCCGCGCCGGACCGGCCCCCTTGGTCCGGCATGCGCCCTCGACCAACTCACTCAGGAGGCCGGGCTTGCCACATGAACCGAACTTGACTCGATCTCACCGGCTTCGTCGGTCCTAATCGACTAGCCCGGCCGTTGCGGTGGGGAAGCACACGGTTTCCCTGGGTGCCATACGGACTGCTGTGCATCTTGGCGAGATAGGTGCTGTTCGCGTTGCCCACATGGTTGAAAACAGCAGGGCGAGGATGGCCAGAATGAAGCCTCGGTCACTAATCACGCGCCACGAGGACGCCAGCGGCGTGTGTTGGCCGTGAATGGTGTCGCCTACCTGTCCGCTTGACCAGCGTGTTCATTACCCCCTTTAGCCCAGCGGGGCTGAGAATTATCAGCATCAGATCCTGCGGGACCGCAGCTCAGTCGCCGATCGTCGGATAACCCCATAGCAAGTGGGCCCCGAACTCCGGGAATCGTTCCCTCAATTGCGATGGCGTCGCCACCAGCCGCGCTAACGGGCGGCGAGTAGGGCGCCAAGCCGCCGCGGCCGCTGCCGACGAGCGCAGCCTCCTCGGCTGATCGGCGTACACCGACTGTCAGTCGACGAACCAGATCTCAGCGAGATCAACTGCGGCGATGCCCTGGTTGCCAGCGATCCGCTCGAGGGCGGCGGCCAGCTTCAGCGACAGCTCGACGGCCACTTCCGCCAGCCCGTCGACACCCGACTGGGCGAGGACCACTGCGATGACGTTCCGCGTGGCGGCGATGTGGCGCTCCCGACTCCGATCGTTTGACAGGACGGCCCGCACCGACTCGTAGGACCGCAGGCGGGCGGCCAGGTCAATGGACCGGCTCGGGTCAGCTGCCTCGCTCACCGCTGCGCTCCTCGGGGCCGGCCAACATGGTCGGACGAACAGGATTACCGCAGCCCCGTGTCCGATAGGCTATCCAGGCACTCTGGTTCCGAACCGTCAAGGGGTTCGGCGGCGTTCGCGTCGGCGGCGTGCCGCGTGGCGGGCTACTGTCACGCCGATATCGTCCGATCCGGCGCACCGTTCCCAGCGGCCCGAGGAGCATCAGCGTGGATGACCAGGCGAAGGATCTTTCCACGCGGCGGGGGGTCCTGAATTCCATGCGCGCGGTGTTGTCCGACGACCACAATTACGAGCTCGGGCTGGCGACTCTGCGTGAGGTTGTGCACCAAGTCGCCCGGCGGCAAGGCGCCGCCGGTCTCGGCGACCTCAGCGTGGCGCTATCGCTCGAGCTGGCGGAAGCGCTCGAGAGGATAGCCCGCGACGAGGGCCTGGCGGTTGCGGATCTTGCTGAGATCTGGTTCGCCGACTGAGCCGAGGGTTGAGCGGGTCCCCCGGCCCCGGCAATGCCCGTCCCGCCCGGGCGCCGGTGACGCTGCGTGGTGTCGCCGACTCACTCCGATCTGCAGTGGTTATCTCTTGTCATCTTCGCCGCGCAATTTGACCTGGGCTTACGGAAAGATCACATCTCGAACCTGGCGAAATGTATCTGCTCTCCAGTTGAGAGATACCTGTAGCGCGTCGCCGTATCTCGGCGAAGTTTTCGCAGGTCAGCGGCTGCTCGGGACCCGAAAGCACTTTCGGCCCTGCCGATGGACACAGCCACTGAGAGCCTCTAAGGTGAGGTCGGCCGGCACGGGCACTCCGGACCCTGGTGGGTGGGCAGGCGCCAGCGAGATCAGCGTCCGCGTTCGCTTTCTGAGCGCGGGCGAGATCTGGCTAATGCTTCACGATGAAGCATTCGGGCAATGGGTTTGACCCGAACGGGCTACTAGAGGTTGAGCATTATGCCGTTCGTTCCGCATGCGAAGATTACCGTGCCACAACTTCCGTCGGACTTCGTTCTCCGTCCGGCACTTCGGGCGGACCTCGCGGCAGCGGACACAGCGGACGTGGCGTTGGTGTGTGCCCCCGCCGGATACGGCAAGACGCTGCTTCTTGCGGATTGGGCACTCAGCAGCACCGCGGCGGAGGTGGCCTGGGTGGGCCTGGACCGCGACGACAACGACCCGAGTCGCCTGTGGGCTTCCGTGGTTGCCGCGGTCGCTGCCTGCCCGTCCGTGCCGTCGGATAGCCGCCTGCATGCCCCGTGGGTCTGGCGGCCCACCGCCCAGCCGGAGTTCCTCGCCGAACTCGGGCTCGCCCTGCAGCGGCTGCCCCGGCCGATCGTGTTGATCCTCGACGACGTGCACGAACTCGTCGACCCGCAGGCCCTCCACGGCGTCCAGATTTTCATGCGGAACCGCCCCTCCGGCGTTCAGCTCGTCCTGTCCAGCCGCCTCGATCCGCCGCTGTCGCTCCCGCGGCTGCGGCTTGCGGGCCGGCTGTGGGAGTTACGCGCCGAGCGGATGCGCTTCTCGCCGGCGGAGGCGGCGACGTTGCTCGAGCGCTCAGGTCTTCATCTCACGCCCGCGCAGGTCGAGGTGCTGCACCAGCGCACCGGCGGTTGGGCGGCGGGCCTGCGGCTGGCCGCGCGGGCCGTGGCCGAGACCGCCGACCGTGCCGGGTTCCTCGCCCAATTCTCCGGTGGAGAGCATTCAGTGGCCGACTACCTGGTCGAGGAGATCATCTCGCGCCTGCCGCAGGACATCCAGCAGTTCCTGCGCGTGATCAGCATCAGCGACCCTGTGCCGTGCGGGCTCGCCGCGGCGCTGTCGGGTCGGCAGGACGCCGGAAGCGTGCTCGACAGGCTCGAAAACCAGACCTCGCTCGTCTCGGCCACCGGACAGCGGCGCGACGGCTATCGCATCCAGGAGCTCCTGCGGACCTATCTGGTCGCCGACCTGCAGCGCCTGGGCCCGAAGCGGGCGGCCGAGCTGCACGCCACGGCGGCGCGCTGGTGGGTAGGCCAGGATCTGCCCATCCGCGCCCTGGACCACGCCGCCCGCAGCCGCGACAGCGAGCTGTTGTCAGACCTGCTTCGCCGATTCGCCGTGCCACTGATCCTCAACGGGGACAGCGGTCCGCTGCGCCGCGCGCTTTCCAGTCTGGGTGCTCAGGCCACGGCGTGCGACCCGTGGTTGGCGCTGACCTCGACACTTACCCACCTGCAGACCGGTGATGTGCTGGCGGCGCACGCTGACCTGCGTCAAGCACAGAGGTTCTGGCCGAGCCATGACACCGGTGATCTCGCCGTGCTGCGCGCGGCGGCCGAGCAGTTCGCCGCCGTACCGTTCGGCGAGGGGGCGTCCCGGTCCGCGACCACGGGTATCGGTGAGTTGCCGACCGAACCGCAGCTGGAGGCGCTCGCCCGGTTGAGCCGGGGCAGCGCGCTGCTGCTTGAACATGACGACCGGGCCGGGGCGCGTGCCGATCTCGAGGCCGCTCTGGTGCTGGCCCGCCGCCACGGCTTCGACTATCTGTCAACGCAGTGCCTGGTGCTGCTGAGCGTCACGGCGGCTGTCTCCGGCGACCTACGCACCATGCGGGCGCTGAGCACCGAGGCCGTCGCGGCGATGTCGAATCACGGTTGGGAAGCCACGATGGGGTCCGCGGTCGCGTCCGCGATGCTCGCGTACACCGCGCTGCTGCGCTGCGAGGCCCGTGACGCCGAATGCCTCTCGGCGCAGGGCCTCGCGCTCGGGCCGGTGGTGTCGTGCCCACCCCTGTGGTTCGCGCTGCGGATGGTGCACGGCGCTGCGGTCTTCGACCGCGGCGACCGGATGAGCGGGCTGACCGAGCTGCAGCAGGCGCGCGCGGAGATCGGCGAGCTCCGCACCCCGGTGGCGCAGGCCGCGTCGGCCGCTGTGCTCGAGTTTCGCGCGGCCCTGCTACTCGGGCACACCACGGCGGCCAGAACGGTGCACGGCTGGCTGGCCGGCCGCTCCGACGGCAACGCCGAGTTGCTGCTCATGCGGGCCTGGACCGAATCGGCCCGCGGCAGGCACGAGCGCGCACGAGCGGTCGTGCACCCCGTCCTCGACGGATCCGTGCCAGCGCTGCTCCCACACACCCTGGTCGAGGCCTTTCTGCTGGAGACGACGCTGGCGCTTGCCACCGGCGAACGACCCGCCGCCCGCCGCGCCCTACAGGCAGCGTTGGCCGCCGCCCAGCCGATTGACGCGCTGCGACCATTCTCCCAAGCCGGACCCAGCGTCCGCGCGCTGCTCGCGCTGCAGCATGGCAGTTTCGGCGGAGCTGACGCCTTCGCCCAGCGTGCGCTGGCCGCGGGTGCGGGTGGCGGCGAGGAACGATCGACAATGTTGAGCCAACGGGAGCTCACCGTGCTCGGGCTGCTGCCGTCGCTGCTGTCGTTGGACGAGATCGCCGCCGACCTGACCGTCTCGGTGAACACGGTGAAAAGTCATGTGCGGTCGATCTACATGAAACTCGGCGTCAGCAGCCGCCGGATGGCTGTTCTCTCCGCGCACGAACGCGGCCTGCTCGCAAGCAACGCGCGGCCGGACTGAACGCCGGCTACACGCCCGTTCGCCGGCGGGCTCAGCTGTGGTGGGCTTGGTTCATTCGTGCGTCGCGGACTGTGGCGCGGAGGGCACCTGGAGGTGAGCTCATGTCGTCTGCGGTGCCCGAAGCTGGGTGTGCTTCTGGATCAGGTCCGCAAGGAAGGTGATGGCGATGGCGATCCCGACGCCGACGAATGTGTAGACCACTCGCATCCTCTCGTCGGCGAAGTCGGAGGGGTGGGGCAGGTCCATCGCGATCAGGATGGCCGCGGCCGTCGCGGCGGTGGACAGGGCGTAGTTCACCCCGCTGATGGACACACTCACCGCGCCGAGTACCACGACGATCACCACGGTCACGATCCTGTTGTCGATCGTCAGCAGGACCAGCCCGGACAATGCGGCACCCAATATCGCGCCGGCCAGGCGCTGTTCGGCCGCCAACACCGACTGGTCCCAACTGGGTTTCATCGTGACCAGGGCCGCGAGGGGCATCCACGATGCGTTGGGCAGATTCAGCCCGAAAGAAATGGCGACGGCGATCGACACGGCGAGGGCCCGAATCAGGGCAAACAAGATCAGCGGTGGGGTCAACTCGTGCGGCGCGGTGTCCCCGGGGACCGCCTCGGCCGGCGCCGGCCGCGGTCCTCGCCCATGCGCCAACCACACAACGCCGCTGACAGCGATCCAGAGCGCGCATCCAACGAGCCAAGCCAGGGTGTGTTGCCAGGTGTTGGCCTGAACCCGATCCAGGTTGTACAGGGATGGTTGGGCGAGCGCGAGGATGAACCAGAAGTTGAGCAGCATGCCCGCCACGAATCGGTGCAGCCCGAATTTCACCGCCAACCCGCCCAGCAAGGTCACGATGAAGGCGGCGAGCACCGCGTATCCCCACGGCCCTCCCCCGATACCGAATCCGAGTGCGGTCAGCAGCGCGCCGGTGAGCGCGAACACGGTCATGGCCCGCAGTCGGTACCCGTACTCACCGCCGGGGTCGACCAAAGCCACGAACAGCACCCCGAGCACCACGGGCAGCAGGTACTTCTGCTGCCCGAGCGCGATGGCCGCAGCAGCCAGCACCACCAAGACCACCTCGACGATGACCCCTCGGCGCACGTTGAGTTTGTCGCGCTTCAACTCGAACATTCTCGCTAGATGGCTCACGGCTCGGGTCTCCTCCGGCTCGGATCTCCTCGCGGGTGCGGGCGCTCACGGCTGAGCCGTGCCGCTTGGCGCGGTCGTGGACCGATCGAACACCCCGGGGCGTCCGGGGTCCTCACCCGCGCCGGGGGATCAGCCGACAGCCTGCTCCGGCGCCGCCGGCCCGCAGAATGCCTCACCCGACCCGTGCGATGACACCGCGCTCGCCGGGTGCCACTGTCTGCAGGTCGGTCGACGCGGCATGGACGACCGAACGCCCCGACACCAGAAAGGCCGGTGATCGGCATGCGGTTCGAGTTTCGGGTCGACGGCACACTTTCCGAGGCGGACCGAGCCGAGTTCGCCGATCTGCGGATCAGCGAGACACCGCCCCAGACCATCCTCGTCGGCGAAGTCCTCGACCAGTCCCACCTGCACGGCATCATCGCGCAGCTGCAAATCCTCGGGATCACCGTGGTGTCCGTGCACGAGGTTCCCGACGCTCCCGAGGAGGACCACGACTGATAAGGCAACGAAATCGCCCGCGG
>NZ_JAOPWR010000299.1 GCF_025965585.1 Pseudonocardia sp.
CACCGCGTGGCTGCGGCGTCGATGGTCGAACCCGACGGCCGCCCCTGCCCGCTCTGCACGGAGATGTGCCGCACGACGCGCTCCTGAGCCCGGCCGTCGCGGGCGGTCGTGACCATTTGCGAAACACAAGCGCCATCGCACCGAGACCCGGCCGACTCCGCGGGTACCTACTGTCACGCGACCGAGTGACGCGACCGAGTGACGCGGCAGGTGACAGCAGGAGGTGCGTGACGTGACCGCCGGAACCGAGTTCCGCGAGGGGACCTACGGCACGAAGGTGGTTGCCGTCGAGCCGGGCGGGGCGGGTTTCATCCCGCTCCAGGAGCGGCACGGCCGCCCGCTGAGCCTGCTGTGGACGTGGATGTCGCCGAACCTGGAGTTCGCGACGATCTTCGTCGGCGTCATCTCGGTGCTGTACTTCCATCAGACGTTCTGGCAGGCGGTGGGCGCCCTCATCGTCGGCACGGCGCTGGGCGCCGTGTCGCACGGGTTCCTGTCCGCCCGCGGCCCGTCCACCGGCGTGCCGCAGATGGTGCTGAGCCGCATGGCGTTCGGCTTCCGCGGCAACGCGCTGCCCGCCGGGCTCAACGCGATCGTCGCCGGCATCGGCTGGTTCGCGGTCAACAGCGTCAGCGGCACGCTCGCGCTCTCCGCGCTGACGGGGCTGCCCGCACCGTTCTGGCTGGTGGTCGTCGTGCTGGCCCAGGTCGGCATCGCGTTCTTCGGGCACAACCTCGTGCACGTCTTCGAACGCGCCGTGCTGCCGGTGCTGGCGATCGTGTTCCTGCTCGCCACGGTGTTCACCTTCGCTGCGGCCACGCCGGGCGCCGAACCCGGTGGTGGCGGGCTGGGCGGCTTCCTGCTCACCGTCGGTGCCGCGTTCGGCTACGCCGCGGGCTGGAACCCCTACGCGACCGACTACACCCGCTACCTCTCCCCCACCGTCAGCAGGAAGATGACGGGCCTGTACGCCGGGCTGGGCGTCTTCATCTCGTGCGTCGTGCTCGAGGTGGTCGGCGCCGCGTCGGCCACCATCCCGGGGCCGGAGAACGACAACCCGACGGCCGCGTTCACCTCGCACCTGCCGGGCTGGGTCGCCGCGCTGACCCTGATCGGCATCGCCCTGGGCGCCGTGTCCGCAAACGTCCTCAACGTGTACTCGGGGGCGATGTCGTTCCTGGCGCTGGGCATCGACCTGCCGCTGAAGCAGCGGCGCGCCATCGTCGCCGGGGTGTTCGGCGTGATCGGCTTCCTGATCGCGCTCTCGGGCCTGCAGGACGCAGGCGCGAAGTACGAGAACTTCCTGCTCATCATCTCGTACTGGATCGGGCCGTGGCTGGGCGTCTACTTCGCCGACTGGCTGCTGCGCCGCGAGGACCCCTCGCCGTTCCTGTACGACCGCTCCTACACGCCGTGGGCCGGCGCGGTGGCGATGGCCACCGGGATGGTGGTGTCGATCGCGCTGTTCTGCAACCAGACCCTCTACGTCGCCCCGGTGCCCCGCGCCGTGCCGGCCGTCGGCGACATCACCTTCGAGGTCGGCTTCGTGCTGGCCGCGGTGATCTACGTGCTGCTGCTCAAGCGGTCGCGCGCGAGCGCCGCCTGACGGTGCGCTCCAGGATCCCGAGCGTGGCGCGCAGCGCCGTCTCGGAGATGACGGGGAACACGCCGCGGTCCTTCCACTCCTGGTCGATCTCCGACCAGTCGTAGTAGGACGTGACCAGCGTGCCGCCGTCGTCGGCGGGCTCGAGCCGGTAGCCGTAGACATGCCGGATCGGCGGCTGGATCGTCCCGGAGATGGTCCAGGCGATCTCCCGCTCCGGCTCGAGCGCCGTGATGATGACGGTGACGTCGTAACGCCCCATCGGCAGATCGTTCAGCGACTCGCGGTCCATGTGGACGACGAACGTGTCGCCGACCGCGGCGACCGGCTCACCGGTGGCGTCCATGAGCATCCCGGAGCTGTCGATGTCCACATGGCCCTGCGGGTCGCAGAGCACGCGGAAGATCGACGCCGGGTCGACGGGGATCAGCCGCGCGACCTCGAACCGCTCGTTCGTCATGGCGAGGATCCTGCCATCGGACGACCGATGCGGTGGCTCGTGTCGGTGCGGGTCCGCCGGTGTCCGGGGTGGTGGGTGGAGCACCGGGAACCCCGTCGGTGATCGAGACGTCCCGTTCGCCGTGGTGGATGACGGTGTGCCGGCGCCCGCACCGGCTGACGGAGGCCGGTCAGCTCGCGTCCTGCGGCCCGTACAGCCACGCGACGTGCGTGTGGTCGTCGGGAGCGCGCTTGTCGAGCAGGGCGTTGCGGAGCATCGCGCCCACCCCGTCGACATGCCAGATGTCGCCCCAGGTGCGGGCGGTGCGCTGCACGCGCGCAGTGCGGGGCGCCCGCTGCTGCTGGTAGCGCAGGAGGGCCTTCTCCGGCGCCCCCTCGGCGAGCAGACCGGCGGCACAGTCGGCGTCCTCGATCGCCTGGCAGGCGCCCTGCGCGAGGTACTGCAGCATGGGGTGGGCAGCGTCGCCGAGCAGCGCGATCCGGCCCTGCACCCAGGTGTCGATGGGCTCGCGGTCGAACATGGGCCAGCGGTGGTCGCGGCCGAGCAGCCGGGTGGACTCCCGGACGTGCTCGCTCGCAGGAGAGAACACCGCGTCGAGCTCCTCGGGGGTGCCCCAGTCGGCCTCGCCGCGCTCCCACGCCGCACTGCGGAACACCGCGACCTGGTTGTACATCTCGCCCGACCGCAACGGGTACTGCACCAGGTGCATCGCGGGGCCGATCCACACGACGACGTCGGAGAGGTCGGCGTGGCGCTCCACCTGCGCCATCGGCACGGCTCCCCGGTAGGCCACGTACCCGGAGAACCGCACCTCGTCGTCGCTGAACCGCCTGCGCACCCGGGAGTTGAGCCCGTCGCAGGCGAGCAGGGCGCGGCCGGTGAACACCCGACCGTCCTCGCAGCGCGCCTCGACCTGTTCCCCGGCCTCCTCGATCGAGGCCACGCGCGCCCCGGTCTCCAGCGCCACGCCGGCCTCCCGGCACGCCTCCAGGAGGATCGTCAGCAGGTCGCTGCGGTGCATGACGACGTACGGGCCGCCGTAGCGCGTGGGGAAGTCCGACAGCGGGAGGTGCGTGAGCTCCCTCGTCGTCACGGCGTCGGCGAGCACGAGCCTACGCGGCAGCACGCCGACCGCACGGACCCGGTCGAGCAGCCCGAGGCGGTCGAGCACGCGGGTGGCGTTGGGTGCCAGCTGGATGCCCGCGCCGATCTCACCGAACGCGGCGGCCTGCTCCAGCACGCGCACGGTCAGGCCGGCCCGCGCGCTGCACAGCGCGGCGGTCAG
>NZ_JAOPWR010000323.1 GCF_025965585.1 Pseudonocardia sp.
GCCGAGTCGCCGGCCGCCGTGGGCACCGGTGGCCGGACCGAGCCGGCCACGGACCCGGCGGCGATCCACACGATCGACCCCTACGACACCGTCGACGAGTCCGACGAGTGGGCCGGGTACGGGTCGCCGCGTGTACTGCCCGCCCTCCGCGACGCGGTCTTCGGCAACGGCCCGGTCGGTGACCTGCCCGGCCGTGCCGACGGCACCGGCGCGGGCCGGGGCCCGGAGACCATCCGCCTGCCCGCCGCGCCCGCGGCCGTCTGCGACCGCTCGGACCGCATCGTCCGTGCCAACGGCGCGCTCGCGCAGCTCGTCGGCCGCGACGGCGAGCTGGCGGGCATGCGGCTGGCGCAGCTCGTGGTCGGCCCGGACCGCGACGCGCGGCTCGTGCGGGGCGACGGGCACCTGGTGCGCATCCGCGTCGTCCGCTGGGAGCTGCCCGGCGAGGAGCTGTCCGCGGTGGTGCTCGTCGAGCTGGGCGACGGCGGCGGCAGCCTGGGCCGCACCGCCGACCGCGACTGGACGACGGAGCTGGAGCGCATCGCCCGCGTCGGCACGTGGAGCTTCGAGCTGGCCACGGGCACGTTGCACCGCAGCGACACGCTCGACGAGCTCTACGCCGCGGTCGGGCTCGACCCGGAGTCGGCCGAGGCCGGACCGGTGGAGGGCGAGCAGGTGGCGCTGCTGTGCGAGGACCTGCGATCGGGGCGGACCGGTGGCGGGCAGCCCACCGACAACCACGTGGAGCTGCGGCTGCCGGGAGACGTGCTGCTGAGCTGCCGCGCAGAGGTGGAGTACGCCGAGGACGGCGCGCCCGTGCGCCTCGTCGGCGTGGTGCGCGACCTGACCGCGCAGCACCGCGACGAGAACGCCCAGCGAAGCGCCGCCGACCGCATCCGCAACTCGGGGCAGCGGTTCGCCGACCTCATGGCGCTCGTGCCCGGCGGGGTCGCGCTGATCGACCCGGCGGGTCGCACGGCCGACGCCAACGCAGGCCTCTGCGCGCTGCTGGACGTCCCGCTGGAGCAGCTGCGCGGCCTGCCCGCCGGGCTGCTCGCCGCCGACCTGCCCGTCGACGTCGCCGGCGGCGAGCGCCCGGAGTGGCTGCGGGTGATCCCGCCCGGCGCGTCCTACGGCTACCGCGTGGACGTCGCTCCGCTCCGCCGCGGCGACGGCACCACGGTCTGGTGCGAGCTCAACGTCTCGGTCACCTCCGCCGACGACGGCAGCTGGTTCTGGCTGGTCGTCTGCACCGACGTCTCTGAGCGCCGCCGGGCCGCGGAGCTGCTGCGCAGCGCCGGCACCGTCGACGAGCTCACGCGCCTGCCCAACCGCGCGGCCAGCCTGGAGCTGGTGGACCGGCTGCTCGCCGGGCCCGGCCGGAACCGCGTCGCGGTCGTGTGCGGCGACCTCGACGACTTCCAGCGCGTCAACTCCTCGCTGGGCCACGAGGCGGGCGACGACCTGCTGGTCTCGCTCGCGGCGCGGCTGCAGCGCGAGCTCCCGGTGGGCTGCACCGCCGCGCGCCTGTCGGGCGACGAGTTCGTGGTGATCTGCGCCGACCACGCCGAGGTCGGCGGTCCGGACCAGCTCGCCCGCATGGTGGCCGACCTGCTTCGCACCACGATCACGGTGTGCGGCCGGCCCGTGCAGATGACGGCGTCGGTCGGGCTGGCCACGCCCGTGCCCAGCGGCGAGGTGCGCGCGGCGGACCTCCTGCGGTTCGCCGAGGTCGCGATGCACGACGCCAAGCGGAGGCAGTGCCGTGGCGGGATCGGCGTGGCCACCGACGGCGTCGTGAGCTCGGCGACGCGGGCGCTGGAGCTGGAGGCCGAGCTGCGGGCCGCGATCGCGGGCGGCGGGCTGGTGCTGGAGTACCAGCCCGTCGTCGGTCCCGACGGCACCGTGCTCAGCGCCGAGGCGCTGGTGCGCTGGCCGCACCCGGAGCGCGGCGTCATCTCGCCCGGCGACTTCCTGCCCGTCGCCCAGCGCAGCGGTCTGCTGCGCGACCTCGACCTCTGGGTGCTGCGCACGGCCGTTCACGAGGCCGCGACGTGGCCCGAGCACCGCGGCCGCCGTCCGGCCGTCGCGGTGAACCTCGCGGGCCTGCTGCCCGGTGAGGCGGACTTCCTGGCCGCCGTCACCGAGATCGTCGAGAGCAGCGGCCTGCCGTGGGACCAGCTCGTCCTGGAGCTCGTCGAGACGAGCCTGGTGGCGCTCCCGCCGCACGCGCTGGCGGCCATGGCCACGCTGGTCGACCGTGGTGTCCGCTTCGCGGTGGACGACTTCGGCACCGGCTACTCGTCCCTGGCCCGGCTCAAGGAGCTCCCGGCGCAGACGGTGAAGGTCGACCGTGCGTTCGTCACCGGGGTCGCGGACGACCCCGCCGACTTCGCCGTGGCCCGTGCCGTCGTCGACATGGCGAAGGCGATGGGCCGCAGCACCGTCGCCGAGGGGGTCGAGACCGCGGAGCAGTTCAATGTGCTGCGCGGCATCGGCGTGGAGGCGTTCCAGGGCTGGCTGTTCGCCCGCCCGCTGCCGCCGCACGCCCTGCGCGCGACGCTCGAGGGTGGCCGGCTGGCCACTCCGGCGAGCCGGAACGCCGGTCTCTAAGCGATCACGAGACATGCTCTCGTCGGTGTCTCGGGCTAGCCTCGTGCTCCTGCGGTGACCGACCAGGTGTCGCCGGTGAGAACCGGGGGTCTCGGATGATCGAGTTCCGGGGCGTGACGAAGCGCTTTCCCGACGGCACGGTGGCGGTCGACGATCTCGACCTGACCGTCGACGCCGGCAAGATCACGGTCTTCGTCGG
This sequence comes from Pseudonocardia sp., assembly GCF_025965585.1. Lineage (GTDB taxonomy): Bacteria > Actinomycetota > Actinomycetes > Mycobacteriales > Pseudonocardiaceae > Pseudonocardia. Next base: position 2,813 of record NZ_JAOPWR010000323.1, read on the forward strand.
CCCGTCGGGCTGCGGCAAGACCACGTCGCTGCGCATGATCAACCGGATGATCGACATCTCCGAGGGCACGATCGAGCTGGACGGCCGCGACGTCAACGCGGTCGACGCCGCCGAGCTGCGCCGCGGCATCGGCTACGTCATCCAGCAGGCAGGGCTGTTCCCGCACCGCACCATCCTCGACAACATCGCCACGGTCCCGCTGCTGCTGGGCTGGAACAAGGGCAGGGCCCGCAAGCGGGCGGCCGAGCTGATGGAGATCGTCGGCCTGGTCCCGGAGATGGCCAAGCGCTACCCGGCGCAGCTGTCGGGCGGCCAGCAGCAGCGCGTCGGGGTGGCCCGCGCTCTCGCGGCCGACCCGCCCGTGCTGCTCATGGACGAGCCGTTCAGCGCGGTCGACCCCGTGGTGCGCGAGAGCCTCCAGGATGAGCTGCTGCGGCTGCAGGGCGATCTGGGCAAGACCATCGTCTTCGTCACCCACGACATCGACGAGGCCGTGAAGCTGGGCGACAAGGTGGCGGTGTTCCGCACCGGCGGCCTGCTCGCCCAGTACGACGAGCCCGGCGTGCTGCTCGCGCGCCCCGCCGACGACTTCGTCGACGACTTCGTGGGCCGCGACCGCGGCTACCGCGGCCTCGGCTTCCTCTCCTCGGCCAAGCTGCCGCTGGGGGAGCTGCCCACGGTGGCCCTGGGCGAGCCGGCGCCCGGCGGTGAGGGCTGGACGCTGGTCGTCGACGGCTCGCGCCACCCGCAGGGCTGGATCCGCGGGGTCACCGGTCCCGTCGGCGCCGACCACCTGGTGCCCGGCGGGTCGCTCTACGACGTCACCTCCGGCTCACTGCGCAGCGCACTGGACGCGGCGCTCTCGTCGCCGTCCGGGCAGGGGGTGGCCGTCGACGGCGACGGTGCCGTGGCGGGCTCGATCAGCGCCGACGACGTGCTGCGGGCCCTGGAGGGGGTCCGCAAGGGCGAGGCGGCGGCATGATCGGGCCGGCCATCATCACGGCGCTCGTCCCGGCCGCCGCTCCGGTCTGGGAGCACTCGGCATGACCTGGGTCCTCGGCAACCTGCCGTTGATCGGGAGCCTCACCCTGCAGCACCTGGTGTTCGCGCTGGTCCCGGTGGTGATCGGGCTCGTGCTGGCGATCCCACTGGGCTGGCTGGCCAACCGCACGAGGTTCGGCCGCACGCTCACGATCAACGCATCCGGGCTGCTCTACACCGTCCCGTCGCTGGCGTTCTTCGTGCTGCTGCCCGCGATCCTGGGTACGCAGATCCTCGACCCCGTCAACATCATCGTCGCGTTGTCGGTCTACACGCTCGCGCTGCTGGTGCGCACGGTCGCCGACGCGCTGTCGGCGGTGCCGCCCATCGTCGTCAACTCGGCCACGGCCATGGGCTACAAGCCGGTGCGCCGGTTCCTGGCCGTCGAGCTGCCGCTGTCGGTGCCGGTCGTGCTGGCCGGGGTGCGTGTCGCGACGGTGTCGTCGATCAGCCTCGTCACCGTCGGGGCCACGGTCGGGTTCGGCGGGCTGGGCAAGATGTTCACCGACGGGTTCCAGCGCAGCATCACCTCCGAGGTCGTCGCGGGGATCGTCGTCGTGCTGGTGCTGGCCCTCGTCATCGACGGTCTGCTGCTGGCCCTGGGTCGGGCGATCACCCCGTGGGACCGGATCGCCGCCGCAGCGGGGAGAGCGCGATGAACTACCTGAGCTACCTGTTCGACGCCGCGAACTGGTCGGGGTCGCAGGGCATCCCGCAACGCCTGGTCGAGCACCTCGGCTACACCGCGCTGACGATGATCATCGCGCTGGCCATCGGGGTCCCCCTCGGCGCCTGGATCGGCCACACGGGTCGCGGCGGGTTCCTCGCCGTCGGGCTGGCCAACGGCCTGCGGGCCCTGCCCACGCTGGGCCTGCTCATCCTGCTCGTCACGCTGATGGGCCTCGGGATCACCGGCCCGCTGATCGCGCTGGTGATCCTGGCCGTGCCGCCGATCCTGGCCGGCACCTATGCAGGCGTCCGCAACGTCGACACGGCGATCGTCGATGCGGCGCGCGGAATGGGGATGCGCGGGCGCGAGATCCTCTTCCAGGTGGAGCTGCCGAACGCCCTGCCGCTCATCATCGGCGGGGTGCGCAGCTCGGTGCTGCAGGTGATCTCCACAGCCACGATCGCCGCGTACGTCGCCCTGGGCGGCCTCGGCCGCTTCATCATCGACGGTCTCGCCATCCGTGACTTCCCGCAGATGGTGGCCGGATCGATCCTGGTCGCCCTGCTCGCCATCGTCGCCGACCTGCTGCTCGCCGGTCTGCAGAAGCTGCTCGTCTCGCCCGGTCTGCAGGTGGCTCCGGCCGTCGGCCGCCGCCGGTTGCGTGCCGTGCCCGACCCCCGACCCGCCGCACAGGCGGCCTGAGCCCCACCCCCCGGAGGACCCTGATGAGACGCTCCCTGATCATCCGCACCACGGCGGTCGCCGCCACCGCCGCGCTCGCGCTCACCGCCTGTGGCGGCGGTGGGGGCAGCCCGCTGTCGAGCGGTTCCGGCGGCTCGGCCGCGCCGTCGTCGACGATCATCGTCGGCTCGGCCAACTTCACCGAGAACTCGATCCTGGCCGAGATCTACGCCCAGGCGTTGCAGGCCAAGGGCATCACGGTGGAGAAGAAGCTCTCCATCGGCAGCCGGGAGGCCTACTACCCGGGCCTGCAGGACGGCTCGATCGACCTCATCCCCGAATACACCGGCGTGCTGCTGCAGTACATCGACAAGACGGCCAAGGAGACCTCCGCCGACGACGTCTACGCGGCGCTGCAGAAGGCGTTGCCGGCCAACCTGACGGTCACCGACAAGTCCGCGGCCGAGGACAAGGACGCCGTCGTGGTCACCAAGGAGACGGCCACGAAGTACAACGCCACCTCCATCGCCGATCTCGCCCCCAACTGCGGGCAGCTCACGTTCGGCGGGCCGCCGGAGTTCCAGACCCGCCCCGACGGCATCCCCGGCCTCAAGAACACCTACAACTGCACGTTCAAGGACTACAAGTCCCTCGACGCCGGTGGCCCGCTGACCATCGCGGCGCTGAAGAACGGCGACATCCAGGCGGCCGACATCTTCACCACCGACCCGTCCATCACACAGGACGGCTTCGTGGCACTCGCGGACCCGAAGAACAACTTCGCCGCGCAGAACGTCGTGCCGCTGATCAACAAGGCGAAGGCCACCCCGGCCGTCACCGCCGTGCTCAACGCGGTGTCCGCCAAGCTCACCACCGACGAGCTGATCAACCTGAACGCCACGGCCGCCGGTCCGACCAAGCCCGCCGTCGACGTGGTCGCGAAGGACTGGCTGACGAAGAACGGCCTGATCTGATCGGACCGGGAGATCCCGCACCCGAACGGTGCGGGGTCTCCCGCGTCGACCCGATAGGGCAAGGAGCCCACCACGATGAAGCGCACCCTCGGTCTGTTCATGGCGGGAACACCCCTGCTCACCGCGTTCGGTGGCGACAACGGGAGCCTGTTCACCACCGATCCCGCGCTACCGGCCAACGACGTCGTGACGCCGCAGGACCCCAGGAACAACTTCCCCGCGCAGAACGTCCTGCCGCTGATCAACAAGGCCAAGGCCACCGGGGCGGACGCGCTCGGCGCGGTCTCGGCGAAGCTGCCGCAGAAGGAGCTGCTCAACGTCGACGTCGAGCAGGCGCAGAAGGCGTTGGCGGACGTCCAGCTGGCCACGAAGTGGCTGAAGGCGCAGGGGCCGGCATGACGGCGGTCGGGACGGTCGCGGAGCTGTACCGGTACCCCGTCAAGTCGATGCTCGGCGAGGCCCTGGACTCCCTGGTGCTCGCCTCGGGCGGGGTGGAGGGCGACCGCGCCCTGGCCCTGCTCGACGCCGAGACCGGCCGGGTGGCCACGGCCAAGCACCCGCGGCTGTGGCGGAAGCTGCTGCAGTTCACCGCCACCCTCGACGGCTCGGGGGTCCACATCACGAGCTCCGACGGGAGCGCGGTGGAGGACGTCGACCGCGCACTGTCCACGGCGCTCGGCCGGGAGGTGCACCTGGCGGGCGTGCGCCCGGACGGAGCCGCCGTCGAGCGGCCCGATCCCGAGGACGTGCTCGCCCACGGGGTCGATGCGGACGTGCCGTTCGGCACCCTGGAGATCGCGCAGGGTTCCACCGGCACCACGTTCGTCGACTACGCGCCCGTGCACCTGATCACCACGGCCACGCTCGACCGGATCGGGGCCGAGGCCGTGCGCTACCGGCCCAACCTGGTGATCGCGACGCCGGCGGGTACGCCGTACATGGAGAACCACTGGGTCGGCCGGGAGATCGTGGTCGGTGAGGTGCGGCTGCGCGGCATCCTGCCCACCCCGCGTTGCTCGGTACCCACGCTGGAGCACGGCCCGCTGCCCCGGGCCGCCCACGCGGTGCGCACCGTGCTGGAGGAGAACCGCGTGGACGTCGAGGGGTTCGGCGTCCTTCCCTGCGCCGGCGTGTACGCCGAGGTGGTGAGCGGCGGCACCGTGCGCGCGGGGGATCCGGTCGTGCTTGTGTGAACTCGAGCGCGGTAGATCTCGTCGATCGGCTGCTGTCCCCATGACCGAGCAGGGCTACGTGACCACGCCCGTCGGCAGCGACCCGTACCGCCCCGTGACGACGCGCCGCGACGAACGCGGCCGTTCTGGCGTGATCCTCACGCGCCGTACCGCACCGCCCCTGCCGGGGTGACGGCGGGCGACGCGCGCTGATCAACCGGTGGCGAGTGTGACGCCGAGGGGGCAGCGCGAGTACGGCGAGCCCGGACACGGCCAGGGCGCGGCGGCAGGTCTTGATCACCGCTTCATCGTGTCGACCGGTGTCCGGGAGCGGCTGGCGCAATCGTGACCGATCCCCTCCGGCGTTCTGTGGTCAGAGCGCGGGGATCACCGCCTCCCCGTACGCCTCGATCGTCGACTCCCGCGC
>NZ_JAOPWR010000331.1 GCF_025965585.1 Pseudonocardia sp.
CCGACACACACGCTTTCGAGGTCTGAGAATCAACGATCGCCGACAGTCGCGGAGCGTCGCGGCGCTGGTGAGGGGCTCGGCACGTCGACCGGCAAGCATATGCGATCGCCGGCAAATGCAACCACGAAGGCAACCGCCGTGGGCTTGGCCGCCGGACTGGCCTCGACACGCCGACCCGGTCTGTTGGGGGTTCGTCACGAACCTGGGATTGGTGTGAAGAGCACCCTAGGGCCGAAGTGCCTGTGACACGCCGGGGGCGTGAGGTAGGACGGATATGGATCCCGGGACTCGCAGGATCAGTGATCTGTCACGGTCAGGGAGTCGGAGGTGAGCGGAGACATAGCGCCTCGGTGGTGGGCCGGCGCGCAACGAGCTGAAACCCAGCGCGCTTGCTGCCAACCAAGAATGCAACTCGAGTAGCGAGCTAGGCTGCCGGCTACACCAGGGCGGTCGCGTTCTGATGAGACCCGACCCAGTGCTGGAGAACTCCTCAATGGCGAAACCGCCTGCTCGCGTACCGACGAAGTTCAAGCCAAAGGTGTGCCCGTTCTGCAAGGACAGAGCCCAGGAGATCGACTACAAGGACACCGGGCTGCTTCGGAAATTCCTCAGCGATCGGGGCAAGATCCGGGCCCGACGGGTCAGCGGCACCTGTCGCCAACACCAGCGCGACGTCGCGGTCGCGGTGAAGAACGCCCGCGAGGTCGCCCTACTCCCCTACGTCTCCCTCGGTGCCGAGAAGGGCGGGGGCCGTGGTAGAGCCTGACCGAAGAGTCGTACGCACCACATCGCGCGGGCCCGGCGGATGCAACACAGTCAGGGCTGACCGGGTACACTTAACATGTCGGTAATCTCGCCGACCCTCAGGGCAGACCACTCGTTCAACGTTGGGCTCACTGCCCCGCCACGATCCCGTCGGCTTCTCTGAGACTTCTCAGAGGATCTTATGTCTTCGCTCGTCAGTGGTGCCCCTTTTCTTGCTGCGTCCGAACAGAGCGAGTGGGCCGTCCCGGCGGCGCCCTTCGCGCTGCCTGCTGGTTCCACCGCCGTTGTCTACTGCGAGGGGCAGTTCGGCGAGCAGGACGGTAAGACCGCCAACGGCCTGGTCCGGCACTCGGAGAAGTACGAGGTCCTCAGCGTCATCGACAGCCTCCGGTCCGGAGTCGATGCCGGGAAGTTCCTGGACGGCACCGTGAACGGCATCCCGGTGCTGGCGTCGCTCGACGAGTCCATCTCGCACGCCGGCCGGGTACCTGACTACCTGATCTGCGGCCTGGCGCCTGCCGACGGCCTGCTGTCGGACGACCAGCGGATCGTGCTGCTCGACGGCATCGCTCGTGGGATGCACATCATCAACGGCCTGCACGAGTTCCTCAACGACGACGCCGAGTTCGTTGCGGCTGCCGTGAGCGCCGGTGTCACCATCACCGATGTACGCCGGCCGAAGGCCAAGCGCGACCTGCACCTGTTCTCCGGCCGGATCTTCGACGTGACCTGTCCCAGGATCGCGATCCTGGGCACGGACGGGGCGATCGGGAAGCGCACCACCGCCACCCTGCTGGTCCAGGCGCTGAACGCGCGCGGCATCAAGGCGGTCATGGTCGGCACCGGTCAGACCACCTTGATCCAGGGCGGGAAGTACGGTGTCGCGCTGGATGCGCTGGTTCCGCAGTTCTGCTCGGGCGAGGTCGAGAACCAGGTCGTCGCCGCGTTCGAGGGTGAGGACCCCGATGTGATCGTGGTCGAGGGCCAGGGCGCGCTCAGCCACCCTGCGTACCTGACCTCCGCTCACATCCTGCGTGGCAGCCGCCCGGCCGGGGTGATCGTGCAGCACGCGCCGAAGCGCACGATGCTCGGCGACTTCCCGATGGTGCCGATGCCGACCGCGGCCAGCGAGATCGCGCTGATCGAGGCGTTCGCCGACACCCGCGTCATCGGGGTCACGATCAACCACGAAGAGATGACCGAGGACGAGCTGACCGACGCGATCGAGGAGCATCGCTCGCAGCTCGGCCTCCCCGTCACCGACCCTCTGACGCGCCCCGCGTCGGACCTGGTCGACATGGTGCTGACGGCCTTCCCCGCGCTCGCGGCGGTGGCCGACCCGATCACCCCTGTGTGACCGCGCCTCGGATCGACACCGATCTCAGCAAAATCGAGCAGAACACGCGGGTCCTGGCGGACCGCCTTGCCGCAAAGGGCATCCGGGTCACCGGGATCACCAAGGCCGTGCTGGGCTCGCCCGGAGTCGGAGCAGCGATGCTCCGGGGCGGTGCCCACGGCCTCGGTGATTCCCGGGTGCCGAACCTCGCCCGGCTGGCCGGACTCGACCGGCCCCCGTTGCGCACGCTGATCCGCTCACCGATGCTGAGCCAGGTGGGACGGGTCGTCGACGTCGCCGACGTCAGTCTGAACACCGAGGTCGCCGTGGTGACGGCGCTCGACCGCGCGGCGTCCCGGACCGAGCGGACGCACGGCATCGTGCTGATGGTGGAGCTGGGCGACCTGCGCGAAGGCATCGCGCTCGATGATGTCCCCGAGGCCGTGCGCGCCGTCCTCGGTCACTCCGCTCTGCGGCTCGTCGGGCTCGGAGCCAACCTCGCCTGCCAGAACGGTGTGGTACCCGACGACCGGAACATGGGTGTACTCACCGGGCTCGTGGAGACCATCGAGGCACTGCACGGGATCTCGCTCGAGGTCGTCTCGGGCGGCAATTCGGCGAACCTGAACTGGGCCCTGAGCACCGACGATGTCGGCAGGATCAACGAACTCCGGCTCGGCGAAGCCGTCCTTCTCGGCGTCGATCCGCTGTACCGAGCACCGATCCCCGGCCTGCACACGGATGCCTTCACGGTGACCGCCGAGGTCATCGAGGTCGCCGTGAAACCGGCTCAGCCCTGGGGAGATCGTGCTCAGGCCGCGTTCGGTGAGGCGCCGGCCCGCACCGGCAGCGGCTCAGTACACCAAGCGATCCTCGCCCTCGGCCGCCAGGACGTCGACCCCGCCGGCCTGCAGCCCCCCGAGGGCATCACGATCCTCGGGATGAGCAGTGACCACTTGGTCGTCGACCTCGGCGATCACTTCGTCACGGTCGGGGACGAGATCGACTTCGGCGTCGCCTACGGCGCACTCGTGCAGGCGATGACGTCGCCCTTCGTCACCAAGATCGAGCGCCTCGGCCGTCCCACCGCACCGACGGTGACCCAGGTGCCAACACCGATCCAGGGTTCGACCCGCCACTCAGTGCCGGATATGCAGAACCCGGTTGAAGATGGCAAAGGCAACCTTTCAATTGTCGTCGCTGCGGCTAAGATTGGCGGCTGTCATGATAGGAAGCGATTCGACGAGTGGCGATAGGTCGCGAGCGTATTTGCATGACGGCCGAGGAAATCGGACACCGGTGTCAGACGAGCTACTAAGTGGAGTGGATGAATTTCGGGCGGGCTTCACTAGGGACGTCGATTTCCCTCACTCGCTATAGGCTACCGCTTGACAGGGGCCTAATGAAGACCACCCAGTCGATGAGGGAAGGCGGCATATCGAATCCTGTACAAGACGCTGGTCCATGTTCCGTATCCGCCACTGGATATGCACTGGCCAAACATGAGTCAGAAGGCCTAGCCCTCCGGCCCGCGCCGTCCTGGTGATCTTGACCAACCGCTGCGCCTCGTCCGGGGTCAGCTCCCGGACGAAGACCTCGGGCTCTCGCGCCATGCCCACCACCTCCGGCGGACAGCCTCCAGTGCCGGACCAGGACTGATCAAGCCGACCCGGTTACGTCCCCAACGTTCCTGGACGAGGCACTAGCCCCGACGCGCACCACATGTGATGCCACGCGAGCCGGCTCAGCGATCATGCCACCAGAGTTTCCCCTGGTCAGAGGTGGAGCGGGCGACGGGAATCGAACCCGCGTAGCTAGTTTGGAAGGCCATCCGCCACCCCCACCCAACCCCTCTACCAGCAACGATCCCCACACGACCACACTCCGAAAACCGCTACGACCCCGCCCATCGACGGCGTTTCGTGTCACGTTTGGTGTCACGCGGCGGCCCCGCCACAGCCGGCAGCAGCGCTACGTGTGAGCCGGCAGAGCAGTGTCCTGACACACGAAGTCGAAGGTGAAGCTAATGAGGTCCGCATCGGTCGGGTGCTTCATGTAGTCAAAGTCGGTCGGAGGCCGGACGACCTTCACATAGATACTGTTCGGATTGTCAGGTGATTGCATCGAGCTGTATGTGTAACCACTCGCAATCTGAACGTTTCGAAGTTCACCTGTAGCCGTGTCGCCAGGATTGCAATAGATGCTATTGTTGAATACCACATCTGGCGAGTCGCCCGATGCCGGGTTATACGGAAGAATTCCAGCGCTTACGTGCTGAAGGTAGGTGGGCACCTCACATAGCTTCAGATTCGACAGTCCATGGTGTTTGAGCAGTTGGCACACCTGCCTGATCACAGCAGCCCGAGCCGCCGCAAGCGTTGCGGAACGATCGCGCGCAACGGCGGCAGTGGAGGCAGCTGGCGCACTACAGCCGGCCAGGTCGCTGGGCACATGATGGGACGGACCGTCGCACGCCTTTGCGGACGAGGCTGCTGCCGTCCCAGTGATCACCACTGCCAGCAAGGCCGCAACGCCGAGCATACCTACGACTGCACGGATTGACCGCATTGACCGCCCCTCGCATAGGAGGCGCAGCGTAGTGGCCCACAGAGCTACGTGAGGAAGCAGCCCCACAAGCCACGCGAAGCGGATGGAGTCCAAACCTGGAGGTCACGACGGCAAGCCGTCGCAGACGCAAGCGACATCTCGCGGATGCCCGACCGTTCACTCGGCTGTGCGACTGCCGTCGGGCTCGCCACCCGACACCAACCTGGACCGCCAGATCGTCCTGCGGCAGTTGATGCGTGCTCAGCCGACTTTGATCTGCTCGTCCCCGAAGTTCGCGACAATCTGCAGATCCCCGCCCAACGCGCTCACGTAGCGGTCGAGGACATCGATCCCAGCCAGTTCGCCGTTCTCGATCTGACTGACCCTCCCAACCGTCACGCCCATCGCCTGCGCGACCTGACGCTGGGTCAGCCCTCGGCGCTTGCGCATCTCCGCCAGACGATGTGCCCGCACCTGAGCGAGCAACCGCGACTTGCCCTGCTCGACCTCCTGCTCGCCGATCGCCTCGACATGCTTGCCCCGAACGTCCGACCACCGAACCGTGCTCATCGGCCCTCCTCCTCGCCCTCTGCCGCCCGTTCCTTCAGATACGCCTCGTAGAGCTGCTCCGCACGCGGCACGGCCTTTCGGTACCACTCACTCCACCGGCCGGACTTGTCCCCCGCGACCAGCAGCACCGAGCTACGCCATGGATCGAACGCGAACAAGATCCGCATCTCCGTCGCGCCGGACGAGCCTGGTCGCAGCTCCTTCATGTTGTGGATTGACGACCCCTTGATCCGATCCACCAACGGCCGACCCAGGTTCGGACCACCCTCAGACAGAGCTTCGATCGCATAGACCGCCTGCCGGTGACTCTCCGGATCGTTGACCGCCAACTCGTCGAGCCAACGATCGACCTCATCCGTCAGGTAGACCTCCCACACGTCGCCTCCTTGGGCCCAAGTTTAGCTTCCGCTATACTCCGGCGCCACTGCGCAAGCCCATCCGCCGCCTCGCCTGCACGGTCAACCGACCGGCAGCCGGGAGGCGCGCCCGCTGGGGCAGCCCCGTCCCACGCCACAACCTCCGCGGCCGCAGAGATTTCGTGTCACGCGTGGTGTCACGCCCGAACGCGGCGTCCATTACATCGCCGACCGAGGTGCTCCCTGAGTCGCCGCCGGCGAGCCGGAGCTCAACCTCAACCACAGCCTCACCAGCGCGGAGTCGACATCATCAGTCGACCCGTTTTCGTGTCACGCACCAGCCACATCGTTCACTCGGCTAGCCCACAGTTCGACTCAATTCCATACCCAAAAAGCATAACTGCTGGTCAGAGGCTTGAGCGGGCGACGGGAATCGAACCCGCGTAGCTAGTTTGGAAGGCCATCCGCCACCCCCACCCAACCCCTCTACCAGCAACGATCCCGACACGAACACACTCCGGGAACCGCTACAGACCCAGCCGTCGACGCCGTTTCGTGTCACGCGTGGTGTCACGCACCAGCCCGCAGCCGATGCGTCTAGGCCAGGCTTGACGGCTTGCGTCTAGTGCGGGATAGACTTACTCTGTGACCAAGCCGAGGGACATCGTGAAGCGCATCGCCGGGGAGGCGAAGC
>NZ_JAOPWR010000333.1 GCF_025965585.1 Pseudonocardia sp.
CCCGACGGGCCCAGCAGCACACTGACCTCACCCGGGGGCAGGGTCAGCGACACGTCGGACCAGATGTTCGCCCGCCCGAAGGACTTCGACAGTCCCTCGACGGTCACCTCGACGCCGGTCATGGAGCTCCTTCGATCGTCATCCAATAGATGATCTCAACGATTCAGGGCGCTCGCGGTCACGGATGCCCTACGACTGCCCCATCCGGGCCGCGGTAGGTGCTCCTCGCGACCGGAAGCGCGAGCGCGCTGGTGGCGGGTTCGAGGCAGCGGGTGCGGTCGATGCCGCGTCCTCCGCCGGTGACGTTGGCGACCTGTGGGTGCGGGGGACTGCCCTGCTGACGATGCTAGACGAACCCCAGTAAAGAGATAACTCTTAACACTTATTAAGAGGAGGTTGATGCGTGCCACACTTCGGAGCGTGGGCGCCCAGCCAAGCGACGAGCCTCCCGCCCGGGCTTCGTTCGGTCCTGTGGGCCACAAGCTGCGCGTTCCCAAGATGGCCGAGCTCATCGCCAACCACCTCCGTAATCAGATCGTGCGCGGCGAGTTGCAGGAAGGCGACGCGCTGCCGCCGGAGTCGGCGCTGCTCAAGCAGTTCGACGTGTCCCGACCGACGCTGCGCGAGGCGTTCCGTGTGCTGGAGTCCGAGTCGTTGATCACGGTGCGGCGCGGGGCCAACGGGGGAGCCCGTGTCCAGGTGCCCTGCGCGAAGGTGGCGGCGCGGCGCGCCGCGTTCATCCTCGAGCACCGGAGCACGACCCTGCGCGACGTCTACGAGGCCCGCATCGTCATCGAGCCGGCAAGTGTCGCGCTGCTCGCGGAGCTGCGCAGCGACGAGACCATGGAGTGCCTGCGTCACGCCCTCGCCGCGCACGACGCCACGGCGGACGATCCGGTGCGGTTGATCCATACGCACGTCGCGTTCCATTCGGTGCTCGTCGAGCTGACCGGTAACCAGACACTGATCCTCCTGATGAGCATGCTCGGGCACATCATCGATCTGGCCAACCTCGCGCGTGTCGAGTCCACGGTGGGCACGCCGGCCCATGAGCGTGCGAGCCGCAAGGGCCTCGCTGCGCACCACCGCGTCGTCGAGTTCATCGAGGCGCGCGACGCCGACGGCGCAGAGCAGCTGTGGCGCACGCACCTCACCGAGGCCCGCGACTACCTCGTGCGTGCAGACGTCGAGACGGTGCTCGACCTCATGGGTTAGGGGGTCCCTCGGCGGACGGTCGGCCCTGACGACGTTGTGGGGAACGTCTGAGGAACGGTTCTTGCGACCGGCTCAGGACGCTGTTCGGGTCTGGTCATCGGCGTCCCGAACCTCCGGAACCATCACGGTCATACTATCTGCGACCCGCGGTGCGCGCGTGGTCGAAAGACGGAGGGGGTTCCGATGGCCGGGTGGTCTACTCGGGACGGCGCGGCGCGGGGTCAGGTCGGGCAGAGACTGCGCGTGCCCAAGGCAGCCGAGCTCATCGCTGACCACCTGCGTAGGCAGATCGTGCGCGGCGAGCTGGCCGAGGGCGACGCGCTGCCGCCCGAGGCGACGCTGCTCGAGCAGTTCGACGTCTCTCGTCCCACGCTGCGCGAGGCGTTCCGCGTCCTGGAGTCCGAGTCGCTGATCGTGGTCCGGCGTGGCGCCCACGGTGGGGCCCGGGTGCAGGTGCCCGATCCCGATGTCGCGGCGCGGCACGCCGGACTGATCCTGGAGTACCGCGGCACCAAGCTCGTCGACCTCTACGAGGCCCGCATCGTGATCGAGCCGCCGTGCGTAGCGCTGCTGGCCGAGCTCCGCTCCGAGGAGGATCTGAAGGTGCTCCGCGCGGCACTGGCCGAGCACGACGCGGAGGAGGACACGATGCAGTCCATCCGCACCCACGTCGCCTTCCACTCCCTGCTGGTCCAGCTCACGGATAACCAGACACTGCAGCTGATCATGGGGATGCTCGAGCACATCATCGAGCTGGCGAACCTGTCGCGGGTGGAGTCCACGGTGGGCACCCCGGTCTTTGACCGGGCCAGCCGGAAAGGACTGTCGGCGCACCACCGCGTCGTCGACCTCGTCGAGGCGCGCGATGCGATCGAGGCCGAGCGGCTGTGGCGCAAGCACCTCAGCGAGGCGCGCGACTACCTCGTCCGCGGCGACGTGGAGACCGTGCTGGATCTGATGGGTAGGTAGAGGGCGGCGGTTCAATCCGTTAGATTGTTGAGTCAGTTCGTCAAATGGCGAGGAGCTCAGCACCGTGACCGACCGATCTCCCCGCAGCGTCACCGACCGGCGCGGTGTCCTGGACAGTATGTACTTCGCCCTGGGCGGCGAGCAGGGCGAGCTCGGGACCGTCGTGTGCACGCTCCTCGACGACTACTCCCCGGAGTCCAGGTGACCGAGCCGGCCACGTGGTCGGAGATGGTTGCGGCCGCCCACCGTGGTGGGGGCACGGCCGTCGTCTCGGAGGCGGGGTCGGTGTCGGGTCCGGAGCTCCTGGCCTGGGCTTCCGGCATCGCCGAGTGGCTGACCGGACTGGGTGCCTCGCCCGGCGTGCCGGTGCCTGCCCTGCTGGGCGCCACCACGCCGGAAGCGGTCGCACTGACGGTCGGCGGCGCCGCCCTGGGCACGCCGATCGCCCCGCTCAACCCCCGTCTCACCGTGCACGAGCTGACGCCGATCGTGACGGCGCTCAGGGCGGCGGTGCTGCTCTGCGAGCCGGACGCCGTCGACGTCGGGGCCGCCGTGGCTGATGCGGCGGGCGCGCGCCTGGCCGTCCTCGGCGACGTTCCAGCGTCCACCCGGCCGCTGCCCGAGCCCGATCCGGACGCGATCGCGGGCTACCTCCACACCTCCGGGACCACCGGTCGGCCCAAGCCGGTGGCGATGGCGCAGGACCGGCTGGTCGTCCGATCGCACGTCAACATCGGGCTGCTGAGACTCACCCCGGACAGCGTCTATGCGACGGCGTCACCGTGGCCGCACATCGCCGGGAGCGGGAACGTCGTGGTCGCGCTCGCAGCGGGTGCCACGGTCGTCGCTGTACCGCGGTTCACTGTCGAGTCGTGGACCGGCCTGCAGACGCTGGAGCCGACCCACGCGCTCCTCGTCCCGTCGATGATCGAGATGCTGCTCGCGGCCGACCTGCTCGAGCCCGGAACGCTGCGGGTCCTGCAGTACGGCTCTTCGCCGATCCACCCCGACACCCTCGCCCGGGTGCTGGAGGTGCTGCCGGACGTCGACCTGGTCAACCTCTTCGGCCAGACCGAAGGCAGCCCGATCACCAGCCTCGGCCCCGACGACCACCGCCTGGCGGCGGACGGGCGGCCGGAGCTGCTGTGCTCGGTAGGGCGCGCCGTGCCCGGGGTGGAGCTACGCGTCGACGACCCGGACGAGCACGGCGTCGGTGAGGTGGTGGCCAGGGCCGCGCACTTCCTGCGACCCGACCCGGACGGCTGGCTGCACACCGGGGATCTCGGCCGTCTCGACGACGACGGTTTCCTCTACCTCTCCGGGCGGCGCGGCGACAAGATCGTCCGCGGTGGGGAGAACGTCTACCCGGTCGAGGTAGAGGACGTGCTCGTGAAGCACCCGGGCGTGGCCGAGGTGGCCGTCGTCGGCGTGCCGGAGCGGCGGCTGGGCGAGACAGTGGCTGCGTTCGTCGTACCCGCCGAGGGCAGCGCCCCTCCCACGGCCGACGAGCTGCGCGCCTTCGCCCGCGAACGGCTGGCGGGGTTCAAGGTGCCCGGCGAATGGTCGTTCGTCACCAGCCTGCCGAGAACCTCGTCGGGAAAGGTGCAGCGGCGGCTGCTCGCGGAGAGCCGACCTGAGGGCGCCTCACTTTCCGGTGGGGTGGCTGGTTGACGGACGCCCGGGGGGACCGGGGTGGTGCGCACGATCGCACTCGGCAATGCAGTAGGTCAGCGCGCCTCGCACTGCGCAACTGTTGGTCCGTCATCCAAAAATAGTTGAGTCACATGACAGTTCGTCGGGCCGTGCGTGTACAGATCTCCGCCTCAACGTAACCATCAGACACTGTCACAGTTAGAAGAGTGACAGTGTTCGTGGACAGTAGGGAGCGGATGATGGAGCACGACATCGCGCACTGGTCCGACGTGGTGCGCCATCGCCGGTCTCCCGAGGGGCGGACGCTGTGGCGGCGCTTCCTGGTGGTCCTGGTCCCGGCCGTGCTGGTGCTCATCCTCCTCG